>DASXMU010000378.1:0-17955 GCA_036495485.1 Streptosporangiaceae bacterium
CGGTGGCCGGGTCGAGACGGAGATCCACCTGGCCGCGCAGCCCGCCCGCGGCCGCGACCTCGACGCAGTCCCCGACCGGCGGGAGTTCGGGCGGCCGCCCGGTCCAGGACAGGCTCTCCGGAGTCCCGGCGGTCACCAGGCCGGCCGGATCGGGCAGCGCGCCGGTGGCCACCATCGCCTCGATCATCGGCGCGCCGTCCTGGCTGAGCGAGACCCTGGCCACCGCCGCGGTCTTGCCGTGCTTGAGCCAGGTCACACCGATCCGGGCCGGGGCGATCGCGGGCACGTGCAGGAAGTGCGCGTTGGTGACCACCGGATACGGGTGCGGCGAGGTGTCCAGCACGGCCCGCAGCATGGCCGCGATCAGCACACCGCCGTTCACCGCCGACTGGGTGCCGCCGGATGCGGTCTCCGGGGCGAACCGCGGGTCGGGGCGCATGTCGTAGCGCCCGTCGCCGACCTGGATCACCGCGGTCGCCTGGTCGAAGGCGCCCGCCTCGCCGGTGGCGTCCGGCCCGGTGATCAAGCCCATAGCTGACCCTCGAGCCGGGCCTCGGCCTCCTCCTCGGTCCCGCTGTAGGCGCCGGTGGACAGGTACTTCCAGCCGCCGTCGGCGATCACGAGTGCGATGTCGGCCCGCTCGCCCGCCGCGGCGGCCTTGGTGGCGATGGAGATGGAGGCGTGCAGCGCGCAGCCGGAGGAGATCCCGGCGAAGATGCCCTCGACCGCCAGCAGCTCGCGGGTGCGGTGCAGCGCGTCGGCGGTGGACACCGAGAACCGCCTGGTGAGCACCGATGGGTCGTACAGCTCCGGAACGAAGCCCTCGTCCACGTTGCGCAGCCCGTAGACCAGTTCCCCGTACCGGGGTTCGGCGGCGACGATCTGCACGCCGGGGCAATGGTCGCGCAGGAAGCGGCCGGTGCCCATCAGGGTTCCCGTGGTGCCGAGGCCAGCCACGAAGTGGGTGATCTCCGGCAGGTCGGCCAGCAGCTCGGGGCCGGTGGTCTCGTAGTGCGCACGGGCGTTGGCCTCGTTGCCGTACTGGTAGAGCATGACCCAGTCGGGATGCTCGGCGGAGATCTTCTTGGCCACCCGGACGGCCTCGTTGGAGCCGCCCGCGGCCGGGGAGAAGATGATCTCGGCGCCGAACATGCCGAGCAGTTGCCTGCGCTCCACCGACGTGTTCTCCGGCATCACGCAGGTCATCCGGTAGCCGCGCAGCTTCGCCACCATGGCCAGGGAGATGCCGGTGTTACCCGAGGTCGGCTCCAGGATCATGCAGCCGGGTGAGAGCAGCCCGTCCTTCTCCGCCTGCTCGATCATGAAGAACGCGGCGCGGTCCTTGACTGAGCCGGTCGGGTTCCGGTCCTCCAGCTTGGCCCATAGCCGGATGCCGGGCCCGGGCGACAGCCGGGGCAGCCCGACCAAGGGGGTACGGCCCAGCGAGTCGAGCAGCGAGTCGTAGCGCATCCCGCGAACCAGGCAGGGGGCTCAGGCCGCCGGGCCGCGCCCGGTGACCGCGCTGCCAGCCACCGCCGCACCACCGGCGACGGCGGGCAGGACGGTGACCGTGTCGCCGTCCGACAGCGGGGTTTCCAGCCCGCCGAGGAAGCGGACGTCCTCGTCGTTGAGGTAGACGTTCACGAACCGCCGCAGCCCAGCGTCGTCGACCAGCCGGGCGCGCAGGCCACCGTGCCGGGCCTCCAGATCGGTGAGCAGCTCGGCCAGCGTGGCCCCCGAGCCCTCGACCGCCTTGGCCCCGCCGGTGTAGGTGCGCAGAATCGTCGGGATACGGACCTCGATGGCCATGCGGTGCTCCAGTGTCAGGTGGTGTCTGCCGGTCTGGCACGCCGCGGTGCGGCGCATGCACGGTGGACATGCGGCGCGTAGTGCGGACAGCGGCTTCCAGGCATCACAACCCGTCGTCCGCCGGGATCATTCCTCGGCGACGCGGACCTCCTCTTCGGCCACCGCGCCGTCGCGGATCCGGAACGAGCGGAATTCGGTCTGCTCGGTTTCCCTGGTGGAAACGAGCACGTAGTGCGCGCCGGGCTCGCTCGCATAGGAGATGTCGGTGCGGGACGGGTAGGCCTCGGTGGCCGTGTGCGAGTGGTAGATGACCACGGGCTCCTCGTCCCGGTCGTCCATCTCCCGCCACACCTGCAACTGCTCCATCGAGTCGAACCGGTAGAACGTGGGTGAGCGCTCGGCGTTCATCATCGGGATGAAGCGCTCGGCCCGGCCGCTCCCGGCCGGCCCGGCGATCACGCCGCACGCCTCGTCCGGGTGATCGGCCCGGGCGTGCGCGACGATCTTGCCGTGCAGCGTCCGGCCGATCGTCAGCATGGTCCCGAGCGTACCTGGAGCCCGTCAGACGCTCCCCGTCCGGTGGCTCAGGAGAGGGCTTCGACCAGCGTGTCCAGCAGGAACGACAGCCAGTCGTAGATCCACAGGCCGACCGCCTGCGGCCCGCCCTGCTCAGCCCGCTGCTGGTACATCTCGTCGGGGTCCTCGCTGACGTCCAGCCAGACCCCGAGCGCGAGCCGGACGTCGTTGATCGAGCGCAGCCAGGCCTGCGCCTGGTCCGCGGAGAGCCGGATCTCGCCGCCTTCCTCCGGCAGGGTGTCCAGCACCGTCTGAGCGGCGGCCGCCTTGCCGGAGCGCAGGCCGCGCTCGGTGTAGCGGCGGAACTCGGCCGAGGCGTCCTGGTCGTCGCGGTAGGCGTCGGGCAGCAGCCGGGCGAGCACCGGGTCATCAGGCAACTCGGAGTTCGAACTCAGCCCAAGCAGCTCCGCGAGCGGATCCCCGCTCACCGAGCCGGAGCCCACCGAGCCGGTACTCCCAGCCTGATCATCGCCCAGCAGATCGGCCACCTGGCCGACAAGGGCGCGCAACAGCTGTGCCTCGGTGGTGGCGAACCGCACGGCAGCGCCGCCCCGGCGTACCCGCCGGAAGCCAGCCAGGTCGCCGGAGCCGTCCTGCGCAGCCATGCTTCAGCGGTCCTGGGACAGGGTGGCCCACAGCCCGTAGCCATGCAGGATCTCCACGTCGCGCTCCATCTCCTCGCGCGTCCCGGCCGCGACAACCGCCTTGCCCTTGTGGTGCACGTCCAGCATGAGCCGTTCGGCCTTCCGCTTCGGGTAGCCGAAGACCTGCTGAAACACGTAGGTCACGTAGGTCATGAGGTTGACCGGATCGTTCCACACGATGGCGATCCACGGCGTGTCCGGTGTGGTCTCCTGGTCAGACTGCGGGCGATCCACCTCGGCTGGCGCAACGCTCACCGCATACTCACCTCCTCCGCCATAGTCTTCCACTCGTGAGCAGTCCTGGTATCAGCGAAGCCGGCCGGCCCGGCACCGCGCTACTGACCGACCACTACGAGCTGACCATGCTCCAGGCTGCTCTGCGCAGTGGGGCGGCGAGGCGGCGCGCGGTCTTCGAGATGTTCGCCCGGCATCTGCCGCACGGCCGCAGGTATGGCGTGGTCGCGGGCACCGGCCGGTTCCTCGACGCGCTCGGGCGCTTCAGGTTCGGCCCGGACGAGCTGGACTTCCTGCGCGAGGCGGCTGCCGTGGACGAGCCGACCCTCGACTACCTCGAGTCGTACCGCTTCGCCGGGGACATCTGGGGATACGCGGAAGGCGAGTGTTACTTTCCCGGTTCGCCCATCCTCGTCGTCGAGGCGACGTTCGCCGAGGCCGTGGTGCTGGAGACGATCATCCTGTCGATCTTCAACCACGACTGCGCGATCGCGTCCGCCGCGTCCCGGATGGTGACCGCCGCCGGCGGCCGGCCGCTGATCGAGATGGGATCCCGCCGTACGCACGAATACGCCGCCGTGGCCAGCGCCAGGGCGGCCTACATCGCCGGCTTCGACGCCACGTCGAACCTGCAGGCCAGGCGGGACTTCGGGGTGCCGAGCACCGGGACGAGCGCGCACGCCTTCACCCTGCTGCACGACAGCGAGCGGCACGCCTTCGCCACGCAGTTGGAGGCACTCGGCCCCGGGACCACGCTGCTTGTGGACACCTTCGACGTGCCCCGGGCGGTGCGGACGGCAGTGGAACTGGCCGGCCCAGAACTCGGCGCGGTCCGGATCGACAGCGGTGACCTACCCAGCCTGGCCCGCCAGGTCCGGACGCTGCTCGACGACCTGGGGGCCACCAAGACCAAGATCGTGCTGACCGGGGATCTGGACGAGTTCTCGATCGCCGCGCTCGGCACCATCCCGGTGGACGGCTATGGTGTGGGCACCGCGCTGGTCACCGGCTCGGGCGCCGCCACGGCGGCGCTGGTCTACAAGCTGGTGGCCCGCGCCGACTCCGAGGGCAGCACCGCGCTGCGCCCGATGGCCAAGCGCTCGGTGGGCAAGCCGGGCCGGGGCGGACGCAAGTGGGCGGTGCGGCACCGAGACGAGCAGGGCACGGCGCTGTCGGAGCTGATCACGCTGGCCCCGCCGGATGCCGGGCGGCACGACCGGGCGCTGCTGCAGCCGCTGGTGCGCAGTGGCGAGATCACCGCCAGCCAGAGCACACAGGCCGCCAGGGAGCGGCACCAGCAGGCGATCGCCGAACTGCCCGGCTACGCCCTGCAGCTCTCCCGTGGCTACCCGGCCATCCCCACCGTGTTCGACCCCGACGGGGACTAGCCACAGTTCTGCCAGACCAGGGAGTAACGCCACAGCAGGTGACGCCGGTAGCGCACACCAGGCAGCAACTCCATCGCGGCCGCCCGCACCTGCGACCAGCTCATCTGCGGAGCCGCGACCGGAGCGCCGGAGGAACTCTCCCCGTGCGCCACCCGCAGCACCCGGCTGGGCAGGACGGCCGCCGCGCCGGCCAGCCAATCGGCAGGTGAAGCGTCCCGGGCCAGCCCGACAATCACGAGGCGCCCGCCGGGCCGCAGCAACCGCCGCATCGCCGTCACCGCGCCAGCGAAGTCCATGTGATGAATCGCGGTGACCGAACAGACAAAATCAAAATCATTGTTATTTTCACCGAACGGACACGCCATAAAGTCTCGCTGAACAAAGGACACGTTCGGCAGGTCACGACAGCGCTGCCGGGCAACCCGGATCATGCGGGCGGCCATGTCGATCCCCACGACCTCGCCACAGTGCGGAGCCAGCCGGCGGACGAGCAGCCCGTCGCCGCAGCCGACATCCAGCGCCCGGCCGCAAGCTGGCGGCACAGCGCGCAGGACAAGCCGCTGATAGTGGATGTTGTGGTTCCAGTAGTCCGGCCGGTCAGCATTCATGACGATCTACCGTAGGGTGATGCGCGCGCTCATCATCGTGGACATGCAGAACGACTTCTGCGAAGGCGGCTCGCTGGCCGTGACCGGCGGTGCAGCGGTAGCCCGCGCGATCACCGCATACCTGGCCGCACACGGCGGCGGCTACAGCCAGATCGTGGCCACCCGGGATCACCATGTAGATCCCGGCGGCCACTTCTCCACCCACCCGGACTACGCCAGCTCCTGGCCGCCGCACTGCGTAGCAGGCACCCAAGGCGAGCACTTCCATCCCGGCCTGGACACCAGCCGCATCGATTCGGTGTTCCTCAAGGGCGAGCACGCAGCCGCCTACAGCGGTTTCGAGGGCATGGACGAGACTGGCAAGTCCCTGGCCGACTGGCTGCGTGAGCACGCCGTCACCGACGTGGACATAGTGGGCATCGCCACCGACTACTGCGTCCGCGCCACCGCCACCGACGCGATCCACGAAGGCTTCAGCACCCGAGTCCTGCTCCCCCTCACCGCAGGCGTCGCCCCGCACAGCACAACCCGCGCCCTAAGCGAACTGCGCGCCGCCGGAGCGGAACTGGTAACCAGCGTCTGAAACGGTGGTCAGGCTCCCTGCCCAGATGAGGCAAATCGTCGTGGAGGCATCGCGTGACAGAGAAGTCCCACATTCAGTGAACTGATCAAAAGAGCAACCTCGTCGGCTATACATCTGGAGATGCGCGACCAGTACACCCCGACGACCCGAATCTCATTCGGCCCTGGTTCTCTGCGCAACTGTGGTTGCGCAGAGTTGCACGGCAATTTCTTGACGTGAACCACGCACCGTGGTCGGGTCGGAGTGTAAGGACGTGGAACACTCCACAGAGGGGCACGCGATGGCGCTACGTTTCATAGGAATCGATCCGAACACTGGTGGGGACAACTGCCCGGCAGTGTTTGTGGACGAGCCGACCTCCGACCTGTTGATCACGGGCTGGAAGGTCACGGATGCGCAGACACTCGCCGAAGTGACCAGCCACAGCCCGATCGCGGATCACGAATTGGTGGTCCGGCTCCCTGCTCGGATGAGGCACATCGTCCTGGAGGCACTGCGTGACAGTGAAGGTCCCGCCGTTCAGTGAACTGATCAAGAGCGCAACCTCATCGGCCGTGCATCTGGAGATGCGCGACCAGTACACCCCCGATGACCCGCTGTTCCTGGCCTGGCTCGCAGACGGCCAGATCACCGACCCGACGCTGCCAGACTGGTATGACCTGGTGCGTACACACGTGGCTCGCGGTATCTCCTTCCGTCGTGCTCGGATCGTGTCTGAGCCATTGTCAGATTTCGTCCGATTCGAGTACCTAATCACTCCTGGGCTAAATGTGGCCGCTGGGGAGCAGGTGCGCTGGTTGCCGCGCCGACGGGCCTCGGATTTGTGTCTGCCGGGTAATGACTTCTGGGTGCTCGATGACCGGATGGTACGGTTTGGTCACTTCGCAGGCAACGGCGACTTTCTTGATCACGAATGGTGTGAAGACTCGGCCGTGGTGAATCACTGCGCCACCGCATTCGAAGCAGTTTGGGAGCGGGCGATCGACCACGCCGACTACCGGCCCTGAACCTGCATCCGCTACCGATGGCCATCTCGCCGTCCTCGAGCGTCCAGCGCGCCAGACAGCAGGTCGCTACCCGGCTGCGGGAAATCCGGCTGGACGCCGGGCTTACCGCCCATGAGTTGTCTGCGGCCGCCGACTGGCACAAGTCCAAGACATCCAGAATCGAGAACGCACGTCAGGCACTCACCGACGAAGACATCCGAGTCTGGTGCCGTATCTGCGAGGCCGAAGGGCAAGCTGCAGACCTGATCGCGGCATCCCGGGCGGCGGACTCGATGTACCTCGAATGGCGACGGTTGCATGTCGCCGGGATGCGCCGCACCCAGGAGACCAGGATTCCGCTCTACGAGCGAACCCGGATAATGCGGATTTACTGCTCCACAGTGATCCCCGGCCTATGCCAGACCCCCAGTTACGCCGCAGCTCTGATGTCGGCGATCACCAGATTCCAGGGAACCCCGGACGATGTGGCCGAAGCAGTTGAGGCACGGATGCGCCGCAACCGGGTGCTGAGCAAATTGGGACGCAAGTTTGTCATGGTCATTGAAGAGTCGGTACTCCGCTATGGGGTGGGTGATGCGGCTGTCATGACCGAACAGCTTGACCGCCTGCTGAAGGTGATCGAGTTGCCGTCAGTGTGGTTCGGCATCATCCCCTTCACCGTGGAACGCCGCCCCATGTGGACGTTGGAGGCATTCACCTGCTTCGACGCGGAGCGAATCCGCGTCGAACTGCTGGCCGCTCAGGTGACCGTGACCGTGCCCCGCGAGGTCCGGCTCTACCTCAATGCCTTTGACGAACTGGCCGCTCTGGCGGTGTCAGGAGATCAGGCCCGGGACCTAATTCACGCCGCAATGGGGCCTGTCGCGTAAGTCCCGCACAACTTGGTGCAACCTCTTCGCATACCCACCCGCCGTTTGCGACATTGGCCACAGATAACAGTCAGCAACCGGAAGACGACAATCATGGACTTGCGCCTTATCACTCCCGCCCAGCTCGACCAGGCCCGCGAGGCGGCCGATTTCCTGCTCGGGCTGCCCGTCCGCCTGGACTCTGAGCTTGCGATCAAACTCGATACCTTCCGCGCCGACGTGGGCGCCGCGATCGAAGACCGCCAGCGGAATGATCCCACCGCATGCCGTGCAGCCAAGAGTGATTAGCGCCCACGCCATGATCGGTAGCGTCTACCGTCGGCCACCGGCCGACGTACTGGCCGCCGTGGAGATTGTCCTGCGGGATCTAGGATTCACCCGGCTCTACCGGTGCGTCGATCCTCGGATCGGCGTCGGTGTGCTCTCGGTGGCCTGTGGCGTGACCGCCTGGTGCGACGGGCGGACCGTGGAATGGTGGCACAGCGGGGAGGATGCCCGCTGGTCGGCCGCCGATCCGGGTGGTGCGGCCCAGCAGCTCGCGAAACTGGTGGGGATCGACCCATGACCAACTGGAACGGCCCGGATGGTGAGCCGTCCCTGGCTGACGTCCAGCGCGAGTACCCGAGCTGGCGGTGCTCGCGCGCCGTCTCGGGCCTCTGTTATGCCCGCCGCGCCGACGCCAAGCCTGGTGACCGCGCCTCCGTCAAGGGCGAAGACCCGCTTGACCTGCGCGACCAGATCCGCCGTGCCGAAGCCCTCGAACAACTGTGAACGCCCGCCAGACCACCAGCCGACCGCGCTGCCGCCCATCCTGGCCCCTCACGGAAAGGACCGCAATCATGGGTAAGCACGATGCGCCCAAGCCGCCGAACCCAGACCCGCCACGCGAGCCACCGAGCCCGGACAAAGGACCGCCTCCTGGCGGCGGGAAGCGCGAAAAGTGACCACAGCACCTCCCTGGCTCCGAGACCTGGTGACAAGAGCGGAACTCGCTCCCGAATGGGCGGCCGTGTTCGATGCCGTCCCACGATCACGGTTCCTGCCCGACCTGATCTGGCCGTTCATCGCACCGGGTGAATATCAGGCGGTCGATCGGGCTGCCGAGCCTGGCGCATGGCAGCAGTGGGCCGACGCCGATCAGGCGATCGTCACCCAATGGGACGACGGGAACCACACTGGCCAGGGCCCCGGCAGGGTCGCAACCTCGTCGTCCAGCCAGCCCAGTCTGGTTGCCGAGATGCTCACCGACCTTGATCCCCAGCCTGGTGAGCATGTCCTGGACATCGGCGCCGGCACCGGGTGGACCACCGCCCTGCTCGCCAGCCGAGTCGGCCCGGGCAACGTGATCGGCATCGAAATCGATCCAGCCATGGCCACCGCCGCCGCCCAGCGGCTGGGCGCCGCCGGGATCGATGCGGAGATCATCACCGGCAATGCCGACCACGGCTGGGCGCCGGACGCACCCTACGACCGGCTGCAGGCCACCTATGCCATCCGCCAGCTTCCGCCAGCCTGGATCGGTCAGACCCGCCCGGGCGGAACCATCGTTGCCCCGTGGCGCACCGACTTCACTCACCCAGGCGCTGTCGTCCGCCTCACCGTCGGCGGTGACGGCACCGCAACCGGGCTATTCACCAGGCCCGCCGAGTTCATGCACAACCGCCACCAGCGGATCACCTGGCCAGACCACACCGCCTACATTCCCGGGGACCACTGGCCTGAAGGAACCCGCGAATCTACCGCCACCATCGCACCCCAAGACCTGTGGGACAGTGCCTACAGCGTGGCTACTTTCGTGGTTGGCCTGCTGGTCCCCGGCGTCGTCCATACCACCGCCACCAGCGAAAACGGCGAGTTTACCGCCTGGTTCTACGCCCTCACCAGCCCCTCCTGGGCGGTCCTGTACGCCGACAGCCACGACGACGCCAAAGCCGAGGTCTACCAGGGTGGCCCCCGCCAGCTATGGGACGAGATCGAAGCCGCCTACCACCACTGGACCGGCCACGGGCAGCCCGGCCACACCCGCCTCGGGCTCACCATCGCCGCAGATGGAAACGTACGAGTATGGGCAGATGACCCCGGGCGGCAGCTACTCGCCAGAGGGTAGTCAATTCCGGCCGGACGGGCTTGAGGACCTCCGCACGAGCAGGTATCCCTGCGGGGAGCCCTCCTGCCCCTCGGCGGGGCGGCGGCCCCAGAATACGGTCGCGAAACCGGCGGCGGTCACCTGGCGCTCCATCTCCGCTGGGGGGACAGCCGTAGACGTCGAATTCGACGCCCAGGCCGGTGCTGTGGCCGCCGCGCCGGAGCTGGCTGTCACCGACCTTGACCCTAGCTGGCATCGGACGGAACCAAGGGTCCGGTGAAACGGCAAAACCGGTGGAACTAGTCGCCGGAAGGCAGTGACTCGTAGATTTTCTGGCAGTCCGGGCAGACGGGGAAACGCTTGGGGTCCCTGGTGGGGACCCAGACCTTGCCGCACAGGGCTACCACGGGGGTGCCACTGACCGCGCTGTCCACGATCTTGCTCTTGTCGACGTAGTGCGCGAACCGCTCGTGGTCGCCGTCGCCGTGGGACAGATCGGGCCGGGTGTCCGTGCTGGTGCCGGTGCGGCTGTCGGGAAGGATCTCGGTGCTCACAGCCACCGAGTTTACGCGGCGCCGGAATCGGCCACGGCTCAGTTCAGCCTGGGGTCGTCGGGATAGGTTGCGACCAGGGCCAACTCGCCACCCTGCCGGCGCAGCACGGCTTGCCACAGGCGCTGTGGGTCGGCCATGAACGGGTCGGCGGGCTCGCCGGGTATGACGTACCAGGCACCCTCTTCGATCTCGGACTCCAACTGACCACTCCCCCAGCCTGCGTAGCCGGCGAACACGCGCAGCGAGGATATCTCCGCCGCTAGCACCTGCGGCGGGGCCTCCAGGTCGACCAGGCCGATCCTGGACATCTCCGGGGAGCTGTCCAGGCCGCGCCAGCCGAGCGGCTCGCCGTCGCCGCGAGCCAAAGCCAACGCCAGCGCGCTGGTGGGCGCGACCGGCCCACCGGTGAACACTACGGACGGCCCAGTGGCCAGGTCGGTCCATGGCTCGAGCACCTGCCCGACGGATACCTCGGTCGGGCGGTTCAGCACCACGCCGAGGGTGCCTTCGTTGGGCTCGTGCTCGACGACGAGAACTACCGCGCGCCGGAAGTTCGGGTCGCCCAGCATGGGCGTGGCGACGAGCAGCCGCCCGGCCCGGGTCGCTTTGTGCATGGCACCATCTTGGTTCAGGGTCAGGATCCGGCTTCCTGCCCGTTGCCGCCGGCCTCATCACGGACCGCAGCAGCAACGACGGTAGCCACATCCGCATGGAAAACGGAGGGAATGATGTAGTTGGGCCCCAGTTCGTCCGCCGAGACAACGCTAGCAAGAGCGCGCGCCGCTGCGAGCAGCATATGGTCGGTCACCGTCCGGCTCTGTGCGTCCAGCAGCCCACGGAAGACGCCGGGGAAGGCGAGCACGTTGTTGATCTGGTTGGGATAGTCGCTGCGTCCCGTTGCCACCACGGCGGCGTACTCGCCGGCCGCGTCCGGGTCGACCTCGGGATCCGGGTTGGCCAGCGCGAACACGATCGACTGGCGGTTCATGGCGGCGATGTCATCGCCGGTCAGGATGCGCGGCACGGACAGGCCGATGAACACGTCGGTGCCGCGCACTGCCCCGGTCAGGTCGCCGGCGTAGTCGCTGGGGTTGGTGTTCTCCGCGATCCAGCGCAGGCTGTCGTCCATGCCTGGCCTGCCGCGGTGCACGGCGCCCTTGTCGTCGCAGACAATTACGTCCTTCGCGCCGGACAGCAGCAGCAGGCGCAGCACGGCCGAGCCCGCCGCGCCCGCGCCCGCCATCGCGATCTTGACCGAGTCCAGCTGCTTGCCGACCACGCGGAGCGCGTTGGTCAGCGCGGCCAGCACCACGATCGCGGTGCCGTGCTGGTCGTCGTGGAACACCGGGATGTCCAGCAGGTCACGCAGCCTGCGCTCCACCTCGAAGCAGCGCGGCGCGCTGATGTCCTCCAGGTTGATGCCGCCCCAGCCGGGCGCGATGGCCCGCACGGTACGGACGATCTCGTCGGTGTCCTGGGTGTCCAGGCAGATCGGCCAGGCGTCGATGCCGGCGAACCGCTTGAACAGCGCCGCCTTGCCCTCCATCACCGGCAGCGCCGCATACGGGCCGATGTTGCCGAGCCCGAGCACAGCCGAGCCGTCGGTGACCACCGCGACGCTGTTGCGCTTCACGGTCAGCCGCCGGACGTCCTCCGGGTGCGCCGCGATGGCCAGCGACACCCTGGCCACGCCGGGCGTGTAGGCCATGGACAGCTCGTCCCTGGTGCGCAGCGGCACCTTCGGCTGCATCTCGATCTTCCCGCCGAGGTGCATGAGGAAGGTCCGGTCGCTGACCTTGTGCACGATCACGTCATCGATCTCGCCGAGGGCCGCCACGATCGCCTCGGCGTGCTGGCTGTCGCGGGCCGCACAGGTGACGTCCACCCGGAGCCGCCCGCGTCCCGCAGCGGTCACGTCCAGCGCGGTGACCACGCCGCCAGTCTGCTCGACCGCATGGGTGAGTTCGCTGACCGCGCGCCCATGGGAGGCGACCTCCAGCCGGACGGTGATCGAATACGACACGCTCGGTGCCATGCTCACGTTCGTCCACCTCTCGTGCACCGCCGCCGTTGCGCCGCGTACCCTGCAAGGGTGGCACATGGGAGCACGACGGGGGCTGCTGCGGCATTCGACGTGCCGCCGGAGATCGACGCGGCCCGGCTGCGGCAGGCGATCGCGCGGCTGTCCAGGCGGCTGCGCCGCCATCAGCTCGCCGGGCTGACCCCGACGCAGCTCGCCGCTCTGTACACGGTGGAGCAGTCCGGCCCACTGCGGCTGAGCGACCTCGCCGCCGCCGAGGGGATCGCGCCGTCCACGCTGACCAGGCTGGTCGCCGTGCTCGAAGAGCGTAGCTACGTCCAGCGCTGCGCGGTGGCCGGGGACGCGCGGGCCAGCCTGCTCACCATCACCCAAGACGGGCACGACGTACTCGACCGGATCCGGCAGGAGAGCACGACCGCGCTGGCCCGCGGCCTGGCCCTGCTCAGCCCGGAGAGCCTCGCCGCCCTAACGGCAGCCCTGCCCGCGATCGAGCAACTGGCCGAGGGCGGCTGAGAAAGCGGCTAGAAAAGCAGGCTGGACAGTGTGCCGCGGGCCTTGGTGACGCGCGGGTCGCGGGGCGGGAAGATCTCGAACAGGCTGAGCAGGTGGCGCCTGGCCTGGTCGCGCTCTTCGCCCGCGGTGCGCCTGATCGCGCCGAGCAGGCGGTCGAAGGCCTGGTCGATCTTGCCCATGGCCAGGTCGAGGTCGGCGACCCGGCACTGTGCCGCGACGTCCTCGGGGTGCTCGGCGGCCTCCCGGCGGGCCTGCGCCTGGTCGTAGCCGTTCACCCGGCGGATCAGCTCGACCTGAGCCAGCCCGAGCTTGGCGACCGGATCGTCCGGCGTGGCGGCCAGCACCTCCCCGAACGCGGCGGCCGCACCGTCCAGGTCACCGCGCTCCATCGCCTGCTGGGCCGCCTCGAACGCGGGGTGGGACGGCATGCCGCCAGGCATCCGTGGCCCGTCAGGCTCGCCGGGGCCGTCAGCGGCCTGGTCAGCCTCGTCAGCCGCTCCCGGCTGAGCGCCATCGGCCGACGGGCGGACGCCGAGCTGCTCGGCGGCGGCCTGCACCTGGGCGAGCCACTCGCGCACCTGCGCCTCGGGCAGCGCGCCGAGGAAGCCGTCGACCATCTGGCCGCCGATCACGGCGATCACCATGGGGATGCTCTGCACCCGCAGCGCGGCGGCCAGCTGGGGGTTGGCGTCCACGTCCACCTTGGCCAGCACCCAGCTTCCGGCCGCCTCGGTGGCGAGCTTTTCCAGGACCGGGCTGAGCTGCTTGCACGGCCCGCACCACTCGGCCCACAGGTCCACGATCACCGGCACCGTGCGGGAACGCTCGACCACGTCGGAGGCGAACGACTCGTCGCTGGTGTCGAAGACGGCCAGCCCGGCACCGTCGCCGGCCGTCGCCTGGTCAGCCGCGCGCTCCGCCTGCTGCTGCCTGCGCTGGGCGGCGGTCTGGCGCGCTCCGAGGTCGGCCGCGCCATAGAGAGAGAACTGCTGAGGCTGCATACTCTTTATCCTGCCCGATGGGTACTTATGCCACTGTCACGCCAGCGCCACCCGGCCGGTTCCAGCCGACCGGGTAGTAGCGCCCGGACACAGTACTGCTGATGCCGCAGCACCCTTCCCCCGGGCCTCACAACTAGAACGCTGGCGGCTCGGTGTAACTTCCCCACTCGGTCCGCAGCGCGCCGCAGATCTCGCCCAGAGTGGCCTCGGCCCGGGCGGCGCCCAGCATGGCGGGCACCATGTTGCCGCCGGACCTGGCCGCCTCGATCATCGCGCCGAGCGCCGCGTCTACCGCGGCCTGGTCCCGCCGGGCGCGGCGGCCGGCCAGCGTGGCGACCTGCTCCCGCTCCACCTCGTGGCTGATCCGCAGGATCTCCAGCGGCTCCTCGGTGCTGGCGGTGTGGCAGTTGACGCCGACGACCTTCTTGTCGCCCTTCTCCAGCTTCTTCTGGTAGGTGAAGGCCGCCTCGGCAATCTCGGCGGAGAACCAGCCCTCTTCGATGCCGTGCAGAATCCCGCCGGTCATCGTGTCGTCCGGGCTCATCGCCAGGATCCGGCTGAAGATGTCCTCCGCCTCCGCCTCCAGCTTGTCGGTGAGCGCCTCGACGTACCAGGAACCGCCGAGCGGATCGGCGACGTTGACCACCCCGGTCTCCTCCATGATCACCTGCTGGGTGCGCACCGCAATCTCGGCGGCCTTCTCGCTGGGCAGTGCGAGCACCTCGTCGAGCGCGTTGGTGTGCAGCGAGTTCGTTCCGCCGAGCACGGCGGACAGCGCCTCGATCGCGGTCCGCACCACGTTGTTGTCCGGCTGCTGGGCGGTCAGCGAGACGCCGGCCGTCTGTGTGTGGAAGCGCAGCCACTGCGCCCGCCCGGTCTTCGCGCCGTACCGGTCGCGCAGCCAGCGGGCCCAGATCCGGCGGGCCGCGCGGAACTTGGCGATCTCCTCGAAGAAGTCGATGTGCGCGTCGAAGAAGAAGGACAGGCCCGGGGCGAACGTCTCGATGTCGAGCCCGCGGGACAGGCCGAGCTCCACGTAGCCGAAGCCGTCGGCCAGGGTGAACGCGAGCTCCTGTGCTGCCGTGGAGCCGGCCTCCCTGATGTGGTAGCCGGACACCGACAGCGGCTTGTAGGCGGGAATGCTGTGCGCGCAGTACTCCATCAGGTCGCCGATCAGGCGCAGGTGCGGCTCGGGCGCGAACAGCCACTCCTTCTGCGCGATGTACTCCTTGAAGATGTCGGTCTGCAGCGTGCCGTCCAGTTTGCCGATGTCGGCACCCTGCCGTTCGGCGGCGACCAGGTACATGCAGAACACCGGCACCGCGGGTCCGGAGATCGTCATCGACGTGGTGACCTGCTCCAGGGGGATGCCGTCGAACAGCACGTCCATGTCGGCGGCACTGTCGATGGCCACCCCGCAGTGGCCGACCTCGCCGACGCTGCGCGGGTCGTCGGAGTCGCGCCCCATCAGGGTCGGCATGTCGAACGCCACCGACAGGCCGCCGCCCCCGTTGCGCAGGATCTGGTGGTAGCGCTCGTTGGTCTGCTGGGCGTTGCCGAAGCCGGCGAACTGGCGGATCGTCCAGGTCCGCCCCCGGTAGCCGGTGGTGTGGATGCCCCGGGTGAACGGGTACTCGCCCGGCCAGCCGATCCGCTCGAAGTCCTCCATCTGCTCGGCCTTGCCTGGCCCGTACACCGGATCGACCTCGGCCCCGGACAGCGTGCTGAAGTCCGCGTCACGCACCTTGTCTGCGCTCTCGGCCTCCTCGTAGCGGCGCTGCCAGCGCTCGCGGCCTGCCTGCGCGTCGGCGTGCTGCGGGTCGTAGGCGATCGACATGGTGCGGCCTCCCAAACACTGGTGTTACGTCCGACAGTAGGACGTCCAACTAATTCTCACCAGGGTGCCGCCCGTCACATGCACGCCGTCTTCCGCTCGTCAGCAGTCCGGATCCCGGAATCCGCTGGGAAGGTCAGGACGAGGCGAGGTGTTCCTGGACCCGGTCGACCTTGCTGTGTAGCTGGTCGGTGTGGCCGGGGCGGATGTCGGCCTTGAGCACCAGGCTGACGCGGGGGGCTCCGGCGCCGGCCGCGTCGACGGCCCGGCGCACCACGTCCATCACCTCGTCCCACTCCCCCTCGACGAGGGTGAACATGGCGTTGAGCTCGTAGGGCAGCCCGGAGTCGCGGACCACCCGCACGGCCTCGGCGACGGCGGAGCTGACGCTGTCGGATTCGCCCCCGGCGGGAGCGACACTGAAAGCCACTAGCATCGCTCCAGCCTGCCCTATGTGGTCGAAGTCGGCTCCCGTAACGGGTCGGCAACGGATTGGGCAACGGGGGGACGGCCGTTAGTCGCTACGGTTGATCCATGTCGTCGCATCTGCCTCTGTCGTTCGACCCGATCGATCGAGCGGCACAGCTGTGGGAGGACCGCATCGGCCCGGCGGGGACGATGGCCGCGGTCACCAATGTGATGCGCGTGCAGCAGATCCTGCAGTCCGCGGTGGATGCGGCGCTGCGCCCGCACGGCCTGACGTTCGCCCGGTACGAGGCGCTGGTGCTGCTGCTGTTCTCCCGGCAGGGCAGTCTGCCGATGAAGGTGATGGGCCAGCGGCTGCAGCTGCACCCGACGAGCGTCACCAACATCGTGGACCGGCTGCAGGCCGACGGGCTGGTCGAGCGCAACACCCATCCCACCGACCGGCGCACCACGCTGGTGTCGATCACCGAGGCGGGCAGGCAACGCCAGAAGTCGGCGACCGTGGCACTCACCGACATCGACTTCGGCCTGGTCGGGCTCGAGGCCGCCCAGGTCGAGCAGCTCACCGGGCTGCTCACCGAGGTTCGTCGCGCGGCGAGGGATTTCACCGACCCGCAGCATTGAGCGACCGCCCCGACAACGGACCGCCGGGCCGCCCCCGCTGTGACAGCGGAGACGGCCCGGCGGTGATGCCCGCGCGCCTTACGGGATAGGCGGAACGGGCTGGAAGGTCAGCGGCGCGGTGGTCGACGAGGGGTTGAGCCCCGGCGCTCCCGCGAAGCTGGCCGTGTAGGTGCTCGCCGTGACGACCGTCGCGGGCACCGGAACATTGGTGAGCGTGGCGACGCCACTGGCATTGGTGACGGCGCTGCCGAGGTTGATCGGCCCCACCAGCGAGTTGGCAGTGAAGGTGATGGTCTGACCCGGGATGGGCAGGCCGGTCCCGGTGTTGGTCAACGTCGCGCTGAGCACCGGGATGACGAACGTGCCGTTGAAGCGGACCCGGATGGTGGCCGGGGTCGCGGTCAGCGTGGTGTTGGACGTCGTGACGTTGACCAGCTGGGTCAGCGGCGCCGAGGTGGAGCCGTTGTAGCAGGTGTCACCGCCGTAGGTCGCGGTGACCACGTGCGGCCCCCCGGTGAGCGCCGCGGTGCTGGCCGTGGCGACCCCGCCGACGAGCGTCCCGGTCAGGGTCGGTCCACCGGAGATGGTGAAGGTGACCGTGCCGGTCCGCGGGCACGTCGCGGGAGCCACCGGGGACACGGTGGCCGTGAAGGTCACCGTCTGCCCCACTACCGACGGGTTCGGCGACGAGGTCAGCGTGGTCGTGGTGCCGGCCTTGTTGATCGTCGGGGTCAGGGCAGCGGTGGAGGTGTTGAAGCAGGTACTGCCGCTGTAGGCGACGGTGACCGGACCCGAGGTGGGCGTGAGCGCACTGGTGGTCACCGTGGCCACCCCGCCGACCAGCGGCACCGTGGTCGGCACTCCGTTGATGGTCACTGTCACCGTCCCGGTGGGTGTGCAGGTCGCCGGAGCCACCGCGGACACCGTGACGGTCAGGGTGACCGGCTGGCAGCACACCGCGGGGCTGGGCGACTGGGTGATCGTCGTGATCGTGTTCGCGAGGCTGACCACCGGCGTCAGCGTGCCGGTGGAGATGTTGAAGCAGGTGCTGCCGCCATAGGTCGCCGTCACCGGCCCCGAGGTGGGGGTCAGCGCACTCGTGGTCACCGTGGCGACCCCGGCCACCAGCGGCACCGTCTGCGGCACGCCGTTGATCGT
>DASXMU010000379.1:0-20465 GCA_036495485.1 Streptosporangiaceae bacterium
CACCCCCGCCGCCCAGCCCGTAGGCGTCGCGGTCCTGGCCAGGACCTCCACCCTGCTGCTGCAGGACCCCTACACCTCGCTGCGCCGCCAGATCCACTCCTGCACCGACTGGCTGCCCGAAGGCTGGTATATCGCCGGGCATTACTGGGACGTCGAATCCGGTGGCATTGACCTGGAAAACCGTTCCCAGGGGGATGACTGGAAACCATTCGCGGCGGCGGGTATCCCCCGTGATGGCGGGATGGCTGAATTGCTGGCCGAAGCGCAATCGCCCGAACCACGGTTCGCCGCCGTTGTGTGTGAAGACATCGAGCGCAGCGGCCGGGACACCTTTAACGCGCTGAAGCTGGAACGTGAACTGTCTGACCAGGGCATCATCTTGTTCGCCACCGACGAGCCAACCGACACCGCCGGGATGAACCCCACCACGATCCTGGTCCGCCGGATCAAGCAGGGCGTGGCCGAATGGTACCGGCTCAACCTCAAACGGGCCTGCTGGAAGGGCCTGCGCGAGCACACCATGGACGGTTACCACGTCGGCCCCACCCCGCACGGCTACACCGGCCACCGCATCCCCCACCCGGTGCCGGAAAAACGCGCCCAGGGCCGGACCAAAACCCGCCTGGCCCTGAACCCGCCGCAGGTGCCCGCCGTCGAGATGATCTACCAGTGGCGCACCGTGGACCTGCTCGGCATCCCCACCATCACCCGGCGGCTGAACGCCAGCCTAGATGCCTACCCGCACGAGGATGGGTGGACCGACTCGGCCGTGGCCGGGATCCTGGCCAACCCCAAATACACCGGGTACATGGTCTTCGGCCAGCGCCGCAAAAAGCGCGGCAAAATGGTCAAAGTCCCGCCCACCGAATGGATCTGGTCACCCCAGCCCACCCACCCCCCGATCATCACCCTGGAAACCTGGCAGCGCGCCCAGGCCACCGGGAGTGAACGCGGCAGCATCCAGGACGAGGAAACCATCACCACCCGCCGTGGCCGCTACTACCTCTGGCGCTCCCACATCCACTGCAAAGACTGCAACCGCAGCATGAGCGGCACCACCCGCACCCCACCCGCCGGCCGCGACCCCGCCACCTGGCCAGGCACCTACGTCTACTACCACTGCCCGCACAACCCCCACAACCCCCGCCACACCGCCACCAGCCCCAACCACCCCCGCAGCGTCTCCATCCGCGAAGACCACCTCACCACCGTCCTGACCGGTGAATTCTTCAGCAAGCGGGTGTTCGGACCCGACCGCGCCGCCCTGCTCGCCCCCACCCTGCCCACCACCGCCGCCGACCAGACCCACCAGCGCCAGCAGCGCGAAACCTGGCTGCGCACCGAACTGCGCCGCATCAGCACCGCCCAGCAAGCACTGATCAGCGAACTGGAAGAAAGCGCCAGCTCCACCGACCCGGCGATCAAGGAATACCGCGCCCGGATCCGCGAACGGTTCGTCGGACTCCAGCACGAACGCACCACCACCAGCGCCGAACTGGACACCCTCACCACCGCCGCCCCACCCACCGAAGACCCCACCCTGCTCGATGAGCTGCCGATGCTGCCCAGCCTGCTCGACCAGGCACCCCAAAAGCTGATCGCCGCCCTGCTGGAAGCCTTCAGCGTGCAGGCCATCTACAACAAGAAAGACCACCAGATCACCATCCGCGCCGTCCTGACCGACAGCACCCCCCAAGCCATCGCCGACCTGCTCGCCACCCTGGCCCCAGCTATGGTGGATACCCCGGCCAGCCCCAGCCAGCCCAGCACCCCGCCCGCACCGGGCAGCCAGGCAGACAGCGCTTTGCGGCATTCACCACGTCACACTCTTGCGTGGGCGTTGCCACAACCACGACATCCGGCAGGGTGGCGGTTCCGCGCCCGCGACCTTGGCCGGCTCAGGCGTCTCTGCGGGCGAGCAGCCAGCCGCCGGCGCCGAGCAGCACGGCCGTGTACAGGCACATCATGCCGAGCCCCGCCCACACCGGCAGGGCCGGCGAGTCGTGCGCGACCGCGGTGAGCGAGTTCTCCGCGATGATCACGGGCAGGAACTTCCCCACCGGGTAGGACACGTGGTGTGGCAGGGCGAGCAGCACGATCGAGAGCACGAACAGCAGCGCGACCAGGACGCTGATCGCAACCGCCGTGTTCCGGACGATCGTGCCGATGCCCATGCCGATGAGCCCGACCAGGCACAGGTACACGCCGGCCATGATCACCGCGCGCAGCACGCCGGGCTGGCCGAAGGCCGGGTGGGGCACACCGGCGGGCAGCGAGAGCCGCATGGCGAAGAACGTGATGAAGGCCAGGATCTCGCCGAGCACCAGCGTGCCGGTGCCGAAGATGACTATCTTGGCGGCCAGCACGAGCCGCCGCTTCGGCACGGCCGCGAACGTGGCCCTGATCAGCCCGGATGAGTACTCGCCGGTGATCATCAGCACGCCGAGCACGCCGACCACGAGCTGGGCGATGGCCAGCCCGGCCAGCCCCGCGTTGGTCGGGTCGTAGCCGGACGGGTCGTGCCGCGGCGCGTTGTGGCCGGTCAGCACGCCGATGCCGACCATGACGGCGGACATGGCCACCAGCGTCCACAGCGGGTAGCGCTGGCTGCGCAGCTTGATCCATTCCATCCTCGCCACCTGGCGGAACCCGTAACCGCCGCTGCTACTGCTGCGATGGGTGTGCGATGCGGTAGCCGTGGTCATGACTGCCTTCTCTCTCCGGCGCCCTGCCTGGGGGGCTGGAAGTCTGCCGTAGGGTGTGTTTCCGGCACAGAAAGATCGGCCAGCAGCTCCTGTGTCAGCAGCTCGGCCCGGAACTGGGACGCTCCCGAGGTCAGCTCGAAGAACGCGTCCTCCAGCGAGGCCGACCCGGCGGACAGCCCGGCCACGGTGGTGTCGGCGAGCAGCCGCCCGCGCCCGATCACGATCAGGTGGTCGGCCATCAGCGCCATCTCGCTGATCAGGTGACTGGACACGAACACCGTCCTGCCCTGCGCGGCCAGCTGCTTGAGCAGGATGCGGATCCAGCGGATGCCCTCCGGATCCAGGCCGTTGACCGGCTCGTCCAGCAGCAGCACCCCGGGGTCGCCGAGCAGCGCGGTGGCGATGCCGAGCCGCTGCGCCATGCCCAGCGAGAACTTCCCCGGCCGCTTGCCCGCGACCTCGGTGAGCCCGGTCTGGGCCAGCACCGCGTCCACCCGGGAGGCCGCAATGCCGTTGCTGGCGGCCAGCGCGGCCAGGTGCGCGCGGGCCGGCCTGCCCGGGTGAAACGACCTCGCCTCCAGCAGCGCGCCGACCTCACGCAGCGGCCAGCGCAGCTCACCGTAGCGGCGCCCGCCGATCCGCGCCTGGCCCGCGTCCGGGCGGTCCAGGCCCATGATCATGCGCATCGTGGTGGACTTGCCCGATCCGTTCGGGCCGAGGAAGCCGGTCACCGTCCCCGGCCTCACATCGAAACTCAGGCCATCGACGGCGACCGTGCTCCCAAAGCGCTTAGCCAGCCCGTTAGCCTCGATCATCATTAACCTCCCAGCGGCGGCACACTGTGTTTTATTCGAAAGTTCGCGCTATTCAAATTCAGTCCTGGCCCGATCGCTCGCGCAGGCCCTCCGGGCCCGCACTCACGATGCGGTTTGAATAGCGCTCACGGGTAACGTGCTCACGACGATCACGCTAGGGATGGCGCGCAGACGGCGGTATGTGGCTACCGCCCGTCTTCACCCTGGGGAAAACCCCCGGTCCGCAAGCAGGAAACCGGAAGTAGAATCCGCGCCATGACAACGCCGTCCTCGCAACCGCCGATAGCCAGCCGCATTCCCGCCAAGCGACTCCACCATGGCGACACGGTCATGGACGACTACGCCTGGCTGGCCGAGAAGACCAACCCGGACGTGCTCGCCTACCTGCGGGCAGAGAACGCCTACACCGAGGCCGCGATCGACGGCCTGGCCAGCCTGCGTGAGACGATCTTCGAGGAGATCAAGGGCCGCACCCAGCAGAGCGACCTGTCGGTCCCGGTGCGCAAAGGTGGCTGGTGGTACTACTCCCGGACGGTCGAGGGCCAGCAGTACCGGATTCAATGCCGCCGGCTGGCCGGCCCGGACGAGATCCGGCCACCGCTGCCCGCCGAGGGCCGGCCGCTGGACGGGGAGGAGATCCTGCTCGACAGCAACGAGCAGGCGCAGGGACACGAGTTCTTCGCACTCGGCTCGTTCACGGTGAGCCCGGACGGCACCAGGCTGGCCTATTCCACCGACTTCAGCGGCGGCGAGCGCTTCACGCTGCGGATCAAGGACCTGCGCACCGGCGAGATGCTCGCCGACGAGATTCCCGGGACGCACTACAGCGTGGCCTGGTCACAGGACGGCTCGGCCATCTTCTACACCACCGTGGACGACGCCTGGCGGCCCAACCGCGCCTGGCGGCACGTGATCGGCACGCCAGCGACGCAGGACGTGGCCATCTTCGACGAGGCGGACGAGAAGTTCTGGGTCCGGCTCAGCCTGACCCGCAGCGAGCGCTACGTCGTTATCCGGTCGGGGAGCGTGCTGACCAGCGAGGTCTGGCTGATCGACGCGGCGGACCCGGCCGGTGAGCCACGGCTGGTCATGGCGCGCCGGCACGGCCTGGACTACCGGGTCGACCACCAGGGCGACGGCGAGGGCAGGCTGCTCATCCTGCACAACGACAACGCGGTGAACTTCGAGCTGGCCGAGGCGCCGGTGGCCGACCCGGCGAGCTGGCGGCCGCTGATCGGGCACCGTGACGACACCCGGCTGATAACCGTGGACTCCTTCGCCGGTCACTTCACCGTCTGGTACCGGCGCGACAGCCTGACCGGGATCGCGGTGTACCGTGGCGACGGGCCGCCCACCGAGATCACCTTCCCCGAGCCGGTCTACACGGTGTCGCCAGGCCAGACCGCCGACTACCGGTCACCGCTGCTCAGGCTGCGCTATGAGTCCCTGATCACGCCCGAGTCGGTGTATGACTGCGACGTCGCGACCGGAAAGCTCACCCTGCTCAAGCGGCGGCCGGTGCTCACCCTGCCCGGCGGGGCTCCGCACAACCCCGACGACTACACCGAGCACCGCGAGTGGGCGGTGGCCAGCGACGGCACCCGGGTGCCCATCTCCGTGGTCTGCCCCAAGGGAACGCCGCTGGACGGCAGCGCTCCCTGCCTGCTGTACGGCTATGGCAGCTACGAGATGCCCATCGACCCGTTCTTCAGCATCTCGCAACTGTCGCTGCTGGACCGCGGGTTCGTCTTCGCCATCGCGCACATCCGCGGCGGCGGCGAGATGGGCCGCCGCTGGTATGAGGACGGCAAGCTGCTGCACAAGAAGCACACGTTCACCGACTTCGTCGCCTGCGCCGAACACCTGGTCAGCCAGGGCTGGACGTCGCCGGAGCGGCTGATCGCCCGCGGCGGGTCGGCCGGTGGCCTGCTGATGGGCGCGGTGGCCAACATCGCGCCGCAGGCGGTGGCCGGCATGGTCGCGCAGGTGCCGTTCGTGGACGCGCTGAACTCCATGCTCGACCCGACGCTGCCGCTGACGGTGACCGAGTGGGAGGAGTGGGGCGACCCGCTGCACGACCCCGAGGTCTACGCCTACATGAAGAGCTATTCGCCCTATGAGAACGTGACCAGCCAGCGCTATCCGGCGATCCTGATGACCGCCGGGCTGAACGACACCCGCGTCCTCTACCACGAGCCCGCCAAGTGGATCGCCCGGCTGCGGTCCGAGGGCCAGGGCGGCCCGTTCCTGCTCAAGACCGAGATGGAGGCGGGCCACGGCGGCCGCAGCGGACGCTACGACTCCTGGCGCGAGGAAGCCCTCGTCCTGGCCTGGATCATCCGCACGGCAGGCGCCGTGTAGCTGGTCATCGTGAGCTGAACCGGGCTATTTGAGCTCGAACAGGGAGCTGACCGACTCGCCGTCGTGGATCCGGCGGATCGCCTCGGCCAGGGGCGGGGCGACCGAGAGCACCTGCAGCTTGGCCGGGCGCTGATCGGCCGGGATCGGCACCGTGTTCGTGCACACGATCTCGGTGACCTCGGGCCTGGCGGCGAGCCGGTCCAGCGCGCCGTGGCAGAACAGGCCGTGCGTGCAGGCGATCCGCACCGACCGCACCCGGTGCTCGGCCAGCTTGCCGAGCAGCTCGATGAGCGTGGTTCCCCGGGCGATCTCGTCGTCCAGGACGATCACATCCCGGTCGGCCACGTCACCGATGATCGAGGTGATCGTCACGCTCGTGTCGCTGTGCCGCTGCTTGGCCCCGGCGGCCACCGGCAGGCCGAGCCTGCGGGCGAACGCGGCCGCGCTGCGGGCGTTGCCCAGGTCGGGTGACACGACGACCGAGCCGGCGCTGGTCCGGCCGCGGAAGTGCGCAGCCAGCTCGCGCAGCGCATGCAGGTGATCCACCGGCACCGAGAAGAAGCCGTGCACCTGTGCCGAGTGCAGGGTCATGGTCAGTACCCGGCCCGCGCCCGCGGCGACCAGCAGGTCGGCCACGAGCCTGCCGCCGATCGACACCCTCGGCTCGTCCTTCTTGTCCGACCGGGCGTAGGCGTAGTGCGGCATGACCACGGTGACCCTGGCGGCCGAGGCGCCCCGGGCGGCGTCGGTCATCAGCAGCAGCTCGACCAGGTGCTCCTGCACCGGCGGCACGAGCGGCTGGATCACGAACACGTCGCGTTCCCGGCAGTTCGCCTGCAACTGCACGTCCAGGCAGTCGTTGGCGAACCGGCGCAGCCGCACCGGGTGCAGCGGGGTGCCGAGCTGAGCGCAGATCTCCTTGGCCAGCTCCGGGTGCGCACTGCCGCCGAAGACCGTGATGTCTCGCACGCTCGTCCTTTCCCGGGTGCTGCTGTCAGGCGTGGCTGGGCTGGTAGGGCGGCAGCGCCAGCGCGTTGCGAATGGCCTGCTGGACCAGTTCGGGCTCGGGCCGCGCGTCCACGGTAACGACATACTCCTTGCGCCGGAACACATCCAGCACCGGGTTGGTCTTCTCGTGGTAGTCGCGGAGCCGCACGGCGAGCGCCTCCTCGGTGTCGTCCTCCCGGGCGACCAGGTCGCCGCCACAGGCATCGCATTTGCCCGGCACGGCTGGGCTGTCCTCGATCAGGTTGTAGTCCATGCCGCAGCCCGCGCACAGCCGCCGGGCGAGCACCCGGCGGCGCACCTCGCTGTCGGGCAGATCGAGGTGGATGACGCCGTCGATGTCGTAGCTCTCCAGGAAGAACTCGGCCTGCCGCTGGTTACGCGGGAACCCGTCGATGATGAACCCGTAGTTCCAGTCGTGCCGGGTCATCCGCTCCCGGACGATGTCTTCCACCATCTCGTCGGCGACCAGCTCGCCCGCGGCCATGGTCCGGCGCACCTGGGCGCCGAGCTTGGTGTGCTGCTGCACGTTCCACCGGAAGATGTCGCCCACGCTGATGTGCACCAGGTCCAGGTCCCTGGCGAGCATCGTGCTCTGGGTGCCCTTGCCACTCCCCTGCACGCCCATGATCACGTATTTGCGCATGCCGTCACGATGGCATGCCGCGCCCGGCCCGCGCGAACCGGTGGGTTCAGGCGGGGGGTTCGAGGCCGAGCTTGCGGACGCAGGCGTCGCGCATCTGGGGAGTTACCAGGTCGCGCAGCTGGGGCCAGTCCTGGCGGAGCAGCTCCGGGTGCAGGAAGCGGGCGATGTCGTTGCGCTTGCCCTGGCTGAGCACGATCGTGTACATGCACAGCCGGTCCGGTTCGGCGGTGACGTCGAACTCGCGCAGGCCGTGCCAGGTCAGGTGGACCGGCAGCACGACGGTTCCCATCGTGGGGCCGCGCAGCTCGTCGAGCCGGTCAGGTAGCCGCGCTGCGGGACCGCGCCGCCACGCAAGGACATTCGCCATGATCAGGCTCAGATTATCGTGGCTCGCCCCCGGTTCGCCGCAGATCAGCCCGGGGTCATCCCGGTCGGGTGGCGGCGCTAGGCTCGGTACATGTCCAGTGCGCAGTCCAGCGGCCCCCCGGTGCCGCGCTGGCGCTTCCTGATCAGCCCACGGTGGCTCGGCTGGCATGCTTTCGCCGTGGTGGCGGTGGCCGGCATGCTCGCCCTCGGCTGGTGGCAGCTCCGGCGGGCTGAAGAGGGGAACTCGCTGAGCTGGGCATACACGTTCGAATGGCCGATCTTCGCGGTCTTCGGCGTGGTGTTCTGGGCGAAGACGATCCGCGACGAGTTCGCCCCGCCGGACACCGACGAGGCGCCGGACAAGGCGGAGTTCGCGGTGGGCGCCGGGACCGGCGCGGACGCGCTGCCCGGCGGGATGGGCCAGGCGGCGGGCGAGGACGAGCCCGAGGACGCGGACCTAGCCGCCTACAATGCTTACCTTTCCCAGCTGCAGGATCAGGTGAGGGGCCACGGGCAGTGGCACGGTCTCAAGTGAGCCCGCCGTAGGGTGTGGTTCCGGCAAAAAGAGCACCGTAGGGTGTGGTTCCGGCAAAGGAAGCGCAGCAAGGTGTGGTTCCGGCAAGGGAAACACAGACGAGAGCGGCAGGAGGTTGGCCGGTGGAAGCTGCCGTAGGGCGTGGTTCCGGCAAAAAGAACACGGTAGGGTGTGGTTCCGGCAAAAAAAGCACCGTCGGGCGTGGTTCCGGCAAAGAAGGCGCCGTGCTCCGCTACCGGGTGATGGCCTACATAACCGGTGTGGTGCTGCTGGTGCTGTGCTTCGCAGGAATCCCGCTGCAGGTGGCGGCGCACAACGACGTCATCGTGAACGACGTCGGCACCGTGCACGGAATCCTGTACATGATCTACCTGGTCGTGGCCTACCTGCTGACCAGGCGGCTGCGGCTGCCGATCGGCCCCACCGTGCTGGTGCTGCTGGCAGGCACGGTCCCGGTGATGACGTTCGTGGTCGAGCGCTGGGTACACCGCAGGTACATCGTCCCGGCGCAGCAGGGCCAGGCGGCCACCACGGCCGCCGCGGGCGCGCGGGCCCGCTGACGACCCCAGGGACATCGCCATACTTGCTTCGCCGGAACCACACCCGACGGTGCCTCATTTGCCGGAACCACACCCGACGGCAGGCGCGGACCAGCACTACTACACCGAGCAGCCGGCCGCCGCGCACCGGCCCGGCCTCGTTCATGTCCTGCAGCCCGGGCTGCAGCTGGAGCTGGAGACCGACGCCGGGGTGTTCTCGGCGGGCAGGCTGGACCAGGGCACCCGGATCCTGCTGGACACGGTGCCCGCTCCCCCGCCGTCCGGCGACCTGCTCGACCTGGGCTGCGGTTACGGGCCGCTGGCCGTGGTGCTGGCCACCCGCTCGCCGGGGGCCAGGGTCTGGGCGGTGGACGTCAACCGGCGGGCGCTGGATCTGTGCGCCCGCAACGCGGAGCGGCTGGGCCTGGCCAACGTGCGCTGCGCCGCGCCCGGTGACCCCGGCCTGCCGGGCACGCTGGACGTCATCTGGTCCAACCCGCCGCTGCGCATCGGCAAGCAGGCGCTGCATGAGCTGCTCACCGGATGGCTGGCCCGGCTGACCCCGGGCGGCTCGGCGTACCTGGTCGTGCAGCGGCACCTCGGCTCGGACTCGCTGCACCGCTGGCTTGAGGGCGAGGGCTGGCCGGTCACCCGGATCGCCTCGCGGGCCGGGTACCGCGTGCTGCGGGCGGACGCGCCGGGCCGCGAGAACGGGGAAGCACAGCCTGGCACCGGTTCGTCTCTCCCCGGTTAACCGCTGTTTGCATACCGGTCCGCCACCGGCGGCATACTCGCTGGTATGGCGGACATGTTTCTCGATCACCCAGGCCCCATCGCGTTCGCGCACCGGGGCGGGCCGGCCCACAACCTGGAGAACTCCTGGCCCGCCTTCGAGCACGCGGTAGGACTGGGCTACAAGTACCTGGAAACCGACGTGCACGCCACCGCGGACGGGATACTGGTCGCCTTCCACGACAACACGCTGGACCGGGTCACCGACCGCACCGGCCGGATCGCGCGGATGCCGCACCGGGAAGTCGCCGCGGCCCGCATCGGCGGCGCTGAGCCCATCCCGCTGCTCGAGGACCTGCTCGCGGCCTGGCCGGACACCAGGTTCAACCTCGACGTGAAAGAGGAGCAGGCGGTGGCGCCGCTGGCAAAATCGCTGCGGCGGACCGGTGCCTGGGACCGGGTGTGCATCTGCTCGTTCTCCACCCGCAGGCTCGCCGCGGCCCGGCGGGCGATCGGCCGTCCGGTCGTCACGGCGGTATCGCCGGCCGGGCTGGCCGCGATCAGGATGGGCGGCGGCTCGTTCGGCTCGGGCCCGATGCTGAGCCGCAGCCTGCTGCGGGCCGGCGTACGCTGCGCCCAGATCCCATCGGTGATTGCCACCAGGGGTTTCATCCGGCGGGCCCACGCTATAGGCCTGCAGGTGCACGTGTGGACGGTCAACGACCGGACCGAGATGACCTGCCTGCTCGACCTGGGTGCTGACGGGATTATGACAGATGAGACCGTTTTGCTCCGCGACGTGCTGGCCGAGCGTGGTGACTGGCATCCTAGGCGCCGCCAGGGGCAATTGCCTGATCCGCGATCCCGGCTGCGATCCCAGACGGCGTGATCCCGTCCGCCCGGATGTGGTTGGAACTGGGTGGAGCGGGAATCTTGTTCGGGTACTCAGCGTTAACACACTTGGACGGGTAAGCGCCTGGGAGGCAGTGGGTTATGGCGGAACGCGCACTTCGAGGCACGCGGCTGGGAGCAACGAGCTACGAGAACGATCGCAACACCGACCTGGCTCCCCGCCGGGAAGTTGCCTTCGACTGCCCGAAGGGCCACCACTTCAGCGTGCCGTTTGCCGCAGAGGCGGAGATTCCGGCAGTCTGGGAGTGCCGGGTGTGCGGGGCGACCGCTCACACCTCGGCCGTGGACCTGCCAGCCCAGAAGAAGACCAAGCCGCCGCGCAGCCACTGGGACATGCTGATGGAGCGCCGGACCATCGCCGACCTGGAAGAGGTCCTGGCTGAGCGCCTGGCGGTGATCAGGGAGCGCCGCGGCCTCACCGACGACCCAGCCGCCCCGGCGCGCAAGAGCGCCTAGAGGGGGCTCCTGGGCGGGGAACCATGCTCGCTGGCCTGCGGCCAGTTTCGCCATGGCCCAGTCGCCATGCCTGTCCGGGGGGACGACCCCCCCGGCCCCCCCGATGTGTCGGCTACGCCGCCACAACCCTCCCGGGTTGATCGAGTGTTCGAGTCTTGGGCTGATTGAGCTAGCTAGTTGCTGATTGAGCTAGCTAACTCCTAGGCGCCACGCCGCGTCCTAGCAACCGGGCGGGGAGGGCGGCGATTCCCCACTGGGTGACGCGCCAGAGGGCTTCCTTGACGATCGTGTTGCTCATCTTGCTCGTGCCCCTGGCGCGCTCAATGAACGTGATCGGGATCTCGGTCACTGTCAGGCCGGCCCGCAGCGTGCGCAGGGTGAGGTCGATCTGGAAGCAGTACCCCTGCGACGCCACCTCGGCGAGGGCGATCGAGCGCAGTGTCCCGGCCCGGTAGGCACGGAACCCGCCGGTCGCGTCCCGCACCTTGATGCCCAGCATCAGCCGCACGTAGATGTTCCCGCCCCGCGAGATCACCTCGCGGCTCTTCGGCCAGTTGACCACCTTGCCGCCCCGCACCCAGCGGGAGCCCACGACCAGGTCGGCCCGGTCCAGCCCACCGATCAGCCGGGGCAGATCCTCGGGCTGATGCGACCCGTCGGCGTCCATCTCGACCACCGCGTCGTACCCACGCTCCAGCGCCCACGCGAACCCGGCCAGATAGGCAGCCCCGAGCCCACCCTTGCCCGGCCGGTGCATGACATGCATATGGCTGTCCACCGCGGCCAGCTTGTCCGCCAGCTCGCCAGTCCCGTCCGGGCTGTTGTCGTCGACCACCAGCAGATCCGCATCCGGCACAGCCTCCCGGACCCGCCCAGCCACGACCTCCAGGTTCTCCAGCTCGTTATAGGTGGGCACGACGACGGCCACCCGCTCGATCGATGGATACTTCCCGGTCACAATCCTGCCCGTCCGCTCCTCTAGCACCGTCTCAGCCGACCCGCAACAGTAACCGATCTCCTTTCCTCCCCGCGCCAAGATCAGGTCAAGATCCCTCCCGCAATCGCTAGGGGTGTCACCCATGCGTGGATGCATAGCCAACGAGCGGGAAGCAGTTAACAGCGCCCAGCCCGGCACAGGTTTGTGCGGCGCAGCCGCACATCGGGGGTCCGGGGGGTCGTCCCCCAGGGCGGAATCAAGGTATGGCGAAACTGGCCAACGGCCAGTGAGTATGGCCTAGCAGGACCCGGACACCCTTCGGACCGGAGTCCGTCCCGTCGGCAACGAGCTCGCGGACTCTGTTGTCTACTGGGCGCCCGGGCCCTTCCTGGGTCCAACCCCCCGCCAGCCGGGTCACGATCGCGGCCCTTCCCTGCTGCGCCTGGCACTCAGGCGGGAGCATGCCGAATCCCCGCCGCACGCAGCCTGGCTTGGGTCGCTTCGATCGTTCCGGCCGGTCAGCCCGGTGCTGGACTGCGCAGCAACTTACCCTTGATCGACGGGATGTCAACCCCGTCATGATGATCGACTCCCCTGGTGACAGCCCATCGCCCAGCGCTACGATTGATCAGCCCCGGCGGGTCCGGCAATCCGCACTTTTTATTCGCCTCGAATGGCGTTTCCAGCGGGAGGACAAGCAAATGACAGAAGGTCAGGAGGCGTTCGGAGGAGAAGTCTCCGAGTCGCAGATAGCGGTTCACTGGCGTGAAGAGGAGTACTTCTACCCGCCCGCCAGGTTCATCGCGCAGGCGAACGCCGCTGACCCGGCCATCCGCGAGCAGTTCACCGAGGACAAGTTCCCGGAGTGTTTCCGTGCGTACGCCGATCTGCTGCACTGGGACCAGTACTGGCACACCACGCTGGACACCGGCCAGGCGCCGTTCTGGAAATGGTTTGTGGGGGGCAGGCTGAACGCGTCCTACAACTGCGTTGACCGGCATCTGGCGGAGCGTGCCAACAAGGCCGCCATCATCTGGGTGGCCGAGCCCGAGGACACCGAGCCGGTGGTCATCACCTACCGCGAGCTGTACAACCGGGTCAACGAGTACGCCGCCATGCTGCGCGACTTCTGCGGGCTGAAGGCCGGCGACCGGGTCACCCTGCACATGCCGATGGTCCCCGAGCTTCCGGTGATCATGCTGGCCTGCGCCCGGCTCGGCGTCATCCACTCCCAGGTCTTCGGCGGGTTCAGCGGCGGCGCCTGCGGTGGCCGGATCGCCGACTCGGGCAGCCGCGTCCTGATCACGATGGACAGCTACTACCGCAGTGGCGACCTGGTCGACCATAAGGTCAAGGCGGACGAGGCGGTGGAGGCCGCGCGCAGGGAGGGCGCCGAGGTCGACAAGGTGCTCGTCTTCTGCCGTCACCACGGCCAGTTCAACTCGCAGACCCCCATGGTCGAGGGCAGGGACTTCTTCGTCGAGGACATCATCGGCGACTACCGGGGCCAGAAGGTGGATCCGGTGTCGATGCCGGCCGAGGCCCCGCTGTTCCTGATGTACACCAGCGGCACCACCGGCCGCCCCAAGGGCTGCCAGCACAGCACCGGCGGCTACATGTCCTACGTGACCGGGACCTGCCACTTCTACCAGGACATCCACCCGGACGACACCTACTGGTGCATGGCCGACATCGGCTGGATCACCGGCCACTCCTACATCGTCTACGGCCCGCTGTCCTGCGGCACGACCACGGTCATCTACGAGGGCACGCCCAACTACCCCGACGCTGGCCGGCCCTGGCGCATCGCCGAACGGCTCAACGTCAACATCTTCCACACCTCCCCCACCGCGATCCGCATGCTCCGCAAGGTGGGCCCGGACGAGCCGGCCAAGTACAACTACCGGTTCAAGCACATGACCACGGTCGGTGAGCCGATCGAGCCCGAGGTGTGGCGCTGGTATCACGAGGTCGTCGGCAAGGGCGAAGCGGTGATCGTCGACACCTGGTGGCAGACCGAGACCGGCGGCTTCCTCGGCAGCACCCTGCCCGGCATCGACGCGATGAAGCCGGGAAGCTGCGGCCCGATGGCGCTGGGCATCAACGGCGTCATCTTCGACGAGGACCGCAACGAGGTCCCGGCGGGCAGCGGCCGGGCCGGGAACATCTGCATCCGCAACCCGTGGCCCGGTGTCTTCCAGACGATCTGGGGCCAGCCGGAGCGGTTCGTCGACACCTACTACCGCAAGTACAACAAGGACCCGGACAGCAAGGACTGGCGCGACTGGCCATACTTCGCCGGCGACGGCGCGATGCTGGCGGCGGACGGCTACTTCCGGATCCTCGGCCGGGTGGACGACGTGATCAACGTGGCCGGCCACCGGCTCGGCACCAAGGAACTGGAGTCCTCGACCCTGACGGTCGGCGAGATAGCCGAGGCCGCCGCTGTCCCCGTGGTGGACGACGTGCGCGGCCGGGTGGTCGAGATGTACATCTCGCTCAAGCCGGGCATCGAGCCAAGCAAGGACATCGAGGCGAAGGTGTCGGAGGCGATCGTCAAGGACATCGGCAAGATCGCCCGGCCGAAGAACATCTGGATCGTGCCCGACATGCCCAAGACCAGGTCCGGCAAGATCATGCGGCGGGTCATCGCGTCGGTGTCCAACTTCACCGACGTCGGCGACATCACCACGCTGGCCAACCCCGAGGTCGTGGACGGCATCCGGGATCAGGTGCAGACCGAGAAGGAAGCCCGCGGCGAGAAGCCCCGCGAGCTGACCGAGCTGGAGGAGCGCGAGATCCAGTCGTTCGGGACCGAGGGCTAGCAGCGTCGTCCCGGCCGGGGGTGGCAGCCCGCCATCGGCCGGGACCGGCAATGCGATCATGGGTCCATGACGACCCTGCCGCTTGGTCCCGACGAACTGCTCACCACCACGCGCAGCGTGCGCCGGCGCCTCGACCTGACCCGGCCGGTCCCGGCCGGGCTGGTCCGGGAGTGCCTGGAGGTCGCCCTGCAGGCGCCCACCGGCGGCAACCGCCAGGGCTGGCACTGGTTCGTGGTCACCGACCCCGGGCACCGCGCCCAGATCGCCGGGTACTACCAGCGCGCCTTCCAGGCCTACTACCAGTCGGGCAGCTCGGCCGCGAGCCTGTACGCCGACGACCCGGAGCGGGGCCGGGTGCAGCGCCGGGTCGGCGACAGCGCCGCCTACCTGAGTGAGCACCTGGCCGAGGTCCCGGTGCTGGTCATCCCCTGCCTGTCGGTTAGCCGGCTGCCCGAGGGCAGCCAGGCGGGGCTGTGGGGGTCGCTGCTGCCCGCCACCTGGAGCTACATGCTCGCCGCCCGCGCCAGGGGCCTCGGCACCGCCTGGACCTCACTGCACCTGGGCTACGAGCGCGAGGTCGCGGAGCTGCTCGGCATCCCGGACGGCGTCCGGCAGGGCGCGCTGATCCCCACCGCCTACTACACCGGGGAGACCTTCCGCCCGGCCGCCCGCGTCCCGCTCGACGAGGTCCTCCACCTCGATCGCTGGTGACGGCGCGATTCCCGCTGACCCTCCGGTCCCGGATTTTTGGATTTTGATCACCGAACGGTGCCCCGCGAACCCGCCCGGCCCGCCAGCCGATCGGGCGGATCCCTGAAGACCACGCGCCGCCACCCAGCCGGGTGGCGGCGCGCGCGTTGTGGGCTGTTAACCGGAGGTCAGCTGAAGACGTCGGTGATGGCTGTCGCGGACGCGCTCGCGCCCACCGGGGTCAGGCCGTAGGCGTTCTCGATCGTGCGCAGCACGTTGTAGTGGCTGATGTTCTCGCTGTAGTTGCCGGCCTTGATGTGCGCGCCGGCGAAGATCGTGGGGACCTGGTTGCCGGGAGCGCCGTTGTTCTCATCCCAGGTGACGATGAGCAGGCTGTTGTTGTTCTTCGCCCAGGTGAGGTAGGCGTTCAGGTGGCCCTTCAGCCAGGTGTCGGCCTGGTTGATGGTCCCGTCGTGCATGTCGTGGTCCAGGTTGGGGTCCACGATGGCGACGGTGGGCAGGCTGGCGAAGTTGGTGCTGCCGGTCGGGAACTGCCCCCAGGGCAGGTTCACCGACTTCGGCAGGTCGGTGTAGTTCGCCGTCGGGTTGTGCTTGCGCGCGTACAGGCCGCTGGTGCATCCTTCGAAACCTTTGGACGGCATCCCCTCGGAATACCCGTCGTAGCTGTCGCCGGCCGCGATGAGTTCGGAGCCGAGGTTGGCGTTCCCGGTCGAGAACGGGCATTGGTCGCTGGTCAGGCCGTAGGTCGAGCCGGAGGTGAAGGCCATGTAGTTCGGCTCGCTCGGATGGGTGATCGCGTGCGAGTCGGTGAACGACGCGCCCTGCTTGGCGAGCGAGTTCATGTAGGGCGCCTGGGAGCTGCCGATGATCTGTGAGAAGGCGTGGTTCTCCTCCATCACGATCACGATGTGCGAGTAAACCGGGACGCCTTGGCGCATCGCCGGCCCGGCGGCGCTCGCCGCTGCTGTCACAGTGGCCGGATGGCTCACCGCGGCACCGGCCGGCGTGAGCGCGAGGGCGGCCAGCGCTACCGGCGTCGCGGCGGTCAGGACGATGGAGGTGGTGCGGGACTTCCGGCTGATCACAGTGCCTCCTGTCACGGGGGGTCCTTCCCGATGTCGCGCCCATGGTGGACTGTGCCAATCCCTTGACGCAAGAGCGTTGAGCGGCGGGTGTGCGTCGTGTGGCGGAAAGTCGCCCGGTAGTCGAGGGCAGGTCGCCTGCTGGTTGGGAGCCTGTCGCCAGGGCCTGGCTGATCGCCGGGCGGCGCATGGGCTAGCGGTCACGCGGGCCGGGCCGTCACGATGGCGGGTGTCTGGCCGAGCAGGCCGATCCGGCGCGCCGTGGCGGTCAGGCCGCGGCGCCGCAGCCGGGGCAGCAGCTGCTCCTCGTGCGTGGTGAGCAGCACGGCGCCGCCGCCGTCGCCGATGGTGTGCGCAGCCAGCAGGGCGGTGGCGTCGAACAGCGCCAGCCGGCCCGCCACCTTCACCTGCTTGCCCCAGGGCATGTTCCCGATCAGCAGCCGCGCGGTCACCCGTGGATCCGGGCCCCGGTGGACGTCACGCACGAACACCCGCCGCAGCAGCTCACCCGGCCCGAAGCCACCCTGGGCCGCGAGCCGGTCCCGGGTGAGCGCCACGGCCTGCTCCGACACATCGGAGCCGAACACCGGCAGCCCGGCGCGTGCGGCCTCGGCCACGATGGTCCCGCTGCCGCAGAACGGGTCGTACAGCCCATCCGCCGCGGCCTCCGGGCCGATCGCGGCCAGGCCGAGCCGGACCAGGGCCGCGGCCACCGTCGGCCGCAACCCGCCGGACCAGGTGAGCTGCGGTTCACCCGGGCGCTTGCCGACCGGGGCCGGCCACAGGCTGACCGCGATGTGGGCCATGTCCTCATCCACCTGGATCCGCAGGTCGACCGCCCGGCGGACGGTGGCCGCCGGGTCCGCGCCGTACAGCCGCGCCCCGATGACCGGCGCGGGATCCCAGGCCGGTTTCCGCCGCCACGGCGGGTTGCGGGCCGACATCGTGACCGACCACGCATCCTCCGTTGGGGACAGGGCCGCCACCGTGGTGCTGGCCGCGGCCCGGCACAGCTCCTCGAAGTCAGGCTGGCCGTCGATGCGGGCCGGGCCCGCCACCAGCAGCCGGATGTCATCGACAGTCCGGGTGACCGCGCCGAGCCGCTCCGCCTCGCCGGGGCTGGCGTCCAGGATCAGGAAACGGTCCTGGCGCAGCCGCACCTTTGCCGCCGGCACGAGCCCGGTGACCTCGTCCCCGGCCACGTCGGCCAGGCCCTTGGTGACGTAGAGGACGAGGCCGAAATCGCTGCCGGCCGGGGCGATCCATTGCCTCATGACTGGGTAACCCTACTGCTGAGAAGTGAGATGACTGAGCGTGACTCCTGGGGACCGTGTGTCATTTCGACGGACCGCCGCGTCCAGCGCACTTTCTTTGCCGGGACCGCACCCCCACGGCGAGCTTTCTTTTCCGGAATAACGCCTACCGCAGTGCTTTCTTTGCCGGAACCACACGCTATGGCGACGGCTGTAGGCTCCCGTGACGGGCACCGCGAACGGAAGAATGATCATGTCTATTCATGAGGCTGGCGCGTTGCACGCGCACGGTTACGGCAATATCGCGACGGTTCCGGCCTGGCTGCGGCCACCGGATGACGTCAACGAGCTGCTGCCGCAGCTGTGGGCCGGCACGGTGCGGCGCAACGACGCTGGCGCGATCGAGGTCGGCGGGGTCGACGTCCGGGATCTCGCCGCCGAGTACGGGACGCCCGCGTACGTGCTCGACGAGGCCGACTTCCGCGCCCGCGCGGTGGCCTTCCTGGAGGCCTTCCAGGAGGCGTTCGCGGACCTGTGCGGCGGTGCCGACGTCTACTACGCGTGCAAGGCGTTCGTGTGCACCGAGGTGGCGCGCTGGCTGATGCAGGACGGGCTGCACCTGGATGCCTGCACCGGTGGGGAGCTTGCCGTGCTGCTGCGGGCCGGGGCGCCGACCGCCGGCATCACCCTGCACGGCAACAACAAGTCCGACGCGGAGCTGGAGCGGGCCGTGGCGGCCGGGCTCGGTCACGTCGTTATCGACTCACTGCCGGAGATCGACCGGCTGGCCGGCATCGCCGCGCGCCACCGGGTTCGCGCGCCCGTGCTGCTGCGGGTGACCGTCGGCGTGGAAGCCCACACCCACGAGTACATCGCCACCGCACACGAGGACCAGAAGTTCGGCATCTCGCTGTCCGGCGGGGCGGCCCACCAGGCGGTGCGGCGCATCCTGGCCCGGCCCGAGCTGGAGCTGCGTGGCCTGCACTCGCACATCGGCTCGCAGATCTTCGATACCAGCGGCTTCGAGGTGGCGGCCCGGCGGCTGCTTGGGCTGCACGCGCAGGTCATCCGCGAGCACGGCGTCACCCTGCCCCAGATCGACCTGGGCGGCGGCTTCGGCGTCGCCTACACCAGCCAGCACGACCCGCTCACACCCAAGGATCTGGCCGCCGCGCTTGCGGACATCGTCCAGCGGGAATGCGCGGCCCTCGGCGTCCAGGTCCCGCGGGTCTCGGTGGAGCCGGGCCGGGCGATCGCCGGCCCGAGCACCTTCACGCTGTACCGCACCGGGACGATCAAAGACGTCGAGCTTGATCACGGCACGGTCCGGCACTACGTCGCGGTGGACGGTGGCATGAGCGACAACATCCGCACCGCCCTGTACGACGCGGACTACTCCTGCACCGTCGCCTCACGCGCGTCCACGGCCGCGCCGATACTGGCCCGGGTGGTCGGGAAGCACTGCGAGAGCGGCGACATGATCGTCAAGGACGAGTTCCTGCCATCCGACCTGACCGCCGGTGACCTGCTGGCCGTCCCCGGCACCGGGGCCTACTGCCGGAGCATGGCCAGCCAGTACAACCACGTGCCCCGGCCGCCCGTCATCGCCGTCCGGGACGGGGCGGCCAGGGTACTGCTGCGCCGCGAGACCGAGGACGATCTCCTGGCGCTCGATGCCGGCTTACCAGCTGTCCTTCCAGGTGGTGGTGAACGAGCTGCCACCGGATAGCGCCGAGGCCGCGCCCAGGTTGTAGGAGCCGGTGGCGTCGATCATCGTGATGTTGTTCACGTTACCGAGCGAGCTGATGCTGCCCGATTTACCCGACTTGGTGGCGGCCCCACCGGTCAGCTTCCAGGTGCCGTAGTCCGACAGCGGCGAGTAGCCGTTGCTGCCGAACACGTCCCGCTCGTTGATCCATTCCACGCTGTCGTTCACGCAGGTGCTGGCGCTGCAGGCTGCGGTGGCGGTGAACGAGTCCTTCGCATGCGTGGCGTCGGTGACCACCATCGTGTACTTCGTGCCGGAGCGGGTGACGGTCGCGCTCATCTTGTCGCCTGGCGAGACCGCATGCTCGATCATCACCGAGCTCTGCGTCGGGAACATCTCGTACCAGTCGAAATAGCTCGCCTTACCCTCGAAGCACAGCCCGATCGAGCCGTCCTGCTCGACGGTTCCGTTGCTGAACCCATCGAAGCCGATCCACTCGGAATCGGTCGTATGCTCTCCCGTGCAGGCGCCCAGCTTCGACACCGTCCAGGACCCGGAGACCTTCGTGAACGCCCCCGCCGAGCCGGTGTCGGCGTAGCCGGACCAGTTGAAGTAGGAAACATTGGTGACCCCGTCCGGCCCCCGCGTCACCCGCCGGTGTGCCCTCAGCCCAGGGGCATGGCTGCCCTGCAGCATGGCCAGGACGACCGCCCTGGCCTGCGCCGCGCTGGCCGCCGCATGGCTGGCCGCAGGCCGCTGCCGATGGACTGATGCCCCATGACCCGCCGTGCCCGCCGCTCCGATGCCGGCACCCACACCCAGCAGCACCGCCCCGCCAGCCGCCAGCGCGGCCAACCTGTGGTTCATCGACATCCCC
>DASXMU010000380.1:0-38356 GCA_036495485.1 Streptosporangiaceae bacterium
ACTGAGCCGGAGCTGGACACTGAGCCGGAGCTGGACACTGAGCCGGAGCTGGACACTGAGCCGGAGCTGGACACTGAGCCGGAGCTGGACACTGAGCCGGAGCCGGGACCACCGCTGGAGCTGGAACCAGAGACAAATCCCCCGCCCGAACCATTGTTCACCCCAGCAGTAACATGCGACGCTTTAGCAGCACTCATCCCACTGATCGCACCTGCCTCCCTGGACCCGGCGGCCAGTGCGCGAACCAGCGCCGTGATCGCGGCCAGGTTCGCCAGGTAGCCGGAGGAGAGGACCAGGGCAGCCGGGGCGGCGCAGAACCCGGCTAGGGCCCGCTCGAGCCTGGAGTGAAGTTCTGTGCTGCCGGTGACGAGGCGGGAACCCGTGGAGCCTGCTCCCCACTGGAGGGCTGCGGCTGCTGCTGCCTCGGCGACCAGTGGGTTCCTGGCCAGGCCCAGATAGTCGTTGGAAGCCAGATCGACCATGTCATCCGGGCCGGGGGTGCGCGGTCGCAGCTCGCGGCGCAGGCCCATGGACTCCCGGGCTGCGGCGGCGGTGCGCAGCATTAGCAGCGGATCGCGCGTGTTGTGCATGATCGCATATTGCCACCGACTGCCGGGTGCCACCGATGGCGGGATGATTCAGGCTCGCGCAGGGTACTGCCTGCCGATAGCGCGGGTCCGCGAAAGGGTGCCGACTGCGCGGTGGTGCAGGTCCGCGAAAGCGTGCTGACTACGCGGAGGTGCGGGTCCGCGAAAGGTGCCGACCGCGTGGTGGTGCGGGTCCGCGAAAGGGTGCTGGCTGCGCGGTGGTGCAGGTTCGCGAAAGGGTGCTGGCTGCGCGGAGGTGCAGGTTCGCGAAAGGGTGCCGACTACGCGGTGGTGCAGGGGCGGAATGGGGCAGGATCGTCAGTAGTCCTGACGATGGGATGATGACCGCGTGCCCACCCTTTCCGACCTGGCCAAGCGTCACACGCTGCTCACCGGGGCCGACGTGGAGTGGCTGCACGCGCTGGTGTCCGACTGGCAGCTCATCGCGGACCTGTCGTTCGCTGACCTGATCCTCTGGGCCCGGGTGCGGGACGGGACGGGCTGGCTGGCGATGGCGCATATGCGGCCGACCACGGGGCCGACGGCAGTTTACGACGACGTGGTCGGGCTGCGGATCAAGCCCGCCCACCGGCCACTGCTCGAGGCGGCGCTCACCGAGCGGCGGATCTGCCGGGAGGGCGACCCGGACTGGACGACCGGTGTGCCCGTCAGGGCGGAGACCATACCGGTCACCCGGGGCGGCAAGGTGATCGCCGTGGTCGAGCGGAACACCAACCTGAACTCAGCCAGGACCCCGAGCCGGCTCGAGCTGACGTACCTGCGCGGCGCCGATGATCTTGCCAGGATGGTGGCCGAGGGGACGTTCCCGTTCGCCGGGGAGGAGCCGATACTCGTCCGGTCGCCCCGGGTAGGCGACGGCCTGCTGCGACTCGGCCGGCTGGGCCGGGTCAGCTACGCCAGCCCGAACGCGCTGTCCGCATTCCGCAGGCTCGGCCTCTCGGCTGACCTGGTGGGGTCCGAGCTAGGGCCGGTGACGGCGCGGCTGTGCGCGCCGGACGAGCCAATCGACGACTCGCTCATGGTCGTGGCCAGCGGTCGCAGTCCGCGCGAGACCGAGGTCGAGGCGAACGGCTCGGTCGTCCAGCTGCGGGCGATACCGCTGGTGGTCGGGGGCTCCCGGACCGGGGCGCTCATCCTCGTCCGCGACGTGACCGAGCTGCGCCGCCGGGAGCGCGAGCTGCTGTCCAAGGATGCGACCATCCGCGAGATCCACCACCGGGTGAAGAACAACCTGCAGACCGTGGCCGCGTTGCTCAGGCTGCAGGCCCGCAGGCTGGACGAGCCAGAGGCCCAGGCCGCGCTGTACGAGGCGGTCCGCCGGGTCGGCTCGATCGCCGTCGTGCACGAGATCCTGTCGCTCACCCCGGACGAGGTCGTGGACTTCGACGACATCGCCAGCCGCGTGCTCGCGATAGCCATCGAGGTCTCCGCGCCCGAGCTTGGCGCGGCGCCCCGGCTCACCGGCACGTTCGGCAGGCTGCCGTCGTCGGTGGCCACCCCGCTCGCCATGGTGCTGACCGAGCTGCTGCAGAACGCCCTCCAGCACGGCCTGGGCGAGAACCGCCTGGGCCAGCAGCGTCCCAGCCAGACGATAAACGGCCACCCGGTGGACAGCCTCGTGGTGACGGCCAGACGGCTGCCGGGCAAGCTCACGGTCATGGTGGCCGACCGGGGCGCCGGGCTGCCCGAGGGATTCGACCTGGACTCCTCCAAGAGCCTGGGCCTGCAGATCGTGCGGACGCTGGTGGTCGCTGAACTCGGCGGGAACCTGGATATCAGCAACCGGCCGGACGGCGGCGCCCTGGTCGTGGTCGATCTGCCAGTGGAAGCGACCTCGACGGCCACTGAAGGCCAGACCGCTCCTGAAGGCCAGACCGCTCCTGAAAGCCGGGCGCTTCCTGAAAGTCAGGTGGCTCCTGAAAGGCCAGACGACTCCGGTGCATGAAGCACAGGAGCCGTCGAGTTGCGTCGCCTGAACGCCCTCGGTCAGACGTGGGCGCGTGCCCTGATCCTGGTGGTGCGCCGCTTGAGTGCGCGACGCTCATCCTCACTCATCCCGCCCCAGACGCCAGCGTCCTGACCGCTCTCTATCGCCCACTGCAGGCACAGTTCCAGCACCGGGCAGCGCCGGCACACCTGCTTGGCTTCGTCTATCTGGAGTAGCGCAGGACCAGTGTTGCCAATGGGGAAGAACAGTTCGGGATCCACGTCACGGCAGGCGGCGTGGTAGCGCCAGTCCATGCGATCCACCCCTCTTCACCGGCGGGTCTTCGCAGACCCGCCACCTGGTTCCGTCTTTGTGAACTTTTTCACGAGCTAGGTCATATGTCGGGGTTCGTCAGGTTCCCCGGCTTATACTCTGATCTGTGGTGCACGAGCGTTGATGCTGGTGCGGGGCACGTGCAACCCTCTCGCGATGCATCGCTTCTACTCTTTCAAGCCGGGCCTACCAGGCGCAAGTGATTAGGTTAACGTTCGGCCGCGTTTTCCATGTCAGATGCGTCACAGTGCTTTATCCAGAAGTTCGGGTTCTTCAAAAGGCCGCTTCGGTTGCCGCGGTGCCAGCTGCACCGGCACTCGGGCAGGCCGAAATCGCCTGCCCTCGCTAGCCGGTCTTGAACAACCCTCACAGGCGGACCACGTGCTCAGACGACCACCCGCAGCGCGCGCGGCACCGACCGGAATGCGACGCACTCACGCTCGCCCATGTACTCCCCATCCACCTGGAAGGCGATCGGGCGAATTGACCTCAGGGTGAGTTCGGGTTCGTCGTGCAGATTGAGCACGTAGCGTCCGTTCGGCGATTTTCTTCCATCGGAAAACATCTGGCCCAGCACCTTAACCGTGGAAACGGTCCTCAGCCGGCGAAGAGCGAAGACATCGAGGCCGGTGTCGAAGCTGGCCAGCGGGGATGCGTTGACCGGGTGATTGCCCACGTAGGTCCAGGGAGCGGTGTTGGACACCACGCCAAGGAACACGTCGCCGACCAGTGGGTGGCCGCGGCGTTCCAGGGTCAGCGCGGGGTGCTTGCGGTCGGTGATGGAGTAGTACTGGCGGAATGTGAGCCACACGTAAAGCGCGTCCGAGGCTTTGCGGCCGCTGGCCCGCAGTCCCTCGATGGCCCGCACCACTTCCGCGTCGAGCCCGAGCCCGGCGGAGAACGTGAAGTACCGGTCGCCAGCCAGCCCGAGCCCGATACTGCGGGTCCGGCCGCTGGAGAGCCCTGCGAGAATATGCCCGGTGGCGTCGATCGGATCCGCCGGCAGCCCAAGGGAACGGATGAACACGTTGCCATTTCCGCCGGGAATGGAAGCCAGCGCAGGCAGCCGGTCCGCCGTGCCGCCCTGCGCCGCCCCCGGAAGCCCAGCCCCCGGAAGCCCAGCTCCCGAAGGCGCCGTCCCCGAAGGCACAGCCAGCCCTGGCGACCGCATCAGGCCGTTGACGGTCTCGTTCACCGTGCCGTCGCCGCCGAGCGTGATGACCAGGTCCAGGCCCGCGCGTGCGGCCTCCGAGGCGAGAGTGGCCGCGTGCCCCCGGTACCGTGTCTCCACGACCTCCAGCTCGATTTCGGAGGCCAGGGCCCGGACGAGCACATCGCGGCGCAGCCGGGACGTGGACGTGGCCTGGGGGTTGAATATCAGCAGCGCTCGCACGCGCTCAGGGTAGCCAGCCAGGAGGGAGGCGAAACATGCGGGATCGTTCCCTGGCCCGGGCCGGGGCGGCCGGCGTGCAGGCGGTCGAAGCGGCCGGCGTGTGTGCCGCATCCGTGCTCTCGGGCATCGACACGGCCTCGGGTCAGTCGTATCAGGCCAGCAGTGGCATCGCGCTGACGGTGATCGGGTTCGCCACCGTGGTGGCGCTTGCCGTTGTCGCCGTGGGGCTGGCCAGGACGCGTTCGTGGAGCTGGACGCCGGCCATGCTCATCCAGCTTTTCACCCTCATCGTGGGGATTTACCTGCTGCAGGGGCACCGGTACGAGTGGGGTGGGCCCGCCGTGGCGCTGGCCGTCGGCGCGGCCGTCGCGCTGCTGCTGCCGCGCAGCCTGGAGATGTACGGCCGCCGCCCCGCCGGCCCGCCAGACACGGGCCAGGCCAAGCGCAGCGCCAAGGGCAGTACCAAGAGCAGTACCAAGAGCAGCAGCTAGGCGGCGTCAGCCGTCCTCGGTCAGGCCCTCGCGGAGCTGCGCCAGCGTCCTGGCCAGCAGCCGGGACACGTGCATTTGCGAGATGCCCAGCTCGGCCGCTATCTGCGACTGCGTCATGTTCCCGAAGAAGCGCAGCAGCAGGATCCGCTTCTCCCGGGGCGGCAGCTGCTCGAGCAGCGGCTTGAGCGATTCCCGGTACTCCACGCCCTCCAGCGCGTCGTCCAGCATGCCGAGCGACTCGGCCACGGCCGGCGCGTCATCGTCGCCGGAGTCGGGGGCGTCCAGCGACACCGTAGAGTAAGCGTTCGCGGACTCCAGGCCCTCCAGCACGTCCTCGTCGCTCATCTGCAGGTGCGCGGCGAGTTCGGCCACGGTTGGCGCCCGCCCCTCGCGCTGGGCCAGGTCCCCGATGGCCTTGGTGAGCGCCAGCTTCAGCTCCTGGAGCCGGCGCGGCACACGGACCGCCCAGCCCTTGTCGCGGAAGTGCCGCTTGATCTCGCCGACGATGGTCGGCGTCGCATAGGTGGAGAACTCCACGCCACGGGCCAGGTCGAACCGGTCGATGGACTTGATCAGGCCGATGGTGGCCACCTGGGTGAGGTCGTCGAGCCACTCGCCCCTGTTCCTGAACCGCCTGGCCAGGTACTCGACCAGGGGCAGGTGCAGCTCGACCAGCTCGCCGCGCAGCCGCAGGCGCTCCGGGTCGTCGCTGCCGAGCGTGGCCAGCCGCTCGAACAGCTCACGGGCCCGCGCGCGGTCCTCCTCCGCATGCGTGGACCTGACCACGGCAACCACGGGCACGTCGCTGATGTCGACGTCTGCGGACAGGATCTCGGTCTCCCTGGGCACCGGGACCCTGGCTTCCTCGGTCATCCCGACCCCGCGTGGCCACGGATCTTGCGCAGCACGATCGTCACCCGGTCACCGGGGCCGACGTGTGAGTCGACGCTGCCGGCCAGCGCCGACAGCACGGTCCAGGCGAAGGTGTCCTTGGCCGGCGGCTTGCCCAGCGTGGACTCCGCCGACACGGCGATGGTCATCGTGTCGCGGCTCAGCGTGAAATCGCACTCCAGGGTGGTGCCCGCCCCGGCCTGGGCCAGCAGCATGGCGCAGGCCTCGTCCACCGCGATGCGCAGGTCCTCTATCTCGTCAAGCGTGAAATCCAGCCGCGCGGCCAGCCCGGCCGTGGCGGTGCGCAGCACCGATAGGTAGGCGCCTTCCGCGGGCATCCGGATCGTTACGTGGTCACGCGTCGTGGGCGGCGACAGCGTGCCGGTTCCCGGCGCGGACGCCCACGGCGTGCTCTCTTCGATCACATCACTCCTCAGCCGACCCCATGCTGTACTGCTTGCAACTTACCGTCCGCCGGCCATCAGTTGGACACGGCGCGCTGCGGGCCGCTGGCTGGCACCGTGACAGGCCGGGGCAGCATGGCACGGAGGCAGCGCCAAGCCGGGCAGCGGCAGCCCGAAGCTCATTCAAACGCAGCCGAAACGATCTTGAAGCCAGAGCGCTGACCTGCGGTGGAGGAATCATCGCTCAAGGGTTTCGAATCCTGCTCAACGTAGCAGTCCGGACCGCCGATGCCCATCGGGACGGCGATCCGGACTGCTACGTAGCGATATGCCAGCCCGGCACTCAGCGCCGGGCGGAATCAGGCGCTCAGGCCTGCTTGGTCTCCCAGAAGATCTTGGCGATCTCGTCGATCTTGGCCAGCAGTTCATCGGCCTTGGCGACGACGTCGCTAGTGCCCTTCGTGCCCGCCGCGCCGGCCAGCTTGGTGGCCTGGTTGAACAGCTCGTGAAGCTGCGGGTACTTCGCGAAGTGCGGCGGCTTGAAGTAGTCGGTCCACAGCACCCACAGGTGGTGCTTGACCAGCTCGGACCGCTGTTCCTTGATAATGAGAGCCCGGGTGCGGAACTCGGGGTCGGAGTTGGCCGTGCACTTCTCCGCGATGGCCTTGACGGACTCCGCCTCGATCCTGGCCTGGGCCGGGTCGTAGACGCCGCAGGGCAGGTCGCAGTGGGCATACACGGTGGTCTTAGGTTCGAGGAGACGTACGAGCCTCATCGCTCCCCTTCTTTCGTAGCGGATCATTGGGGTACAGGCTCCGACCCTACCCAACAGGCCACCCGACATACGTGCGAGGGATACATGCGCTGGCCGCTGCTGCGCGCCGCCGTCGCCGAACGGTCCATGCAGCCCACCCTGCTGCCCGGCGACTGGCTGCTGATCCGCCGGTCCCGGCGCATCAGGCCCGGTCAGGTCGTCGTCGCCCGCCATCCCGCCCGGCCTTCGCTGCTGCTGGTGAAGCGGGCGACCCGGCGCGAGCCCGGCGGCTGGTGGCTGGAGTCGGACTCCCCGGAGGAGGGTGTGGTGGACAGCCGTAGCTTCGGGCCGGTGCCATCCGGCCTGATCGAGGGCGTCATGCTGCTGCGGTACCGCCGGGCCCGGCGGTAGGCACAAAAACGCTGGGCCCCCGTCGATCGACGGGGGCCCAGCGCGGTCGGCATGTCGAACTAACCGGAAGGTCAGACGGCGGGAAGCTCCTTCTCGATCTCCGCCGAGGTCTCCGCCTGGCTTTCGACGAGCCTCATCATCTCTTCCCTGGGCAACCGGGTGAACTGCGCCCAGAAGTAGATCGCCAGGGCGAATATGGCGACGATCGCGATGTCCCACCAGAACGGGATGCGGTTCGTGGCGGTACAGCTCGCGCCCGCCCCGGCCTTGCCCGAACTGCAGTACCGGCCCTGCCAGGAGATGATGCCCATCCCGATCAGGAAGACCGGCAGCCACTGCGCCGACTTCCAGTCCAGCGGCGGCCGCTTCGGGTCGAACATCATGGATATGCCGATCAGCACGTAGCCGATCACGATGCAGATGCCGAGCTTCCACACGGTGTCGAAGCCAGACCAGTAGATGATCTCGCAGGCGAAGATGAACGCCAGCGGCGACATCCAGACGGCCCAGGGCATCCGGTACGGCCGGCTGGCATCGGGAACCTGCTTGCGGAAGGCGCCCAGCGACAGCGGCGCGCCCGCGTACATCAGCAACGAGGCCGAGGTGACGAGGTTGACCAGTTGCTTCCAGCTCGGGAACGGGAGCAGGAACAGCAGGCCGAGCACGAACGCCATGATGAGGCTGACCCACGGTATTCCGCGCTTGTCGACCTTGGCAAAGATCTGCGGGAAGTAGCGGTTCCTGGCCAGGCCGTAGCCGACCCGCGAGGTCGAGGTCTGGTACATCAGGCCGGTGCCGAACGGGGAGATGAACGCGTCCAGCCGCAGGAGGATCGCGAGCCAGCCGAGCCCGGCCACCCCCGCGAGGCCGGCGAACGGCCCGATGGCGATCGGGTTGTTGGCCGGTATGCCGAGCCATCCCTTGGGACCCGAGATCAGGGCGTGCGGGATCGCGCCGATGAACACGACCTGCAGCAGGATGTAGACCATGGCGGCGATCAGGATCGACCCGATAACCGCCCGCGGCAGGTTCTTCTGCGGGTTCTTGATCTCGCCGGCCAACTGGTCGGCCTGCTCGAAGCCGAGCAGGGCGAACACGATGCCAGCCGTGGGGAGCGCGCTGAACACCGCTTGCATGCCGAATGGCGCGAAACCGCCGCCCGCGCCGAAGTTGCTCGCGTGGAACTTGGTGAACAGCACGATGATGGCGAGGACGGGAATGGCGACCTTCCACCACGTGATACCCGCGTTGACCTTGGAGAACAACTTCATGGCGAGGAAGTTGATCGCGGTGAAGATCGCCATCAGGATGATCGTCAGGATGAAGCCCGACCCTGTGGTGATCTTTTTGTCCGCGTTGAAAATGATGAAGTGGTGGGCGTCGAACCAGAACTGCCCGTACTGCATCACCGCGAAGCACTCGATCGGTGCCACGCAGACCGCCTGCAGCCAGGAGAAGAACCCGAACGATGACCCGGCGACGCTGCCGAACGCGAAGTGCGGGAACCGGGCGGTCCCGCCGGCTACCGGGTACATCCCGCCCAGTTCGGCGTGGACGAGCGCGATGACGATGACCATGATCGCGGCGATCCCCCACCCCAGCAGGGCCGCGGTGCCAGCCGCGGTCGCCGCGTAAAACGCGCCGAACAGCCAGCCGGAGCCGATGAGTGAGGTCTCGGACGCCCACATCGCGCCTATCAGGCCCATTTCCCGTCTCAGGCCAACGTCTGCTGGCCTGGTGGGAGGGACTACGGACTGAGTTGCCATATCCGAACCTTCTTCCGGTCCGCGTATGCGAGCCATATGCCCGTGCGTAGGGTAGGGCTCATCGTAATGATCTTTACCGGGTCTGAAAAGTGGTGAACTTGCATCTTTTTCGTAACGCGGGTTGGGCTGGCAAGATCATAGACGATCGTCACCCCGCAGTCACCACAGCCTGCGCGAACACGCCTTGGAGCGGTAGCATCCCATGCTGTTTCTTACCCTCGGCGGCCACCCCGGTAACACATCGAGCCTGCAATACGCTCTAGATGGATAGGGTTGATGCTCTAACTGGCTGGGGTCGGTATGGTGACCTCGCCGCTGGTACGCTGGCGCTCCCCGAGCGCGGTCAGATTGACCCGGGACGAGCACCGCACCGAGCAGTAGCGCCGGGTCCCGCTCGTGGTGGCGTCGATGAAAACCTGCTGACAGGACGGGGCTGAGCAGAACCTGAGCCGGCCGGTGCCGAGCCTGGTGACCATAGCCGCGAGTCCCATGGCAGCGGCGGCTGCGTACCGGTCGGCGACGGAGCCGCTGGGCGCCAGGTGCAGGTGCCAGGGCTCGCCGTCGTGGCCGGAGATCTGCGGATGGGCTGGGTGCCGCACGAGCAGGGCATTCAGCCGGTCAACGGCTTCGGCGCCATTTCCGGCCGTGCATGCGGAGAATATCTCCCTGAACTCGATGCGCAGCCCGCGCATCGCGTCAAGGTCACCGCGGGCCGCACCGCTGTGCGCAAACTCAAGATCGGTCAGCAGTGCGCAGAGCCCGTCCAGGCTGAAGATATTGCCGACGTCATCTGCACCACCAGTTTGTTCTTCACCATCGGCAGCGCTGTTTGCCAGGCGCACGGCGAGTTCAGCGTAGGAGCTGAGATCCACTCTTGCTTCCTAGTACGGGGAGTCCGCGGTAAGGGGCAATACCCGACACTGAGTATTACATGGCTGTGGGCAGGACGCGATCATTCAATAAAACGAGGGCCTTTACTGTACACCTTCTGCCAGGCCCCGGCAGGGATATGTTGATTTTTGCCCTCGGCGTGTCGCCCCGGGCTTGCGGCGCGCCTGGGACGCCGAGCGCGTTGTGGCACAATAACGACACGGGTGACCCCCGTACCCGGCAGACTTCCGCGGCGTGCCTCGACGATCACCGAAGGGATGAAGCTGGCCGCTGCCGGTGCGCTGGCTGGCCTGATCGCCGGCGACCTGGCGCCCGGCTACGTCATCCCCGGCGCGTTCGACGAGCGGGTCGCCCCCGCGGTGGCCGCTGCCGTGGCCGCCCAGGCCCGTGCCGAGGGAGTCGCCCGGGCTGACCGCGCCCCGGCGGTGGCCGGCCGCTAGCGGCCTCCTCGAAGGACGGCGCGCCCGGCCGCCACCTGACCGCGCCCTGACGGCTAGGGTGCAGGGCATGTTCGCTGTCACCGCTGCACGCTTCGACGCCGAGGACCCGCTCGCCGCGCTGGAACTGGGTGAGCGGCCCGAGCCCACGCCGCCAGACGGCTGGACCACCGTCACGGTCAAGGCCACCGCGCTGAACCACCACGACGTGTGGTCACTGCGCGGGGTGGGGCTCACCGAGGACCGGCTGCCCATGATCCTCGGCTGCGATGCCGCTGGGCTCGACGCGGAAGGCAACCCGGTCGTGGTCTACGGGGTCGTCGGCGACGCCGCAGGCCACGGCGGCGACGAGACGCTCGACCCGCGCCGTTCCCTGCTGTCCGAGCGCTACCCCGGCACGTTCGCGGAGAAGGTCGCCGTGCCCAGGCGCAACCTGCTGCCCAAGCCGGACGCGCTGTCCTTCGAGGAGGCCGCCTGCCTGCCGACGGCCTACCTGACCGCCTACCGGATGCTGTTCGGTGCGTCCGGGGCCGAGCCGGGCGCGACGATCCTGGTCCAGGGCGCCGGCGGCGGCGTGGCGACCGCTCTCATCCTGCTTGGCCGGGCAGGCGGGTACCGGATCTGGGTGACCAGCCGCAGCGAGGCCAAGCGGGAGCGGGCCGTCAAGCTCGGTGCCGACCAGGCGTTCGCCGCGGGGGAGCGGCTGCCCGAACGGGTGGACGCGGTGATGGAGACCGTCGGCGAGGCGACCTGGAAGCACTCGCTGCGCGCGGTCAGGCCGGGCGGCCGGATCGTGGTCTCAGGCGCGACCAGCGGCCCGGCGCCCTCGGCCGATCTGACCAGGGTGTTCTTCCTCCAGCTCTCGGTGGTCGGCTCGACCATGGGCTCGCGCGAGCAGCTCGGCAGGCTGATGCGGTTCTGCGAGCAGACCGGCGTCCGGCCGCTGATCGACCGGGTGCTGCCGCTGACTCAGGCCAGGGACGGCTTCGCGGCCATGGCCTCGGGCGAGTTGTTCGGCAAGATCGTATTCACCGTCTAACCTACGGCGCGTCAGGAGTTCTGCTGCGCCAGCGGCAAGACGGGGGTCTGTGAGTTGTGCGCGTAGAACCCCGACGCTGGTGCACGTGCCTTTGACCGGGCACGACACGCCGAACAGGATGTCGAAGCCGGTTACACAGCCTGCTCCGCCCGATGTTTACGTGTTCTGCTCCGCCAGGACGAGATCGTCACCCGTGCTGTTCACGTAGAACCCGACGGCGGTGCAGTCCACGTTGGACCGGCAGGACACCGCCGCCATCGAGCTGGTGCTCGCCCCCGGCGGGATCACGGTGCTCTGGAGCTTCCAGCTCGTGCCGTTCCAGTGCTCGGCCAGCGCCAGGTCATGCGCGTGCTTGCGCTCGAACCCGACGGCCGTGCACGGCCCGAACGTGGTGCACGACACCCCCGCGAACCCGGCTGCACTGGCCGACGACAGCGGCGCGGCCGCCTTCGGCGTCCACTTCGTGCCGTTCCAGAACTCCGCCAGCGCCTGATTCTTCGAGCTGGCCGTATAGCTGCCCACCGCGAAGCACCCGCTCGCATTCCGGCACGCTACCCCCTCGAACAGCCCGCTGCTCCCGCCACTCGGCTCTGGCGTCGTCATGATCGACCACTTCGAGCCGTTCCACTGCTCGGCCAGCAGCGTGAAGCTCGGCGACAGGTAGTACCCCACGGCGATACATGATGTCGGCGAGGTGCAGGACACCTTGTTGAGCTGGTTGTTGTGGGCATCCTTCGGATGCACCATGCTGTGCAGCTTCCATATGCCGTTGTTCAGCGTCTCCGCGAATATGAACTGGTTCCCCGGCGCGGTGCGGTAGATTCCCACGGCTGTGCACTTCGTGCCCGACACGCAGGAGTCGCTGATCAGGAAGCTGCTGGTAGCTCCGGCGGGCGCGGGCAGGCTCGTGGCCGTCCAGGTCGACCCGTTCGACCGCTCCACCAGCGGCACGAGCACGCCACCCTGGAGCACGTCCCCCACCGCGATGCAGATCCCGGCGAACGGGCAGGACACCCCGGACAGATCGCTGTTACTGGCATTGGGGATGCTTTCGAGCGTCCAGCTTGACCCGTTCCACGCGTCCGCGAACGTCACGAAGACGCTGCCGCTCAGCTCCGAGTTCCCGATGGCGACGCAGGAGCTCCCGGTCGTGCAGGACACGTCGTCGAGGCTGCTCCCGATCGCGCCGGCCGGCACCGGCGGGTTCTGCAGCGCCCACGCCGCGTCGGCCGCCTGCGCTCCCACCAGCACGACCGGAACCGCCATGGCGACCGCAACCGCGACCCGCGCCGCACCCGTCCGCCAGGCTGTTTTCTTGATCACTTCTGTCACTCCCGGCACCGGTCCCCACCCCTTAATTTCGTAAAATCTGGGTAATTATCGCAGTATGGATGGTTAAGCGCCATAGGTCCGCTGACCGCCCGATCCAGCCAACGTTTCCTTTTTGGATCAAAGAAAAACACCGAGCGGTGCCCGCTCAGAGTTACTGGCCACCGCGGCCAGGCCCAGTCCATGTCGTGGTTGTGGCAGCGTGCACACTCTTCGGCGGGCGCTGCCATAACGGGCAGGTGAGGCAGGAGCGGGTTACTCCCGGTCCGGGGCGGTGCTTTCGTGGGCCGTGGCGGTGCCCGTCTGGGCCTGCTCCGCGCTGCCTTGCGCTGGGCTCTCCTGGGGCTGGTCGTGGCCGGTGGCGGCCTGCGGCTCGCTGGGCTGGTCGTGGCCGGTGCTGTCGTCCGCTGCGGGCCCGCTGGTGTCGCCGGCCGCAGTGGCGTCGCTCTCACCCGGAGGACGGTCCGGCTCGAAGATCTCGGTCTTGATCTTGGTGAGCGCCTCGTCCAGGATCGTGCGCAGGTCGCCGAAGGTGTCCTCGCCGATCGCGCTGGCGTGGGAGGCCAGCCGGCGCAGCTCGGCCGCGAACTGCAGGGCCAGCCGTTCCAGGTCCCGGAACTTGGCCGGGTCGGGCCAGCCGGGCAGGCGGCCAGAGCCGGGCCAGTCGTGGCCCCCCGGCCAGTCGCGCCAGCCTGGCAGGTCCCTCAGGCCGGACCAGTCGCGCCAGCCTGGCCAGTCGCGCAGGCCGGACCAGTCGCCCCACTCCTTCTTCGACTTGCCGCGCCCGGCGCGGAAGCGGGCGCCGGCCTCCTCGCCAGCCCGCTCGTAGTCCTCGTGTGGCCGGCGGGCGCCGCCGTAGGGGCCGTGTTCCCAGCGGCCGCGCTCGTCCTGCTCCTCGGTCTCCCGCCGCCAGACGTCCCGGTCCCGCCTGGTATCTTCGCGCTCCTGCTGCGTGTCTCCCTTGGCCTCTTCACGGGTCCGCCGGGCTTCCTCGCGCGCCTGCCGGGCGTGGTCGCGCGCCTCCTCGGCGGCGCGTCTGGCCTGGTCGCGGATCCGCTCGAAGTCATCTTGCGGCCGCCTGCCCTCGCGGTGCACATCCTTGGCGGCCCGGGCAATCTCTTCACGCAGGTTGCGGACGGTCTCCCTGACGTCTTCCTTGACCTCCCGGGCGATGTCCCGAACGGACTCGGTGATCTCTTCCTCGAGCTCGGCGAGGTCATCCACCCGTTCGTGGATTTCCGCGCGGCCCTTGTCGGTGAGCCGGTAGACCTTCTTTCCTTCTACTTCGTCGTGCGTGACCAGGCCCTCTTCTTCCAGGCGGGCCAGCCTGGGATAGATGGTGCCAGGCGAGGGGGCGTACACGCCCATGAAGCGATCCTGCAGCAGCCGGATGACCTCGTAGCCGTGCTTGGGGGCATCGTCCAGCAGCTTCAGCAGGTAGAGCCGCAGCCTGCCGTGACGGAACACCGGGCTCATCGGGCATCGCCTTCCTCGGTTGAGCCGCCCATGCCCATGGTGGCTGTTTCCGCTGCGCGTGGTTCCCCTGCGGGTGTCTGGGCTTCATCCGTATCGCCGGGATCATCATCGTCGTCGGCGAACAGGTCCTCGGGGATCAGCCGCCGGCTCCGCCGCAGGATTGTCATGTCGCCGGACATGCTGCTGACCGTGATCTTGCCCGTTCCGGTGCCGAGAGTGCCGGCCAGCGCCTTCGTGCCCGGGCTGGTGGACGGGTTCAGCGCGTCGAAGTCGCTGTGCGTCTTTCCCGACTTGGTGCGCAGGTCCACCTCGGCGTCGGTCCCCATGGGCAGCCTGATCGCAACGTCGCCGGACAGCGTGCTGACCTTCATCTCACCGGCGGGCCCGAGCGCGATGTCGGCGGTCAGCCCGCCGCCCATGGTCTTCGCCTCCAGGCGCCCGACGCAACCGTCGGCCAGCGTCAGATCGCCCGATACCGAGTGAAAGACGACCTGCCCGTTCAGGTCCTGCGCCTCGACGTTCCCGGAGACCGTGTTCACGTCGACTGCTCCGGTCACGCCGTCCAGCGTCATGTCTCCCGACACGCTCTTGAGTGATGTCCTGGCGGACACTCCAGACACGATAGCGCTGGCGCTCATCACGCCAACCTGGGTGGGGCAGTCCTTCTGCACCATGATCGTGATGTTCGCCGTGTGCCGCTGGGGCTTGAGCCAGCCGCGCAGCCCGTTCCAGCTCAGATCCTCGTATCCGATGGTGAGGATGCCGGCCTCGTGGGTCACCAGCAGCGGCGCGCCGGACACCTCGGTCACCTCGAGCCGTGGCCGGTCGTCGGTGGCAAGCACGGCGACTGAGCCAGCGACGATCCTGACCCGGAGCGCGACGATGCCGTCGAAGTCCAGGGCGGTGGGGGAGTCGATGGTCCAGCGAGTCATCACGCGAGTCCTTCCGTTGCGTGCGGCCCTCGGCGGCGGGGCCCGTCGCTGCCACAACAACTCATGCTGCACTGGGTTACGTCACGGCAGCCCGAACTCCGCGCTGCAATGCCGCACTCAACATACGATATATCGCGTTTGTCGAAAGTCAACATAACCATGATCCTGTGGGGTCAGTCGTCGTCGCTGACCGAGGCCAGCCAGCCGGCCAGCCGGTCGACCGCGACCTCGAACTCTGGGTTCAGGTCGGTGAACTCCCGCAGCCGGCCGGCCAGCCAGGCCAGGCTGACCTCGTCGTCCCCCCGCCGGTCCGCGAGTTCCTCTATGCCACGATCGGTGAAGTACATGTGACCAACCCGCCCATCTTCGGCAGGCTCCAGGCTACGCGCCGGTGCTGCGGCCGGGCAGCAGGGCCGCCTCTACCAGCGCCTGATGTTCGCTCCGGTGCTTGGTGGCCGAGCCCGCGGCCGGCGCCGAGCTCGGCGGCCGCGACACGCAGCCGATCGGCCGGTCGAGGTCCTGAACGAGGTTCAGCGCCATCCGTGGCCACGCGCCCATGTTGGCCGGCTCCTCCTGCACCCAGACGATCTCTGCGTCCTGTGGGTACCTGGCCAGCTCGGCCTGCAGTTCCGCCAGCGGAAGCGGGTAGAGCCGCTCCATCCGCACCAGCGCGGTCGGCGAGGCGATGGCCTGCCGGCGCTCGGCAAGGTCGTAGTAGATCTTGCCGGTGCACAGCACCACCCGGCGCACGGTCCGCGCCACGTCGGCGGCCAGCAGCCGGTCCCCGATCACCGGCTGGAAGGCGCCCGTGGTGAAGTCCGCCGATGCCGAGGCCGCCGTCTTCAGCCGGAGCATGGATTTCGGTGTGAAGACGATCAGCGGCTTGTGCCGTCCGGACATGGCCTGCCAGCGGAGCAGATGGAAGTAGTTGCCCGGCGTGGTCGGCAGCGCCACGGTCATGTTGTCCTGGGCGCACAGCCCAAGGAAGCGCTCGACCCGCGCGGAGGAGTGATCGGGCCCCTGGCCTTCATATCCGTGCGGCAGCAGCAGGACCACGCTGGAGCGCTGACCCCACTTCTGCTCACCGGAGCTGATGAACTCATCGACGATCGACTGCGCGCCGTTGACGAAGTCGCCGAACTGCGCTTCCCAGCAGACCAGCTCATCCGGCCGGACGACCGAGTACCCGTACTCGAAGCCGACGGCAGCGAACTCCGACAGCAGGGAGTCGTGCACGTGGAACTTCGCGTTGCCCGAGTTGAACTGCCTGAGCGGGGTGTACTCGGCGCCGGTCATCCGGTCCACCAGCACGGCGTGCCGCTGGCCGAACGTGCCGCGCCGGGTGTCCTGCCCGACCAGCCTGACCCCGTGCCCGTCCATCAGCAGCGAGCCGAACGCCAGCATCTCGCCGGTGGCCCAGTCGATCGCGTCCTCGGCGACCATGGTGGCCCGGCGCTGCAGCAGCGGCTGCAGCCGTGGGTGCGGGGTGAAGCCCTCCGGCAGGTTGAGCTGGGTGTCGACGATCCGCTTGATGGTCTCTTCGTTGATCGCGGTCGGCACCGAGCCGTGCTCGATGGGCTCGTCCGCCTCGGCGGCCGGCTTGAGCAGGGCCCCCGCACCGGCGGGCCTGCTGGTCGCCTCCCGCGTCTCGGTGAAGACCCGTTCGAGCTGCTGCTGGTAGTCGCGCAGCGCGTGCTCGGCCTCTTCCAGCGTGATGTCGCCCCGGCCGATCAGCGCCTCGGTGTACAGCTTGCGGACCGACCGCCGCGCGTCGATCAGGTCATACATCAGCGGCTGGGTGAACGACGGGTTGTCCGCCTCGTTGTGGCCCCGGCGCCGGTAGCAGATCATGTCGATGACGACGTCCTTGCGGAACTCCTGGCGGTAGGCGAAGGCGAGCCTGCCGACGCGCACCACGGCCTCCGGGTCGTCGCCGTTCACGTGGAAGATCGGCGCCTGGATCATCCTGGCCACGTCGGTGGCGTACACACTCGACCTGGAGTACTCGGGAGCGGTGGTGAACCCCACCTGGTTGTTCACCACGATGTGCACAGAGCCGCCGGTCCGGTACCCGCGCAGCTGGGACAGGTTGAGCGTCTCGGCCACCACGCCCTGGCCGGCGAACGCGGCGTCGCCGTGGATCAGCACGGGCAGCACGGTGAAGCCGGGCTCGCCCTTGTCGATCAGGTCCTGCTTGGCGCGCACCACACCCTCGAGCACCGGGTCGACCGCCTCCAGGTGGCTGGGGTTGGCGACCAGCGACGTGCGGATCGAGGAGCCCTCGGTGCCGGTGTAGGTGCCCTCGGCACCCAGGTGGTATTTCACGTCGCCGGAGCCGTGCATGCTGCGCGGGTCCAGGTTCCCCTCGAACTCCTGGAAGATCTGCGCATAGGACTTGCCGACGATGTTGGCGAGCACGTTCAGCCTGCCGCGATGGGCCATGCCGATCACGGCCTCGTCCAGCTGGGCGCGCGCCGCCTCGGTCAGCACGGCGTCCATCAGCGGGATGAGCGACTCGGCGCCCTCTAGCGAGAACCTGCGCTGCCCGACGAACTTGGTCTGCAGGAACATCTCGAAGGCTTCGGCCACATTCAGCCGGCTCAGGATGCTGATCTGCTCGTCGTGGCCGGCCGAGTCGTGCGGCCGCTCGACCCGTGCCTGCAGCCAGGCGCGCTCGTCCGGCTCCTGGATGTGCATGTACTCGATGCCCACCGTGCGGCAGTACGAGTCACGCAGCACGCCGAGGATGTCGCGCAGCTTCATCAGCGGCTTGCCGCCGAAGCCGCCGGTCGCGAACTCGCGCTCCAGGTCCCACAAGGTGAGGCCGTGCTCGTTGATGTCCAGGTCGGGGTGCTTGCGCTGCTTGTACTCCAGCGGGTCGGTGTCGGCCATCAGGTGGCCACGCACCCGGTAGGCGTGGATCAGCTCGTGCACCCTGGCCGGCTTGGAAACATCGTCCTCGTGCCCGGTCGGCAGGTCGCGCACCCAGCGGACCGGCTCGTACGGAAGCCGCAGCGAGCTGAACACCTCGTCGTAGAAGCCGTTCCCGCCGAGCAGCAGCGCGTGGATGATCCGCAGGAAGTCGCCGGACTGGGCGCCCTGGATGATCCGGTGGTCGTAGGTCGAGGTGAGGGTGACCGACTTGCTGATCGCCAGCCTGGTCAGCGTCTCCTCCGACGCGCCCTGGTAGGCCGCCGGGTAGTCCATCGCGCCGACGCCGATGATGCAGCCCTGGCCGGGCATGAGCCTGGGCACGGAGTGCTCGGTCCCGATCGTGCCCGGGTTGGTCAGGCTGATGGTCACGCCGGCGAAGTCGTCGACCTCGAGCTTGCCGGTGCGCGCCCGCCGGATCAGGTCCTCGTAGGCCATCCAGAACTGGCGGAAGTCCATGGCCTCGGCGGCCTTGATGCCCGGCACCAGGAGCTGGCGCGAGCCGTCGTCCTTGCGGACGTCGATGGCCAGGCCGAAGTTGACATGGGCCGGCTTGACCAGCGTCGGCTTGCCGTCCACCTCGGCGAAGGAGTCGTTCATCTCCGGCATCGAGGCGAGCGCCCTGATCACGGCGAAGCCGATCAGGTGAGTGAACGAGATCTTGCCACCACGGCCCCGGCCCAGGTGGTTGTTGATCACGATGCGGTTGTCGATGAGCAGCTTGGCGGGGATCGCCCGCACGCTGGTCGCCGTCGGGACGCTCAGGCTCGAGGTCATGTTGACCGCTGTCCGCGCAGCGGCACCGCGCAGCCGGGTCTGCTCCCCGTCCACGGCGGGCCTGGCCGCGGCCGGCCGGGCCGGGCTGACCGGTGCCGGTGCGGCCGGGCTGGCCTGGGACGGGCCGGCGCCAGGGGCGGCAGCCTGCGGCGCGGCTGGGGCTGCCGGAACTGCCGGCGCGGCCGGCTGGGCCTGCGCCGGGGGCGCGGCGGGAGCCGGGGCGGCCAGCGCGGCAGCCGTTTCCGCCTCCGGCGTCACCGGCGCTTCGCGGCCGGTGGCCGACGGCTGGTAGTCGGCAAAGAAGTTCCACCAGGCGGGATCCACCGAGGCGGGGTCGGCTTGGTATCTCTGATACAGCTCGTCGACGAGCCACTCGTTGGGGCCGAAGTCCGTGGCCGCTGTGACGAGGCCGGGATCGTGGCTGCCGTCCGCCGGCCCGGACTCGCCGTTGGCGAGTGGATCGGCTGCTGACCCGGCAAGATTCGCGGACGCCCGCCGCGACTCAGGAGACACTGCGGACATCGACCTCTCCGCGCTCGAATAACCATCCTGACTAGATCAAGGCTACCCGCCGTCAAGTGGGCCAGGTGCGGCGTTCGGCCGCCGCGACGCGGTGTTGCCAGGGTGAGAACAGGTGCATCAGGGAGAGGATTCATCGCCGCCGTGCACGTTAGCTGTCCTTCGCGGCGAATCGTCGCTGTATACGCCTGGGTCTGCCGTGCTTAGCTGTGCAAACGGAGGTGGGCTACGTGCGGGAGTTCGGGGAACTCGAAAGCGCGATCATGGATGTGATGTGGGCCGCGGATCGCCCCTACGCCGTCCGTGAAGTACGCGAGCGGATGAGCTATGCCCGTCCGGTGGCCTACACGACCGTGATGACGGTGATGGACATTCTGCACCGCAAGGGTGTGCTGTGCCGCGACAAGCACGGCCGGGCCTGGCGGTACTGGCCGGCCGAGGCCCGCGAGGAGCACGACGCCCGGCTGATGGCCGAAGTCCTGCGCTCCGGCGGCAACCGGGTCATCACCATGCGGCGCTTCCTCGAGCGGGTCAGCGACGACGAGATGGAGAGCCTGCGGCTCGCCGTCAGGGACCTGATCCCGCGCCGTGTCGCCGCCTCCTGAAGCACCCGCCCGCGGCAAGGCCAAGGCGCGTCACCTACGTCATCGCGTGTAACGGGTTAGTGGCAGCCTGGCCAGAGATAACTGGCCGCCACCGTATGCCCGGTACGATCGGGGCTGCGGGAGATTATCCCGGGTATGTGGATGTGCATTCCAATCACGGGCTGGGGCACTGGTGAGTACGACAGGCAACCCGCAGGGCGGCGAAACAGGGCACACCGGCCCTGACGCCGGCCGCGCTGGACCGCCTGACGCCGGCGCTGGCGGTCCCGGTCAGCCGGCCGCCAGCGGCGCCGCTCCCGATCACACCGCTCAGCAGGGCGGCCAGTCCAGCGAGGGCGGCCAGTCAGGCCAGTCCAGCCAGGGCGGCCAGTCAGGCCAGACTGGCCAGCAGCCCGCGCCAGGCCAGGGCGCCGAAGCCAAGGGCGCCGAGGGATCCGGCGGTGCGCCGCTGGCCGACTACGGCTACGACGGCGGCTACGGCTACGGGCCCGGCTACGGCGACCCGGACGGTGGCGGGGACTACAGCTACGGGCCCGGGTATGCCGGCCCCGGGCCGGGCTACGCGGGCACCAGCGACTCCGGCAGCTACAACTACGGCACTGCCGAAGCTTACGGACCGCCCGAGGGTTACCGGCCACCCCAGCCCGATGAGGGCGAAAGCCACGAGCCATCCGGCGGGTGGGGCGGCGCCGGGCAGGCTGTGCCCGCCCTCGCGTCCGGTCCCGGCGCTGGCGCTGGCGCCGGCCCGGTGGCGTACCAGCCGGTCCCGCCGGTGGTCGCCGCCACGCCAGCGCTGCGCGGCTATCCAGGCGGCCCGGGACTTCGCATCGGCGACGACGAGCTGGGTGGCCGGCCGGGCCGGGAGGCACGCGGCCTGAGCGCCCCGTCGGTCTGGCAGGACGCCCAGAAGGCATGGCGTGAATCGGGTATCGAGTGGCAGCGCCCGGTCGGCGACTGGGAGCCAGCCGAGGCGGAATGGGATCGCGTCCGGGCCACGCCCACCGGTAAGCAGCGGGGCGCACCCGGCCAGACTCTCACCCAGTCACCTGGTGCGCCCGGCGCCAAGATGACCGGCCGGCTCCCGGCGCGGACCCTCGGTGGCCTGTCGAGCGCGGCGCTGCCCGGCAGTTCACGGGCCAGCGGGCCGCTGACCAAGCCCGGGGCCGGACGGCCGGCCGGGCTCGGCGGCAGATCGGGCGGCGGCGCCTTCCGGCTCGGCCGCGGGGTATGGCTGACCGCCCTCATCGTCATCGTGGTGGCCGCGCTCGTCGTGGCCGGCCTGTTCGTCTTCGGCCCGCTGCGCACCAAGCCCCATGCCAAGGCGGGCGTCTTGCCGTTCCCGCCCGCGGCGGCGGCCGGCGCCGACTTCGCCACCAGCTCCACGCAGCTGTCCCGTGGCATCTTCCAGTCGGTCAGCGGCGTCGCGGCGGTCGGCGGGACGGTGGTCGCGGTCGGCTATGAGACCGGGCAGTGGATCCCCCGCGCCCAGTTCCTGGTGTCCACCGATGGCGGGCACACCTGGCGGCTCGCCCCGGTGGGCACGTCCGACGGGGCGGCGCCGCCTCCCACGGCCAGGCCGCAACTGATCGCCGGTGGCCCCGGCGGCTGGCTGGCGCTCGGCACCAGCACGACCTGGACCAGCCGCAACGGCACCGCATGGACGCTCAGCAGCGGCGGCGGGATCGGTCCGCTGAAGGCCGGTGACCACGTGCTCGCCCTGGCCCGGACCAGCAGCGACTTCGTCGCCGTCGGGCACAACGGCCACAGCCCGGTCGTGTGGACGTCCTCGAACGGGCAGATCTGGCAGCGGCTGGGCGCGGCCGATCTGCACCTGGCCGGATCCGGCCAGACCGTGCTCGACCTGCGCGGCGTGGCCGCCCACGGCAGTAACGTGATCATGGACGGTGCGGTCACCACCACCCGGGGCAAGGGAAAGCACCGGACCACCTCGAACTCCGTCGGCATCTGGCAGAGCACCGACGGCGGCTCGACCTGGGTTGCGGCGAACCCGCCGGTCACCGACGGCGCGACCGCCTGGGTGGACGGCGTCGCCGCGACCGGCTCGGGGTTCGTGGCGATCCGGCCCGGCAGCTCCAAGAAGACCGGATCCGGCGCGGTCGTCTACACCTCACCGGGTGGGCGGGCCTGGACCCAGGCGGCCACGCTGACCGCCGGGAAGAGCGCCGGCCTGCACTTCGGCAAGGTCGGCGGAAGCGACCAGGGCGCCGCGGCGGTCGGCCAGCTTGCCAACGGCAGCCGGGTGGCCTACGTCAGCACCAACGGCACCTCATGGACCAGCGTCCCCGGTGCCGGCAGCGCGGCGCAGTCGCCCGCCCAGGTCACGATGACCAGCGGCGGCAGCGTGGTGGTCGGCGGCTCCACCACGCCCAGCGCGGTGCGGCAGCAGCCCTACCTGGCCGTGGCCACGGGCGGTCACGTCAGCCCGGTGAGCCTCGGCAGCGCGGCACAGCCCTCCCTCGGCGTCTCCGGCATCGCGACCGCCGCCAGTGAGCAGGTCGCCGTCGGCACCGCGAACGGGAACCCGGCGATCTGGTCGGCCACGGGCCGCCACTGGGCACCGGTCAGCTCCACGGCCCTGCGCACCTCCGGGCTTGGCACGCTCACCGGCGTGGCGCACGGCGGAGCGGGCTGGGTCGCGGTCGGCGGCGTGGTCGCCGGCGCGCCCAGCAGGCCCCTGATCCTGACCTCGGCCGACGGGACGAGCTGGCAGCCGGTGGCCAGCGAGAGCGCCTTCGCCGGCCAGGGCATCACCGTCCGCCAGGCCGCGGCCGGGCCGTCCGGCTATGTCATCATCGGCGGCCAGGTCACCCCCGCGCACACGGTCACCACGACGACCGTCACCCACCACGGCAAGCGGACCTCCAAGAAGTCAGCCAAGAAGGTCATCCCGGCGCGGACCGTGTCGGCCGCCTGGTGGTCGTCCGGCCTCACCGGCTGGACCAGGGGAACCGGCCAGCTCGCCGGATTCGGTCACGCGCAGATGAACGCGGTGACCGCGGGCGGCCCCGGGTACGTGGTGGCCGGTGCGAACGGCAGCACCCCCGCGGTCTGGACCTCGGCCGATGGCAAGCAGTGGACGCTGACCCAGGTCGGCCCGCCGCAGGGAGCGACGTCGGCCGCGCTGCTGAACGTGGCCGCGCACGGCAAGGTGATCGTGGCCACCGGGATGCAGACCACGGCCAGCGGGACGGCTCCGTTCGCCGAGTACTCCGCGGATGGCGGCACCCTCTGGCAGCCCCTCAAGCTCGGCGCGCCCAGCGGCCCGGCCGCGATCACGGCACTGATCGCGACCGGTAAGCAGGGCTTCGTCGCGGTGGGCACCGTCGGCCAGCCGGGCAACCAGCGGGTCATCTTCTGGACGTCCGCGAACGGGTCCGCCTGGCGGCTGCACGAGCCCACCGGCGCCGGGCTGAACGGGCCTGGCGCGCAGGAGATCACCGCACTCGCCACGACCCGTTCCGGCCTGATCGGGGTCGGCTTCACCGCCACCCCGCTGACCGAGCAGCCAACCCTGTGGACCGGCACCGCCGGCCAGCCGGTGTCAGCCAGACCTTAGAAAACGTCCGGCCTGCGGTGCTGCAGGCAGGGCACCTCGGTCCTGACCTTGGTGGTCAGTTCGCGGTCGATCTCGGCGACGCCCACTGCGGGGAACGGTCCGAGGTCGAGCCTGGTCACGCCCATCGGGTCGACCACCAGGCTGCGCCCGACGCCGGTCGGTGCCCGGGTCGGCGGCTCACCGGGGTCGGGAACCTGGCCCGCTGCCGCCACCCAGACCGTGTTCTCGATTGCCCTGGCCCGGACCAGCGTGACCCAGTGCTCCTCTTTGAACAGTCCGGCCGCCCAGGCCGACGGCAGCACGATCAGCTCGGCGCCCTGGGCGACCAGCGCCCGCGCGTGCTCAGGGAACCGCACGTCGTAACAGGTGAGGAAGCCGACCCGCAGCCCGGCCAGGTCGGCGACGACCGGCTGGTCACCGGGCGCGACGAGGTCGGACTCGCGCTGCCCGAACGAGTCGAACACGTGAATCTTCCGGTAGGCCGCGACCAGCCGGCCGGTCGAGTCGAAGGCGACTGTCGTGTTGTGCACCCGGCCGTCCTGCGCGGGCTCGAAGATCCCCGCGACCACGGCGATCCCCAGCTTGCCCGCGGTTTCGCCGAGCTGGCTGCCGAACGCGCCCTGCGTCGGCTCGGCGACCGCGCGCAGGTCGCTGCCGAACCGGGCCTGCGTCCCCTCCGGGAACACCGCGAGGTCGGCATACTGCTCGGCCGCATCGGCCAGGGCGACCTGGATGCGGCTCATGTTCACGGCTGGATCTGCGCTGACCGGAATCTGGCACACAGCGACTCGCATGCCCGAAGCGTAGCTCGGCTTCTGAACAACAAGCACGGCATGATGTCATGGCGGTGTGAACCGACCATTGCTCAATCGCAGGCTCGCCGGAATGGGTACCACGATCTTCGCTGAGATGTCGGCGCTCGCCGTGGAGACGGGCGCGGTCAACCTCGGCCAGGGCTTCCCCGATACCGACGGCCCGCGTGAGATCGCCAAGATCGCGTCTGAGGCCATCCTCGCTGGCCGTGGCAACCAGTACCCGCCCGGGCCCGGCATCCCCGAGCTGCGGCACGCCATCGCCTGGCACCAGAAGCGCTGGTACGGCCTGGACTACGACCCGGGCAGCGAGGTGCTGGTGACGGCCGGCGCGACGGAGGCGGTCGCGGCGGCGCTGCTGGCCCTGGTCGAGCCGGGCGACGAGGTGATCGCGCTGGAGCCGTACTACGACTCCTACGCGGCCTGCATCGCGATGGCCGGCGGCGTCCGGGTGCCGGTCACCCTGCGGCCGCCGGACTTCCGGCCCGACCTCGGCGCGCTGGCGGCAGCAGTCACGCCGCGCACCAGGATCATCCTGCTGAACACCCCGCACAACCCGACCGGTGCCGTGCTCACCCCGGAGGAGCTGGCCGCGGTTGCCGAGCTCGCCCGCAGCAGGGATCTGCTGGTGATCACCGACGAGGTATACGAGCACCTGGTGTTCGACGGGGAACACGTGCCGATCGCCTCGCTGCCGGGGATGCGCGAGCGCACGGTGTCGATCAGCTCGGCCGGGAAGACCTTCTCGTTCACCGGCTGGAAGATCGGCTGGGTGATGGCCTCGGCCGAGCTGGTGACCGCGGTCAAGACCGCCAAGCAGTTCCTCACCTTCGTCAACGGCGGCCCGTTTCAGTACGCGATCGCCGAGGCCCTCAGGCTGCCCGACGCCTACTTCACCGGCCTGCGTGATGACCTGCGCCGCAAGCGCGACCTGCTGTGCGCTGGCCTGGCCGCCGCCGGGTTCGAGGTGTACCGCCCGGCCGGCACCTACTTCGTCACCACCGACATCCGCCCGTTCGGTGAGGCCGACGGCCTGGCGTTCTGCCGGGAGCTGCCCCGGCGGGCCGGTGTGGTCGCCGTCCCGAGCGGGGTCTTCTACGACGACAAGGAGGCGGGCCGCACCCAGGTCCGCTTCGCCTTCTGCAAACGAACCGCGGTCCTCGAGGAGGCCCTCGCCCGGCTGTCCCGGCTGCGCGGCCAATAGCGGATCCCCGGGCCGGACCGGCCCGGGGATCGGGTGTGAATGGTGGGCCGGCGGCGGGACTTGAACATCGCCCCGTTGATCCCGCCGCCGGCGCTTGCTGGGCCGGCTACACGCCGACCGGGGTATCCCACCGGGCCGGCCCGGGCCCCCGTGGTCCGGGCCAGTCGGCGGGAGAGTCATCGGGGTCCTGCCACGGTCCGGGATCGTCGCCCCGGACCGTGTGCTGGTCCTGGCCCGGGGTCGCCACTCCGGTGGCGTACAGGCCGAGCAGGCGGCGGACGGTGTGGGCGGCCCGGCTGGGTGCCGGGTCCGCCATCGTCAGGCTGTGGTCCTCCCGCCGGACGGCCCATGCGACGAGAACGATGACGGCGGCTGTTGCTCCGATGGCTATGGTTACGGCTGCTATCACGATCAGCAGACCGAACATGATGTGCACCTCCCCTGGGTGCTTGTGCTGCTGCCTGGCCGTTGGCCCGGGTCGCGGTCGGCGGCCCGGCCCTGGCCGGTGGGCTGCGCTGGCGGCGCCGGCGGGGTGATGCTCGCTGGTGCTGCCCTTGGCTGCCTGGTCTCCGCGGGACTGGGGATGAACGGTGAACCCGCCGCCCGTCCCTGCGGCGTGGCTCCTGAGGTGGGGCTGACATCCCTATATGATGTGTGTCACCTGACTCATACCAATGAGCTGAATGTTTTAAACGACAGAACGAGTGGAATGTTCTAGCTAAGTGGCTAGAACTATGTAACTCAATGCCATGAGAGGCATGCATGCCGGAGCCTAAGTACCAGCGGATAGCCGACGATCTGCTGCTTCAGATCGAGCGTGGCCTGCTGCGGCCCGGCGACCGGCTGCCCAGCGAACCCGAGCTGTGCCAGACCTACAAGGCCTCGCGCAACACGGTACGGCTCGGCATCGCGGCCCTGATGAACAGGGGACTCGTGGTGCCCAGGCAGGGCCTCGGCACGTTCGTCGCCGACGAGATCATCCCGTACACGGTCCGGCTCTCGGCCGAGAAGGGCTGGCAGAGCGAGGCCGCGCCGGGCGGCGGCAGCGGCTACGTGCACGCGGTGAAGCTGGCCGGCCGGGACCCGCAGACACTCCGGTTCGTGGTGGAGATTCACCAGGCCGACGACGACGTCGCGGCACGCCTTGACGTCGCGCCAGGCGACTCGGTGGTGATGCGGTACGCGGAGCGGCTCATCGACGGCAGGCCCTGGTCGACGCTGAGCTCCTTCTACCCGCTGGACATCGCCAGGGGAACGCCGCTCGAACTGGCCGGGAGCATCCGCCAGGGGGTGATCCGGCTGCAGGCCGAGCTCGGCTATGAGCAGGTCAGCTACCGGGACGAGATCACCGCCCGGATGCCGGACGCGGCCGAGCACAACTTCTTCCAGTTGCCGGCCGGGGTCCCGCTGGTCGTCGTCGACCGGACCGCCTACGATGTGCGGCGCCCGATCAGGTTCACCCGGTACATCTACCCGGCGGACCGCAACCGGCTCGCCTACGACATCGGCGTGCTCCCCGAGCGCTACGAGGCCCTGCCCCAGCCACCCAGGCTGCAGGGTGAGCCCCTGCTGACCCCCCAGGCCTCCTTACCCCTGCCCAGCCCGGAGGGGTGAGCGGCGGTCAGGCGTCGATGGGGTTGTCCTCGTTGTCGGTGAGCGACAGCGCCGTCTTTGGGCACGACTTGACCGCGTGCCGCACCTGGCCTTCAAGCTCCGGCGGAATGTCGGTCACCAGAATGTTCAGGTTGTCCTCGTCGTCCACCTCGAAGACCTGAGGCACAAGCCCCGCGCACACCGCGTTCGACTCACAGAGGTCATAGTCGGCGCGTACCCTCATCATCGGCCGCCTTTCATCGCGCTTGGCGCAACAACATTACCGGGAGGGGCTCAGCAGGTGGATGCCGGACTCATCAAGGCGGCGCAGTCGGCCAAGGGGTTCATGCCGGACGACGAGGGCCTGGCGCTGCACGAGACCGCGGCCGCCTACGCACGGCTCGGGCCGGTCGTGGAGATCGGCACCTACTGCGGCAAGTCCACGATCTACCTGGCCGCGGCCGCCCGCGCGGCAGGCCAGTTCGTGATCACGGTGGATCACCACCGCGGCTCCGAGGAGAACCAGCCCGGCTGGGAGTACCACGACACCGGCCTGGTCGATCCCGGGGCCGGGCGCCTGGACACGCTGCCGCACTTCCGGTCGAACCTGGCGGCATCCGGCCTGGAGGACAGCGTCATCGCGATCGTCGGCCGGTCAGCCGACGTGGCCAGGCTATGGAGCGGCCAGCTCGGGATGCTGTTCATCGACGGCGGCCACACCGACGCCGCGGCGATAGCCGACTACCAGGGCTGGGCTCCGCACCTGGCCCGCGGCGGCGCGCTGGCCATCCACGACGTGTTCCCCGACCCGGCCGACGGCGGCCAGGCCCCCTACCGCATCTACCAGCGGGCCCTGGCCTCCGGCGCGTTCACCGAGGTCCGCGTCCAGGGTTCGCTGCGCGTCCTGGAGCGCACCGGCCCCGGCATCGGCTGAGCCTCCAGCACCCATCCGCATCACCCGCCCAACCCGGTCGATGTGACATGGGTGCGGGTTGGTCGTGCTGGGCAGGCGAGGCGGGCTGGGCGGGCGAGACGGGCTAGGCCGGGTTGACCGGGCTAGGCGGGCGAGACGAGGGTCGTGCAGCCGCAGGCGGCCGGGTCGGCGGGCGGGCGCCCGGCGGGCAGCCCGGCGCCGGCGTCACGGAACAGGGCCGCGCCCCCGGTCGCACCGGACAGCGCGTCCGCGGCCAGGATCATCGCCGCGGCCGTCCAGCTGCTCCGCTCGGCCGGGTAGTGCGCCTGGTTGGCGAACTGCCAGCCGGTCCAGTACGCGCCGCCGTCGTCCCTGAGGTGCTGGATGACCGCGAACAGCTCCCCGGCCGTGTCGCGGTCGCCGAGCGCGTCCAGGGCCAGCACCAGCTCACAGGTCTCCGCACCGGTCGCCCAGGGCTGGTCGCTGACGCAGCGTACGCCGATCCCCGGCTCGACGAACTCCTCCCACCGGGCGGCCAGCAGGTCACGGGCGGTGTCGCCGCGCACCGCCCCGCCGAGCACCGGGTAGTACCAGTCCATCGAGTACCTGCTCTTGTCCTCGAACGCCTCGGGGTGGCAGGCGACGACGTGCGCGAGCTGATCGGCGGCCAGCTCCCAGTCCGGCTGCGGCTGGCCGGCCAGCTCGGCCAGGCAGATCGCGCAGCGCAGGCTCTGGTGGATGCTGGAGCAGCCGGCCAGCAGGGCGAACGCCGCCGGATTGCCGTCGGCCTGCCGCTGCCAGATGATCTCGCCGCGCGGCGCGCGCAGGCCGAGCACGAACTCGATCGCCCGCTGGACCACCGGCCACATCCGCACGGCGAACTCCTCGTCCCCGGTGACGAGCAGTTCGTGCCAGACACCGACCGCCACGTAGGCGGACTGGTTGCTCTCCCCGGCGGCGTTGGTGATGACCTGGCCCACCGTCTTCCTGGGCCAGGAGCCGTCCGCCCGCTGGGCCGAGCGCAGCCACTGATAGGCGCGGCGCGCGGGGCCGGTCAGCCCGCACGTGGTCAGCGCCATGGCGCACTCCACGTGGTTCCACGCGTCGGCGTGACCGTCCGGCCAGCCGATCGCCCCGCTGGGCTGCTGCATGGCCGCGATGCTGCGGCCGGTGGCGAGGATCTGGTCTGCGGTCAGGACGCCAGGCACCTCGGGCAAGCCGGCCGGGCGCAGCCCGTACGCAAGGCCCTCATGCGCTGGCATGCACTCTCTCCCTGGCTGGGATGGCAACGCCGTCCGGGATTTTCTTTTCCGCATAAATAATGAGGCTCTTTCCGATCAACGGATTGAGAGCCCGCTCCGCCAACCTGGTAACGGCTGGCCGTTTCATGATGTCCCAGACGAGCAGCCGGTGATAGGCGCGGGCGGCCGGATGCTCGTCGTCGTGCACCCCGACCACGCACTTCAGCCACCAGTAGGGCGAGTGCAGCCCGTGCGCGTGATGGTGTGCGCCGGCGCTGAGCCCGGCCAGGGCGAGCTTGGTCTCCATCTCGGCCCTGGTGTAGATGCGGACGTGGCCGCCGGGGACGTTGTGGTAGTCCTCGGACAGCGCCCAGCAGATCCGTTCGGGCAGCCAGGCTGGCACGGTCACCGCGGCGATGCCGCCGGGGCGCAGCACCCGGGCGATCTCGCCCATCGCGTGCTGGTCGCTGGGGATGTGCTCGAGCACCTCGGCGGCGATCACCCGGTCGAAGCTGGCATCGGGGAACGGCATCGCGGTCGCGTCGCCGGACACCGCCGTCGCGGACGCCCCCGGCGGCGCCTCACCAGCCTCACGCATCGCCGCGAACATGGCCGTCACCTGGCTGAGCTCATCGCGATCGGCGTCCAGCGCGACCACGTCGGCGCCGCGCCGCAGCGCCTCGAACGCGTGCCTGCCCGCGCCACAGCCAAGGTCGAGCACGCGCGTTCCCCGGGTCAGGGCAAGACGGCCGAAGTCGACGGTCAGCAGGGCCCGGCTCCCTTCGCTGCGCCGATCGTCGCGCGGTACTGCGCCACCGTGGCGCGGGCAACCGCGGGCCAGGCGAATCGCTCCTGCACCCGGCGCAGCGCCGCGTCGCCGAGCCGTTCCCGCTCCTGCGGCGAGCCGAGCAGCCGGCCGATGACCGCGGCCAGCTCATCCGGGTCGCCCGGCTCGACCAGCGCGGCGGCCTCCCCGGTCACCTCGGGCAGCGCTCCGGTCCGGGAGGCGACCAGCGGGGTGCCCGAGGCCATGTGCTCGACGGCCGGCAGCGAGAACCCCTCGTACAGCGAGGGCACGACGGAGATCTGGGCGCTGGCGAGCAGCTCGGCGAGCTCGTCGTTGCTCATCCCGTGGGTGAACCGCACCGGCCCGGCCAGCCCCAGCTCGCCCATCAGCTTGTCGGTCGCGCCGCCCGGCGTGGGCTTGCTGACCACGATCAGGTGGGCGCCGGTGTGGGCGCCGGAGTCCAGCAGCAGCCGGAACGCACGCAGCAGCGTGGTCACGCCCTTCATTGGCGAGTCCGCGCTGGCCACGGCGACGACCCGGCCCGCCACCCTGGGCTGTGGCCGGGGGTAGAACAGCCGGGTGTCCACGCCGAGCGGGATGACCTTGACGCTGTCCGGGACCGCACGGAAGTCCTTGATGATGTCCCGGCGCGAGGACTGCGAGACGGTCAGGATCGGGCCGTCCCTGGACACCCGGTGGGCGACCCGGCCCTGCATCCGGACGAACGCGTACCAGCGGCGCTTGCCCAGCCTGGAGAGCCCGCGGGCCGCCTCCAGCTCGATCCGCCGGTCCACGCTGACCGGGTGGTGAATGCTGGTGACCAGCGGCAGGCCGAGCCGGGCGAGGCCGAGCAGGCCGTAGCCGAGCACCTGGTTGTCGTGCACCACGTCGAAGTCGCCGCTGCGCGGGCGCAGTTCGCGCAGCGCACGCAGGCTGAAGGTGAGCGGCTCGGGGAAGGCACCGGTCTTCATCGCGGCGAACTCGAGCACGTCGATCCAGTCGCGGTACTCGGTCAGCCTCGGCGTGCGGAACGGATCCTCATCCCGGTACAGGTCCAGGCTCGGCACCTCGTGCAGCACCGGCCCGGGTTCGAGTTCCGGGTAGGGCTGACCGGAGAACACCTCGACGCTGTGCCCGAGCGCGGACAGCTCGCGGCTGAGGTGCCGGACGTAGATACCCTGGCCGCCGCAGTGCGGTTTGCTCCGGTAGGACAGCATCGCGATGCGCAGCGGCCGGTCCGTTTCGGCCGCGACACTGGGCTGTGCCGTGGTGGTCTGCGGGGTAACGGCCTGCGGCGCAGCCGTCTGTACCCCCGGAGCTCGCACGGTGGTCACGCGTTCGCCTCTCCTCGTAAGAAGCCTGATAGAGCCGGATGTGCTGAGCTGATCGAGGCCTGCCCGCGTGACCTCCAGGCAGCGAACATTACCATCCAGTACGCATCGTCCTGCGGCTATCCCGGCGGAGCGCTGGTCGCGGCTGGGTAGGCTACCGGCGACATGACCCGAATTCTGTTCGGGGTCATGTCCGGCCCCGTTCGTTCCGACCAGACGCGGAGACTCCACTGGCTAAGCGTGCGCTGATCACCGGCATAACCGGGCAGGACGGCTCCTATCTCGCCGAGCACCTGCTCGCGCTCGGCCACGATGTCTGGGGCCTGGTCCGCGGCCAGTCCAACCCACGGGTGCAGCGGGTGCGGGAACTGCTCGCCGACGTCAAGCTGGTCCGCGGCGACCTGCTCGACCAGGGCAGCCTGATCTCCGCCGTCGAGCGGGCGCAGCCCGACGAGGTGTACAACCTCGCGGCCATCTCCTATGTGCCCATGTCCTGGCAGCAGGCGGAACTCACCGGTGAGGTCACCGGCCTCGGCGTGCTCCGGGTGCTGGAGGCGATCCGGGTGTGCAGCGGGATCAGCGCGTCACGTACGCCCGGGCGCGGCCAGATCCGGTTCTACCAGGCGTCCTCGTCGGAGATGTTCGGCAAGGTGCGCCAGTCGCCGCAAACCGAGGAAACCCCGTTCCACCCGCGCAGCCCCTACGGCGTGGCCAAGGTATACGGTCACTTCCTCACCCAGAACTACCGCGAGTCCTACGGCATGTACGCGGTGTCCGGGATCCTGTTCAACCACGAGTCCCCGCGCCGTGGCACGGAGTTCGTCAGCCGCAAGATCTCGGTGGCCGCCGCCAAGATCAAGCTGGGCCTGGACCGGCAGCTCCGCCTCGGCAACCTGTCGGCCAGCCGCGACTGGGGCTTCGCCGGCGACTACGTGCGCGCCATGCAGCTCATGCTCGCCCAGGACGAGCCCGCCGACTACGTCGTCGGCACCGGCATCACGCACTCGGTAGAGGAACTGGTGCAGCGCGCCTTCGAGGTAGCCGGGCTGGACTGGCACGACCACGTGGTGTGCGACGCCGCGTTCATCCGCCCGGCCGAGGTCGACCGGCTCTGCGCCGACGCCTCGAACGCCAGGGAACAGCTCGGCTGGACTCCCTCGACCACGTTTGGCGAGCTGGTCACGATGATGGTGGAGTCCGATCTGAACCTGCTGTCCGCCCCGGGCGGCTATGCCGACGACTCGTTCGGCCACGACGTGTGGTGAGTGCCGGGTTCTCCGTCCGCTCCGCGCGCCCGCTGGCCGCCTCCCTGGGCGTCCACGCTTTCCCGCCGTTCCTCTCGAAGATCATTTTGTTAACGGAAATATGCCCAGCTGGACCATCCGCTGACCTTCGGCAATCGCTGCCTATCGCAGCGGCCCGAAGAAGGCCCGCAGGCCCGCCGCCAGCAGGGCCGGGCCTCCGTCACCGGGAAGTGCCTGCCACGCCCGAACTCGGTCCAGTGCGCACCGGGAGGCGCGGGCACCGGCATGCGTACCGTCTCGTCGGCGCCGAACACCGCGAAGCCCTGCGGCGCGCCCCAGTCGGTGGCCAGCTCACTCAATGGTTCAGGTCAGCCCACTGCGCCGCCGACCAGGTGGCCGATGCCGTAGGTCAGTGCGGCGGCCAGGGCGCCGAGGATGAGCTGGCGGGCCGCGCCCCGGATGAAGGGCCTGTCCGTCAGCCTGGCCACCGCGCCGCCGCCGACGATGGCGGCCAGGGCCGCGAGGCCGAGCGCCAGCGGGAGTGAGGCGGCGCCCGCCAGGTAGGGCAGCAGCGGGATGATCGCCCCGATCGAGAAGGAGACCAGCGAGGCCCCGGCCGCGGTCACCGGCGAGGGCAGGTCGTGCGGATCCACGCCGAGTTCCTCGCGGACGTGGACGTTCAGCGCCTCGGCCGGGTTCCTCGAGATCTGCTCCGCGACCTCCCTGGCTATGGCCGGATCGACGCCCCGCGCGCGGAACATCGCCGCCAGCTCCCGCTGCTCGGCTACCGGGTTGTTCTCCAGCTCGCTCTTCTCCTTGCTGATCTCGGAGCCGACCAGCTCGTTCTGCGACGAGACCGAGACGTACTCACCGGCTGCCATGGAGAAGGCGCCCGCCGCGAGCCCGGCCAGGCCGGTGAGCATGACGAAGTGCGGGTGGACGTCGGCGCCGCCCACACCGGCGATCAGCGAGACGTTGGTGACCAGGCCGTCCATGGCGCCGAACACCGTCGGCCTGAGCCAGCCGCCGGACACGTCGCGGTGATGATGCCCACCCGGCGGGTGCGTGTCAGGCTTGGCGTCGCGAGCGGTGGTCATCGTGGTTACGTGTCCCTCTCCGGCCCAGCTAACCGCCGGAACACCGCACTGTGTCCAGCTCATCTGCCATCGTCGAGCCTAGCCTGACCTGCTGGGTTTGGTAAAAACCCAGGTCAGCCGCTTGTCCGGCGGGTCAGTCGGTGAGCTGTGTGACCGCGTGGAAGCAGGCTTGTTCTTGGCAGTCCGGTAGCTGGCCTTTGCCTAGTAGGGCTTGACGCTACGAGTAGCGAAACCAGTTTAATCTTGGTCCCTGATCATGTTCGCTAGCCTACTGACCTGCGGATCGCCCCGAATCGGGTCGGATCTGCCCCCGGATGGCCCGGATCTGGCTCTCACGACCCGGTTTTCCGACTCTGGGCACGCCAAAGCGCCCGCCCTTGGGCGGGTTGCTGGTTAGGGTGCCTTACGTGTCCTGCGTGGTGAGGATCGCTGAGGCAAGCTCAGCCAGGATCGTCAGGTTCACGTGCAGCATGACCCGAGGCAGGCGGCGCATACGCAGCGGGACCATGCCCACTCATTCTTGAGCCTGCCGAATCCGCGCTCAACAGCCGTGCGCTGATGGTAGTAACTCTTCCAGCGGTCGGTCTCGTGCGGGATCAGCGGGTGGAGACGGTCGGCCTTGATCCAAGTGGAGGCTGGCTTGCACTCTCCGGTTGGGCAGCGCCATTTCGTTGCCTTGCGCTTGGTGTCGGCACCAGCGAACGTCCACGTCCCATGATCACAGGCCGGGGTAGGTGCTTCCCAGCCTTGACGCTGGCAATATCTTTGAGCGCGCTCACCGGGCGGACGTCCCGCCCCTCGCATTCGTCATACATCGGCTGGCCGCCGTAGCCCTTGTCCAGCACGGCGACGGTGGTTGTGAAGCCGCGCTCATCCGGGATGTCCATTCACGGGATGCAGTGAACTGGCGTCAGGCGGTCACGGGGAGCGGCGGCAGCCAGGGTTTTCCCGGTGATGGCGTCGCGGATGGCGTGGAGTGCGGTAATACCGTGGGCGGCGGCTGAATCGAGGTAACTGCGGATTCTGCACCAGCGGGCGAGGGTGGCGAGCGAATGCCAGTAGCCGGACACGGCCTAGTGCCGCTTGGCTGCCTTGGCGCCGCGCTCGGAAATATTATTCGTCCAGTCCACGGCGAAGCTGCGGGTGAACAGGAAGGCCTGTTCTTTGTAGCCGCGCAGCCAGCAGCCGAGTGCGTAGCCGGGGTGGTTGCCCTCGTGCCAGTCCCACAGCCGGTTGTGTGTCCTCCCGAAGGCAGCGGTCTTGTCATAGCGTTCCCGCAGGTCCTCAAGCAGTTGCGGGTCCAGGGCGGTGTCCCCGCGGGGTCCGGCCGGGGGCGTTCAGGCAGGTGGCTCTAACTGGCTCGCGCGGCCGGCGGGTATGAGCCGGGCGGTGACGCCGGGCTGCCTGCCGTACTGGGCCAGCACCCGGCGGGCGGACTGCGCGCTGATCCGCACCGCGCTGTCGGTGGCGACCGCCTCGGCCCGGCAGGCGAACTCCAGCACCCAGGCCGCGATCCGGCCGTCGGTCCGGTCGTCGCGGTCTTCCACCACGGCGAACACAGCAGGGGCCTCCTCGGCGACCATGCTGGCCACCTCCTGCTGGTACTCCTCCTCGGTCCAGGCCGGTGCGGGGGGATCGGCGGTGTGCCCAGCCGCGATGCAGTGGCCGGGGGACTCTGCGGCCAGCGCGTCCACCCGCGCCGTTGCGTCCGCAGGATCGCTGGGCCGGGATACCTCGGGATTCATGGAGTCACCTAACAAAGAGTCGCTGGAGTCGTTCACCTACCCCTACAGGGTGTCGCCGCAGGTCTACGCTGGGTAGAGGGTCAGCCGACAAGCCGGGTGAATGCCGCTCCGGGCCAGTGCGCGCCGGCTCGTGCCGATGAATGCCGAGGGAGTGCCGATGCCAGCCGATGACAGCCGGACCAGGACACCGGAGGGCGTGTTCGGGAAAGAACTGCGCTACTACCGGGAGCGGGCTGGGCTGTCGCAGACCGAACTGGCCGCGCTGGTGAATGTCTCCCACGATGTGATCAGCAAGATCGAGACCGGCGAGCGGCCACCTGCCGATGGATTCCCCGAACGGCTGGATGCCGTGCCGCAGCTGGACACACGCGGCGGGCTGGCGCGGCTGTGGGGGTGGCTGAAAGAAAGCACCCGGCACAAGGCCATCCCCGGGTGGTTCGCCCCGTGGACCCACTTTGAGGCGCAGGCGGCCACGCTGCGGTCATATGAGCCGATGCTGGTTCCTGGCTTGTTCCAGACAGCGGACTACGCGCGGGCGATTCTGGGGGCTGAGCCGGGAGCCGAGCCGGACACGCGCGATGAGCAGGTGGCGGCCAGGATGGACCGGCAGGTCATCCTGGAGCGGGCTGATGCCCCGCAGATATGGTCGGTGCTGGATGAGGCAGTGCTGCACCGCTGCATCGGCAGCACCAAGATCATGCGTGACCAGCTAGAACACCTGGCCGCCCTGGCCGGCCGGCCCAGGGTGACCATCCAGGTCATCCCGGCAGCGGTTCGCGAGCACGCCGGCCTTCTCGGCGGCTTTGCCATCGCTGAACTGGACGGCTCGCCCGGTATGGTGTACCTGGAAACGTCAGCGGAAGGGCTGACCACCGACAGCCCCGCGATGCTCGCTCATGCGATGTTCCGCTTCGACACCCTCCGGGCTGAGGCGCTGCCCCGGGTGCCATCCCGAGACCTGATCATGAAAGTAGCTGAGGGCAAATGGACCTGACCCGCGCCGAGTGGCGCAAGTCCTCACGCAGCGGCAGCAACGGCGGCAACTGCGTCGAGGTCGCCCGCAATCTCCCCGGCACCGTCGCCGTCCGCGACTCCAAGGACCCGAACGGGCCAGTCCTGGCCGTGGCCCCTGCCGAGTGGCAAGACTTCGTCGCTGACGTGAAGGCTGGACAGCACGACCTGGCCTGAACGCCCGTCAGGCTGTGCGGGGAGGGTGATGATAATGAGTCCTCGGGAAGTTGAGCACCCGGTTATTGCTGCTCTCGACATCGAGAGAGGGGCGGCGTGCATGGACTGCCGCCGCCCCTTTGAACCCGGTGACCGCTATGCGACCCGGCTTATCGGCACCGTGGCCGATACACCGCTTACCGAGGTTCTATGCCTCTCTTGTGATCACGCCCCTGTGTAGTCGCGGACGGGGGTGTCGGCTGCGTTGTTCTTGATCACGTAAGCGCCATGGATGGCGGCCTGCTTGGTCGTATACACCTGGGAGGCGCACACGATGTCGTGGTTGGCGGACTTGAAGTGCCAGTAGTACCCGCCGCCCTTGGCGGCGAGGATCTGGAACTCGTTTTCCGACGGCAAAATGATCAACTACTTTCTTCGAAGATGCCCGATTATGGGCTTGGGATCTTGTTCCACCCGAAGAAAGGCAGCCTTAACCAGGGACTTCGGTGCGCCTGCTGTCCTTGGCCGCCATGCCGGTATATGTTTGACAGGCAGTTAAGGCGGGTGCCTCCTTCGGGGTCTTGCCAGACATGCAGCGGAGCCGGGGAGCGCGATGGTCGTCCAAGCCTGCGAACTCCCCGGTTCCGGGGATCACCTCCCATATGCACCATTCTTGTCGTTAGCACTCTCGGCCTACGAGTGCTTATCTACTGGTCTAGCACAAGATCACGACGGATCCCAGGACCTGTTAACCGCGCGCGTCGTGTCGCGGTTAACAGCCTTGCGGGCCTTACGGTGGGACTTGGGGCACACCACTGGGAGGACGCCATGCCAGCCACAGATCAGAAGACCAGCAGGCGCAAGCACCGGCAAGGCACAAACGTCCGCAGGCGAGACGCGCTCGTGGGCGTTCGTCTTACAGCAGAGGAGTACGCGGAGATCAAGGCCGCCGCTGACCGGCAACAGCGCTCACCAGGCTGCGTCCTCCGCGAGGCCTTCTTCCGCGAGGCAGAGACGACCGGATAAGTAAGCGGGACGGCCCGACAGGTGACCGTCCCGCCCGGCTTAGCCTTGGCCTGCCGAGTCTCGCGGCTCGGTCGGCAGAGAGGCATAGCAATGGCAATAAACCCGGACACGGCCCGTGAGAAGAGCGTGCGCATCACCAAGACGCCGAGAGACAAGGGTGTCCAGGTCGTCATCACCATCAAGAAGATGGACAACGGTGGCGTCTATATCAACTGTGGCGGCCCAGAGGAGTGGGTGCTGGGGGGTATCGGCAGTAAGCCTCCACCAGCAGATCAGGCCGTCAACGGCATCCCGGCCATGGTCAGCATTGCCGTGGAAGAGCTTCTGAAGGAATCAGCCCGGCGCTAGGCACTGGGGTAGCGATCAAGGAATCTTGGGGTAGCCAAGATCAAAGAGCCCGGCTAGCCGCAGGTCAGACACTTTCACCGAGCCCTACTAGCTTGGTGGGTGGGTGGCTGGCCGTTGCCTCTTGCCGGGTTCGGCTGGCGTGATGCGGGCCGGTCAGCGGGCTGCGGTTAGTTCCTGGTAGAGCGCGGCGGTCTGTGCCGCGATCGTGGCCCAGTTGAACTCGGCGGCTGCGCGCTCCCGGCCGGCCTTGCCCATCGATGCGGCCAGGCCCCCGTCGCGGACCAGGATGTTCAGCGCGTCGGCCAGCGCTTCGGGGTCGCTGGGCGGCACCAGCAGGCCGGTCTCACCGTCCACGAC
>DASXMU010000381.1:0-20080 GCA_036495485.1 Streptosporangiaceae bacterium
GCCCCGGATCGCTCCCGCCGGAGACCGCGCTCGTCACACCCGCGGCCACCGCCGCCGCGGCCACCGCCACGATGGCCAGCGTCCGTACCCTGGCCATGATGCTTCCTCCCGGGCAGCCGGTGCCCGTCGCGCTGCCGCGCAGGGCGAAAAGTGCGGGCACTGACGACCATACCCATGCCCGGCATGCGCTCCGGCCGAAGACGCTGGATCTCAGCAGGTCCGGGGTGGATCATGTGACGATACAGCGGTGCTGACCGCTGTATCGGTCACCCGCTGCAGGCACCGCGGGGAAATGGCAACTGGGGCGGGCGACGAGGCGTGAACGACATCTTCGTGAGCTGGGCTTCGCCGGACAAGGCGGTTGCTGACCGGATCATCAGCCGGCTCGAGGATGCCGGGCTGCCCGTCAACGAGTACTCGCGGAAGATGCCGACCGGCGCGAACATCCGGAAATGGATCAACCAGAGCATCGCCAACGCGAAGGTCGTGCTTGCCCTGGTATCTGCGGAAACCCTGGAAAGGCACCGCGACTGGATAGATTTTGAGTTCACCCTTGCCGTAGCCAGGCTCGATCAGCAGTACAACAAGCTGGAAAATTTCATGCTGGTCCGGCTGGACACCCTGCCCGGCGGACCGCTGCCCGGCCAGCTCCAGCCCGATCGGGTCAAGTTCCTCGACTTCGATCCGCGGCACGAAGAAGAGCTGGTCGAACGGCTCATCGCGGACCTGCGCACCGCCCTCGGCGGGCAGGCGCCCTTTGTCATCCCGACCGCCCAGTACGCGATGACAAGCGACGAGTTCGCGCAGTTGTTCGGCCAGGCGGATGACCAGCACAAGATGGCCAGACTTGCCGCGCTGTGCCAAGGCGTGGGCATGCCGCCACAGCCCGGTCTGTGGAATGAGCTCAGTACGAGGTACGGCCAGACCCATGAGGACTTCGCGCCTTATGGCGATGGACGCCGCCTCCTCGATGTAGTCCAGCAGGTACTGCATGGTGTCAACCAGCAACGGCTCAGGCAGCGCAGCGGTGGGCCCCTGTATTTGCGCTGGTACTCCCGGGACGAACTGACCCGGCCCGCCGCCCGCGCCCGGTGGGCGAAGAGCCACTCGCTGTTAATCGTCGACGCCGTGTCCGCGCTGCACGATGAGATCGCGCAGGCGTTGCAGAACCTGCCCGCTTCCCGCGACCTCCACAAACGGGCCGTCGTCTGTGTGCCGCCATATACCCGCCATACCGGAGCGCTCGAGCACCTGATCGAGGAAAGCCTGCAGACCCACTACAGCCTTTCGGACGCGTTCCGTGACTGGCAGCGCAGCGAGCTGCCCAGCCTGGCATTCGATATCCCGACGGAGACATCGCTCAGGCAATGGCTCGGCAAGCTTCTGTCCACGGTTGACACGGGCCGGCAGCCGTTCGGTGAAAAGGTCCACGCGATGGCTCAGGGCAATACCGAGGATGCACCGGGATTCCCGGGCATGCCCGGAGGTTCCGCCCGGTGATCGTTACCTTCTACTCCTACAAGGGTGGCGTGGGCAGGTCGATGGCGCTGGTCAACATCGGCGAGATGCTGGCCGACGTTGGCTATGACGTCATCGTGTGTGACTTCGATCTCGAGGCACCGGGCCTTGAACGGTATGTCACCGACGACGTCGGCGCCTCCGTCCGGCTGCAGGCCAACCGGGGTGTCATCGACCTGCTCGAGGAGTACAAAGACATCCTGTCGGATCCGGGTGCACCAGAACGGGAGGCGGAGCGCGACGGCTTCGCGAACGTCAACGGGCTGTTGCTGCGCCGCCCGTCGAGTTACGCCATCACCATGCCATCACCGAATACCGGGCGCCTGGGACGGCTTAGGCTGCTCGGAGCCGGCCGGCGTGACGGGCAGCACGCGGCCGCCTACAGCGAATGGGTGCAGCACTTCAACTGGTCCGACTTCTACAAGCGCTGGGCAGGCGCCGCTTACATCGACTTCTTCCGCCGGGATTTGACCCAGGATAAGACGGTTGTCCTCATCGACAGCCGCACCGGCGTCACCGAGCACGGCGGAATCTGCACCTACCACCTGGCCGACCTTGTCGTGCTGCTGACGGCGCCCAACGACATCAACCTCGAGGGCACGCGGTGGATGACGGCCGTCCTCGGCGGCGCCGGCGTCAGCGCGCTGCGCAAAGACCGGCCGCTTCAGGTCATGCCGGTCGCCGCCCGGGTGGAGATCGCGTCACAGGCGGAAGAACTGGCGGCGTTCCGCGAGAGGTTCGAAGCCGAGTTCGCCAGCGCTGTGCCCCAGGCTGCCGGTGATGCGACGGCGTTCATCCAGGATGCCGAGATCCCCTACATTCCTTACTTCGCCTTCAGGGAGAAGGTCGTTGCCAGGCAGACCGGCTCACCACACCGCGAGCTTTACCGTGCCTATCAGACCCTGGCCCAGGCGATCGTCGGGGTGGGGCTGTCTCGTGAGCTGCTCCCGGCGCCCCGCCGGCAAGACTGGCTCGACACCCGCAGGCTCGGCCGGGCCGAGCCAACCGTGGATGGCATTCTGCGGCGGCACAAGGAGTGGCTGGAATCCAGCCACACCGCAGGAAGCCGTGCCGACCTGCGCGGTTATGATCTCAGCCGGAAATCGCTGACCGGTGTGGATCTCCGCGAAGCCGACCTGACCGAGGCGAACCTCGAGCAGTCCAGCCTGCGCGAGGCGAACCTGAGCGGGGCCGAGCTCACCAATGCCATCCTGACGGGAGCGAGGCTGCAGGATGCCCGCCTCATCGGCACCAACCTCGGCGGCAGTGAGCTGACCCAGGCCGTGCTGACCGGCGCTGTCCTGGACAACGCCCGCCTCGAGGGTGCCAACCTCGAGGGTGCCAGCCTCGAGGGTGCCAAGCTGCGCTTCGCCTCGCTCCGCCGGGCCAGGCTGGTCAGGGCCAACCTGGCCTCCTGTGACCTGCGGGACTGCGACCTGGCGGACGCCACCCTGCTCGGGGCGGACATCCGTTCGGCCGACCTGACCGGCGCCACCGGTGTCGATGGCGGGGAGCTGAAGCGGGCCATCGTGGATGACAGCACGCGGCTGGACCAGGCGCAGGCATCCGCGCTGGGCCGCGCGTCGGCTGGGCGGCCAGCCACCCGGCGGGCGGCATATGCCGCAGAGATAGTGCCGAAGCAGGGGCAGCGTGAATTTCCTGGTTTCGCCGAGGACTTCCGGTTCCTGGAAAAACAGGCACAACCATACTTCGAGGACCTCAACCAGACCGGAAAAAGGCTGGCCGGCCGCTACCGGGTGCAGCAGGCACTCGTGATCACCTTGTTCACCGTCACCCTGATTTACAGCCTGTCTACAGTAGTCGTGCTGCTAAGCTTGCCCAAACTCAGCAGACTGGAAATCATTGCGTTCACACTCGCCATAATCGCGATTGGCGGCCTGGCCGTTACCGGACTGTTCAGGTGGCGGGACAGGTCGCGCAGCTACCGGCAGCAAGCCGAACGAATACGCCGTGAATGCTTTATTTTCCTTGGCCGGATAGGCGAGTACGAGGACACCGAAAAGCGCTACGACCGGTTCAAGCGTAATGTGCATGACATAATGAGCGAGGCAGGGTCCGATGGCTAGGCCGGAGGAGTTCATCCAGCTCTACCTGCAGTATCGGGTCGATGAAATGATCACGTGGCACACAAAACGTTGCGCACTGATCCGGCGTCGTAACCTTAGGTTTCAGATCAGCATACTCACATCTATTCTTCTCACCGCCGGCAGCGTCGCGCTGGTAGGCCTGGATAGTTCCGTCAATGGCGTATGGGTAGCTGCCACGATTCTCTTCCTTGGGACGGCTTTTGTGCTGACGGCTGTCCTGCTGGCTTCCGGTTCTGGCCGCCGGGCCGATATCAACAGCAACGCGGCCAAGGCGCTCTCCCTCATGCGTGACCGCAAACCCGGCTCCACAGCGAGTGAACTCGACGTGGAACGATGGGTATGGCAGACCGAGGCGATCATCAGCAGCGCTGGCTAGCCGATCGCCATCGCGAAGATGTGCAGTGCCGGGTTGTCACCGGTCACGATCCCGAGCGTGGGCAGCATGACGGCTTCGACCGTCTTGGCCGGGTTGAGCGGCACCGACTGCTCGAAAACATATACCTCGTGACCGGATGACCCGGTCGGGTAGTTGGCGTCCTTCACCCCGGCCACCTGCACGTTGCCGGGGTTGCCTGCCTGGCCGGCCGGCCACCAGAAGTTCCCCACGGCCAGCGTGAAGCTCTGGGTGCTGCCATCGGTGTAGTAGATCGTGCCGGTGCCGGACTGCGCCGAGTTGTTCGCCGCCGCCAGGAACCCCAGGCTGGACCCGGAGCCGGAGATGGCGATCGCCTGGCCCTGCGCCATCGTGTTGTCCGGCCTGGCCGGGGCGGCGGCCGGCCAGGTGAAGCTCAGCCCGCTGGCGCTCACCGCTGCTCCCGGCGTCAGGCCGGCCGCCGCCAGGCCCTGCGCCGAGTAGCTGGTGCCGATCCCGTCGAACCCGATGAAGTTAGGTTTCGGGTTCGGGTTCGAGTCGTCGGTGATGCCGGTGTTGTCGAACGTCGCCGCCAGGCTGGGCGCGGGCACGGTGACGTCGGCCGCGCTCAGCAGCGACTGCGGCCCGCCCCGCTTGGTGGCGAACGACGCGCTGGCGGTCAGGCTGACCGTGCCCGGCGGCAGGCCCGAGGCGGGCGCCGTCACCCGGAACGACGCGGTGCCCGACGACCCGGGCGCCACCGTGCCGAGCTGGCGCGGCCCGGACGGGGAGACCGTCCAGCCCGCCGGGACGCTCAGCGTGGCCGACGCGTTGCCGAGCGGCTGGCTGGCTGGGTTGCGCAGCGTGGCCTTGACCGTGAACGTGCCCTCGGCCAGGGCGCTGGACGGGATCGCGGCCAGGGTCGGCTGCGGCGGAGTGGGCGGCCCGTACACCGCCACCGAGTAGCCGGGGCTGCGCACCGGCTGCACCAGCACTCCCCCGGCCTGGCTGCCCATGGCGGCCAGGCTGACCCTGGGCAGCCCGCCGGAGGCGGCGTCCAGCCCCCAGACGGCGATGGCCAGCGTGTTAGGGCCGTGGATGCTGAGCAGGCCGGCCGGCACGTAGAACTGGTGCTGCGGGCCGGTGTTGTTCACGTAGCGGCCGATGAGCCAGCCGTTGACGAAGATGAACGCCCGGTAGTCCGCGGTCCCCGCGCCGGGCCCGGGGCCGCCGATCTGCACCGCGACCGGCGTGTAACTATCCCGCGGCAGGTGGAGGCGGAAGCTGGTCCGGTACCAGCCGATCCCCGGCGGCACTCCCCTGGCCTGCCAGCTATCCGGCAGCGACACCGGCTGCCAGTCCCGGTCGGGATAGCCGGGCAGGTCCCAGCCGTTGTTGGTGCCCTGCAGCCCGGCCGCGTCCAGCGGCCCGCGGACAGGATCCTGCAGCGTGGTGCCGCCCTGGCTGCCCATCAGCCGCCAGGTGATCGCCGCGGCGGAGCCGCGCAGGTGGGCGTCGGCGGCGGAGCCGCGCAAAAAGGCACTCTCCAGGCCGGCCGGTTCCGCCGACGGGCCCTCGGGCCGGCCGGTGTTCTCGACCAGCACCGCGATGACGTTGCCGCCGCCGGCCTTCAGCGCGCCCGGCGGGAAACCGAACGTCGCCTGCTCCGCTCCGGCGGCCGGGTGCGAGCCGAGGAAGGCACCGTTCAGCCACACGGAGAAGGCCCCGGTCGGCGAGATCCCGTCCGCCTTGAGCGTGACGCCGGTCTCGCTGCCGGTGGCGGTGAAGTGCCCGCGATACCAGACGAAGCCGTGGTCGTACCCGTAGTCGGAGGCCTGCAGGACGGGGGCGTGCTGGCTCGCCGGGTGGGTCGACACCGGGTGGTCGGCCAGCGTCCACGAGCTGTCGGCGAAGCCGGGCTGCGCCTCGGGTGTCTCATAGGCGAACCGCCAGTTGCCGAGCAGCGGCAGGCTGACCTGCGGCGCACCGGGCAGCCTGCCGCGCAGGGCGCCATCGCTCCCCCGGTGCATGGCGGCCACCCGGCCGTTCCAGGTGACCACGCGGATCCGCGGCGGCGCCCAGACAGTGAGCGGCCCCGGCATCGAGGTGTCGCCGGTCAGCGCCAGCACAGACCCGTGCGCGGCCGCGGTGCGCACCAGGTACCCGCCCTCGACCAGCGCCAGGCCCTCGGCCGTCTGCTCGGGCCAGAAGCCTTCCGCCGTGGTGGTGTCGGCCAGCAGGAGCAGCAGCGGTGGCCGCCCGCCGCCGGAGATCGCCACCTCAGCCAGGCCGCGGTGCACGTAGTCCAGCCGCAGCGTGCCGCGGCTGGCATCCCAGGTGCTGGTCACAGAGCCGGACAAGACCTTGGTCTTGGGCTGGCTGGCGTAGCCCAAGACCGTCTCGCCGTTAGTTCCTTTTGGATCGTAAAAGAAAATCGCCGAACGGTGCCCAACGGAGCCATCGGTCAGCATCTCCGACGTCGAATAGACCAGATGCTGGCCCGCCAGATCGGCGTTCGCGACGAGCAACCGCGAGTCCCGGCCGCGCAGGGTGATCGAGGTGCCCGGCTGCTGCGGCACCTGCGGGTAGTACCCGGCCTGCGCGGCGGCATCCGGGATGCCGACGGCGTCGATGACCACCGTGTCCCCGGTGGATGACGGGTTCTGCTTCCCGGTGACGACGATCTTGAGCGTGTGGTTGCCGGCTGGGAGACCACGGGAGTAGAACAGGATCTGCTGGAACGCCTTGCTGACCGGCGCGAAGGTGTCCACGGTGGCGGCCAGCGTGCCGTCGAGGTACACCTGCGCGATGCCGCCGTTGGTGTTCTTGGCGCCGACCCACTCGACGGCGGTGCCGCGCAGCGGCAACGTCGTGCTGTCGCCGGCCTCGGTGCTCCACGACTCGGTGCTGTCGTAGTCGCCCTGGGTGTAGCCGGCGCTCGGCCCGGCGTGCGTCCACTGCCCGGTGTACTGCAGCGCCGGCGAGGCGTCGTCGAAGCTGTACCCGGCCGGCTCGGTGGTTTGCAGCGCCAGGTGCGTGGTCGCGGTCTTGGTGGACGACGCGTTGGCCTGGCTGACGTAGACGAACTGGGCGCCGTCGCCGGTGTTCGAGCGCTGGATGGTGGCGGCCGCCGGGTTGCTGGGCTGCGACGCGCCGGCCACGCTGGTGGCGGTGAGCGGCGCGGCGGATGTCTCGAAGTCGTTGATCAGCTTGTTCTCGCCGTACTTGGATCCGGCGATGTCGTTGGGGTTGGCCGGGGTGCCGATCTCGCCGGTCTCCCTGATCGCGGCACCGTAGTCGTAGGAGCTGTACACGTCTGGGTCGGGCAGCCAGCCCCAGTTGGTGCCCCCGACGCCCATGTAGTTGCTGGCCATGGTGGCGCCCTGGGCGATGTTGTTCTTGTAGAACACGTTCTCGAAGGCCGGGCCGGTCATCTGGTAGCACTTGTCATACCCGGCGCCGCCCCAGCCGTCGAACGAGCCGCCCTGGTACTCGGGCAGGTAGACCGGCTCGCCCGGATAGCTCGGGTAGCCGAAGGGCTGGCCGAAGCTGCTGGGGTTGGAGCAGTCGAAGCCGAGCGGGTAGTTGTCGGTGCCGGTGATGTTCACCTTGCCGGGCCCGGTGTTGAACGGGAGCGCGCCGCAGCACTGGTTGAAGGTGAACGGCACGCCGATCCCGTCGGAGCGGGCCTGGCGCTCCAGGTCGGCCATGTACCGGATGTCGCCGGCCGACGAGCCGGTGTACTCGTTCTCGATCTGGTAGGCGATGACGTCGCCGCCCTTGGTGATCTGGTGCGGCGCGATGATCGCGTCGATCTCGCTGTACCACTGCAGAGCGGCCGACAGGTAGGGCTGGGCGTCGGTGCGGTACTGGTGCGGCGCGGTGAGCACCCAGGACGGGATGCCGCCGCCGTCGGTCTCGGCGTTGATGTACGGCCCCGGCCGGGCGATCACGTACAGCCCCGCCTGCTGGGCCATGTTGAGGAACGTGTTCATGTCGCGCACCCCGGTGAAGTCGTACTGGCCGGGCGCGGCGGACTGGTAGTCCCAGTCGAAGTAGCTGGTGACCGCGTTGTAGCCGTCGGCCTTCATCTTCTCCAGGTCGTCCAGCCAGAGCGACGGCGACGGCGTGCGGAACGGGTCGAACTCGCCGGCGGTGATGAACACCCGCTTGCCGCCGATGATCATCGAATGCTGGTCGTAGCCGGCCCGCTGCGGCGTGCCGGTGAGCACGTGGCCCGGCGGCGGGATGGGAGCCGGGGTGACGCTGCCCGAGGTGGCGGCCGGGCTGGTGCCGCCGCCCTTGATGTCGGCGGTGACCGTGAACGTGTAGCCGGTGCCGTCGGTGAGCCCGCCCATGATCGCCCAGAGGTTGGGCACCCTGGCGGTGACCTGCTGGCCGGTGGAGGCGGTCACCGTGTAGCCGGTGACCGAGCCGGCCCCGGTGGCCGGCGGGCACCAGACCACGGTGGCCGAGTCGCTGCCGCCGGTCGCGGTCACCTCGGCCGGTGCGGACACGGTGGGCGAGGACGCGGCTGCCGGAGTGGCCGGCGGGCAGGAGGCGTCGCTGCCGGAGGGCTGGATCGGTTTGGTCTGCCGGGGCGGTGCGGCCTGAGCGTGGGCGGCCTGAGCCGCGTGGGCGGCGGCCCGAGTTGAGCGGGCTGCCTGGGCCGCATGGGCGACCGTCTGAGCTGCGTGGGCGGCCTGGGCCGCGTGGGCGGTCTGGGGGGCCGCTATGCCAGCGAGCGTGACGAGTGCGGCCGAGGTGCTCAGCAGGCGGATCAGTGCGCGGCTCTTCATCCCTTTTGCCCTTCGTCAGCCGATATGCACCAAACACCCCCGCGCGTAATCCAACAAAAACGCTCATTCGATGCACAGCCAACGAAACAGAGTCACGGGCCAGTGTCAAGGGAGGTAACTCTTTGAATCCTGCGCCGCGGCTAGCCGGTCACCTGGCGGACGCGGTTGTTACTGGAGTCGGCGATCACCAGGTTGCCGTTGTCGACGGTCACGCCGAAGGGCTCGTTCAGTTCGGCCTTGAGCCCGGGACTGCCGTCGCCGGCCAGCCCGTCGGTGAAGCTGCCGGACACGGTGTAGCAGTATGACGCCGAACCAGCATCGTTGGATGACACCCGGGCGGGACCGCGAGGGGACTGCCCTAGCTGGCAAAAACGCGATTGAATATGTCCCGTTATGTGGCGGCGTGGCCGTGGGGCCCGGCGCCGGGCGGCCTGGAGGTGGGTCAGTTGCGTGGTATCAGGTCCAGGGTCATGAGCGGGCGGTTCGCGATCGCCGGGGTGAGCCTGGCGGCGGCGCTGGCCACGCTGTCGGGCGCCGCTCCGGCGTCGGCACGCCCCAAACCGCCGTCCGTGCTCACCGTGGGGCACGGCCCGTTCCGCTCCGTGCTCACCGTGGGACACGGCCCCGACGCGGCCACGATTGCCAGGTCCAAATATGGCGTGCCGACCATCACGGCCCGCAGCAGGGCCGGCATGTGGTTCGGCGCGGGGTGGGCGCAGGCCCAGGACCGGATGGTCCAGCTCGAGCTGACCAGGCGCGCCGTCGAGGGGACGCTGTCCGGGATCCTCGGCAACGCGGAGCTGAGCCAGGACGAGACCGTGCGCACGCTGTTCTACACCCCGGCGGAACTGCAGGCGCAGTACGCCTCGCTGCCCGCCGCCACCCGCGCGGCGCTGGTGGAATATTCGGCCGGGATCAACGCCTACGAGGCCCGCGCATACTCCAGCGCGGCGACCCAGCAGGCGGACGTGCCCTATGAGTTCTTCGCGCTCGGCCAGCTGCTCGGGCAGAGCGGCCCGTACCGGCCTGCCGCGTGGCAGCCGGTGGACGCGGTCGCCGTCGGCAACTTCCTGGCCAGGCAGTTCGGCGGCGGTGGCGGCAGCGAGCTGACGAACCTGCAGTTCATCAACTACCTGGGAGCCGAGCTGCAAAGCAAGGGCTACAAGCAGCCGTTCACCGCAGCCGCCAAGATCTTCAACGACGCGCGCTGGCTGAACGACCCGAGCGCGCCGACCACGGTGCCCGCCGCGTCCGGGGCACCGGCCAAGACCATCCCCGCGGGCGCCGGGGTGGCCAGCGTGGAGCGCACGCTGACCGAGCTCTCCCACGTCACCAGGCAGGCCCTGACCACCGCGGCCACGGCGCTGAACCGGGACCGGAGCAACATCCTGCAGACCGGCATCTCGCTGCGGGTGCTGTCGCACGGCGGGTCGAACGCGGTCGCGATCGCCCCGTCCCGGTCCGCCGACCACCATGCGCTGCTGTGGGGCGCGCCGCAGGAGGGCTTCGGCACGCCCAGCGTGGACGGTGAGGAGTACCTGTCCTCCCCCGGCTACAACGCCGGCGGCATGTACATCACCGGGGAGCCGTTCATCCTCATCGGGCGCAACGGCCGCATCGCCTGGACCACGACCAGCGAGGAAGTGGTCGACCAGCGAATCTACGTCGAGAACGTGAACTTCGCGGCGAACCCGCCGACCTACCAGTGGGACGGGAAGCAGATCCCGATGCGGGCCATCCAGGAACAGATCCCGGTGGCCGGGCAGTCCCCTGTGAGCTTCACCGTCCTGCGGACCAAGGACGGCCCGGTGGTCTCGGCCGCGCCGACGGCCGGCCTGGCATTCTCGCTCAGGTTCGCCTCCTGGAACCGGGAAACCGGCACGCTGGCCGGGTTCTCCCAGCTCGGCGGCGATCAGAACCTGGCCGAGTTCACCCACTCGATGAGCCTGATCACGACCTTGCACAACTTCCTGTACGCGGACGGCAAGGGCAACATCGCCTACTTCGGCGACGGGCTGGTGCCGATCCAGCCGCCGTTCGACAAGGTGGACCCGCGGCTGCCCGCGCTCGGCAACGGCACCCAGCAGTGGCGCGGCTTCGTGCCGTTCCCGCAGATGCCGCGCAGCGTCAACCCGGCCCAGGGCTACCTGGACAACTGGAACACCAAGCCGTCGCAGCAGCTCTTCTACCAGCAGAACGGCGGCGACGAGTACTGGGGCACGATCTTCCGCTCGCAGCTCATCGCCGCGATGGCCGCCGCCAGCACGCAGATCTCGGTGAAGTACCTGGAGGGCATCGAGCACGCCATCGGCACGATCGACAACGGCGACAACACCCGCCCGGCCGCGCCGTACTTCATCCCGTTCCTGGCCAGCGCCTACACCAGGCTGGTGGCCGCGCACAGCCCGCTGACCGACCCGGCCACCCATCCGGACCTGGCCCCGGCGATCGCGCAGCTGTCGAAGTGGAACGACGTCACCACCCTGAACAGCCCGGCCATGTCCATCTTCATGAACTTCCTGGAGGCGCTGGAGCACAACGTCTTCGAGGGCGGCACGTTCTCAGGCGAGCAGTACACCGGGAAGATCAACTTCAGCGATGCCTCGCTGGGCCTGGCCACCTACGGCGGGCTCGGCGGGATGGGCACCTACAACCTGCTGTACCACATCCTGGCCGGCACCACGGGCGTCGTTCCCTGCAACACGCTCTGCTTCACCGGCGGCTACTTCGCCGGGCACACCAGCCAGATCCTGGTCGAGAGCCTCAACGACGCGATCACGATCCTGTCCGGCACCGGCACCCAGCTCGGCCAGAACGTGCCCGGCTTCGGCACCACGAACATCGCCAGGTGGGGCTACAAGCCGGCCAAGGACCAGAACTGGGACAGCCTCGACCCGCTGGCCGCCGGGGTGACCACGAGCTGCGGCACCAGCGCCAGCCAGAACCGCAGCACGTTCATGATGGCCGTGGACGTGGGCCACGTGGTGACCGGCCAGGACGAGCTGCCGCCCGGCCAGAGCGCCTTCATCTCCCCGGCCGGCCTGCCAAGCCAGCACCTATGCGACCAGGTCGGCCTGTTCAATAACTTCCAGTACAAGAACATGCCCCCGGTCTGGGGCAAATAGCTGGGCTGGCGCTGCCGACCCCGCGGGCTGGCGGGGTCGGCAGGCCAGGCTCTCAGCGCCGGATCCGGCGCCACAGCGGCCGGGGCACGGACCGCAGCACGGCCGACAGCGGTCCCAGCGCCGGTGGCACCCAGATGGTGCCCCGGCGGCCGGCCAGCGCCGCCGCGACCGCCGCCGCGATGGCCGCCGGGGTGGTGGACAGCGGCGCCGGGGTGAGGCCTTCGGTCATCCGGCCGATCACGAAGCCGGGCCTGACGAGCAGCACCCGCACCCCGCTGCCGTGCAGCGAGTCGGCCAGCCCGCGGGCGAAGGCGTCCAGGCCGGCCTTGGCCGCGCCGTACACGAAGTTGGCCTTGCGCGGCCTGACGGCGGCGACCGAAGACAGGATCACCAGGGTGCCGCGGCCTTGCTGCCGCAGCCGCGCCGCCATGGCCAGCAGGGTCGTGACGTGGCCGGTGAAGTTCGTCTCGACCAGCGCGCCGGCCCGCAGCGGATCCCGGTCCAGCTCCGGCTGCCCGATCAGCACACCGGCCGCCGAGATGACCAGGTCGACCGGGCCGTCGCCGAACGCCGCCGCGACGAACATCTCGTGCGTGGCGAGCGCGGTCGCGTCGTAGTAGAGCGTCCGCACCGGGCAGCTCAGCTCCAGCTCCTTGGCCGCCGCTGTCATCCGCTGCCGGTCCCGGCCGGCCAGCAGCACCTCGGCGCCCGGCGGCAGCCGCAGCGCCGCCACGATCGCCAGCCCGATCTCGCTGGTGCCGCCGAGCAGCAGCACCCGGCTGCCCGGCGTGGCGCCGGTCCGCACAGTGTCGGTCAGCACAGGCCCACCCGGCGGCCGAGGTCGGACCGGAACACCCCGGCCGGGTCGAACCTGGCCCGCACGGCCTGCCAGCCCGGCAGCTCCGGGTACATGGCCGCGAGCGCCGCGCCGGGAAGCCTGCCGTCCTTGGCCAGGTATACCCGCCCGCCGGCCTCGGCGACCTGGCCGTCAAGCCGGTTGAGCAGCGGGGCGACCCGCGGGTTGCCGGCCGGCATGTCGATGGCCAGCGACCAGCCGGGCATGGCGAACGACAGGTGCCCGCGGCTGGCCGGCCCGAACCGCTTCAGCGTGCCGAGGAACGGCGCGCAGCGCTCCCGCTGCACCGCCGCCAGCACGCCGGCCACCACCTGCTCGGCGCCGTCCGGCACGGCGAACTGGTACTGGACGAAGCCGCGCGGCCCGAGCGCGCGGTTCCACCCGGCGATCGCGTCCAGCCGGTGGAAGAAGGCGGGCAGGCCGGTGAGGCTGGTCTTCGACCGCGGCGCCTTGCGGAACCACAGGCTGTTGAAGGCACGGGCGGACGCGTGGGTGACCGGGCAGAACCCGAGCGAGGGCGCCCGGTGGCCAGGGCCGGGACTGTAGGCCAGGGTCTCCTGCCCCAGTTCCGGGTCGGTGCCGGTGAGGTGGTCGCCCTCGTCGAGGACGCCCCGGCCCAGCGATGCGCCCGATGCCGTGGTGTCCACCCAGGCGACCGTGTACCGCGAGCGGGAACCATCCAGCGCGCCGAGCAGTGCGTCCAGGTCCGGCAGCCGCCGCGCGGTGACCCGGATCCGGGCGCTGAGCACCGGGAGCAGCCTGATCGTGGCCGCGATGACGATGCCGGTGAGCCCCATCCCGCCGACCGTGGCGCGGAACCCGGACGGGTCACAGTCCGGGGTCAGGCGGCGCAGCGCGCCGGTGCCGTCGATCAGCTCGATCTCCTCCAGCCAGGCCGAGAGGCTGCCGTCGGCTCGCTGGTTCTTGCCGTGCACATCGGCGGCGATCGCCCCGCCGACGGTGACGCCGCTGGTCCCAGGGAGCGCGGGCAGGATCCGCCCGTGCGGCACGATCGCGGCGAGCACATCGGCGAACGTAGCGGACGCCGACGCACGCACCCGCTCCCCGTCGGCTGCCAGCTCCACCGACGGCAGGGTCACCGGGGACAGCACATAGCCGCCGGCGTTCTGCGCCGCGTCGCCGTAGCTGAGGCCGGATCCCCTGGCCAGCACTCCCCCGGGCGGCCGGCTGGCCACCAGCGCCTGCAGCCGCCCGGTGTCCAGCGGCCCAGCCACCATGGCCCGCGACGCCCCGGTGCGGCCCCAGCCGGTCAGCAGCCGGCCGTTCTCCGACATGAGCACGCTCATGCTGTGCTTTCCATGAAGTTCGGGTTCTTCAAGAGACTCGCTTCGGTTGCTCCAGTCGCCGCTTGCACCGCCGCTCGGACAGGCCCCAAGGGCCTGCCCTCGTCAGCCGGTTTTGAAGAACCCTCACAGGCCCACCACGAACATGACGAGCCAGCCTAGTTCGGTCCAGATCATGAGGGAGTCCCGGGAGATCAGATCCTCCACCGGCCTGCTGTCCGACCGGCCTGACAGCCAGTCGAACCGCCACAGCGCCGCGGCCAGCGCGACCGCGCTGGCCAGGTGCCAGCCACGGATCCAGCCGCCGCTCTCCCCTGCCGCCCACAGCAGGTAGGCCGCGACCATGGCCACGGCGGTCAGCCGCTGGCCACGCCGCAGCCAGGCCCGGGTGTAGCAGCGCATCACCGGCCGGTGCCTGGCCGCATCGGCGCCGAGCGACGTCAGCTCGCTGAACCGCTTGGCGATGGCCACCATGAGCGCGCCGAGGCAGCACACCAGCAGGAACCAGCCGGACGGCGGGACGTTCGTCGCGACCGCGCCGCCCAGGGCACGCAGCACGAAGCCGGACGCGACCGACAGCATCTCGATGACCGGCACGTGCTTGAGCACCAGCCCGTACAGCAGCGAGATGGCCAGGTAGGCGGTGATCAGCGCGGCCAGCCCCGGCTGGGCGAACCAGAACCCGGACGAGACGGCCAGCGCCGCCGCGATGGCCGCGATCGCCAGCGCGTGCGCCACCGGGAGCCGGCCCGACGGGACCGCGCGCAGCCGCTTGACCGGGTGCAGCCGGTCCCGGTCGGCGTCGATGACGTCGTTGACGAAGTACACGGCGGCCGAGGCGGCGACGAACGCGACGGCGGCGCCCAGCGCGTAGCCCAGCCCATCGCGGCGGCCCATCGACGCGGCGGCCAGCGGCGCGGCGAACACCAGCAGGTTCTTCGGCCACTGCCGGGGCCGGGCGGTCTCCACCACCGCGGCCAGCCAGCGCACCGGCTCGGACCTGGCCGCCGCACCCCGCAGGCCCGGCGAGCCGAGCGCCCGCGTGCGGGCGGTCATCGGGCGTAGACAGCCGTGAAGTCCCGGCTGGCCAGCGAGTAGAACCGGTCAGGCGGCTGAACCTGGCCGGGCAGCAGGTTCACCGGGGACGGATCCGTCGGGTGCTTGCCCGGCAGGTAGTACATATAGGACATCCAGTCCGGGTTGATGTCGAGCTCCATGGCCGTCACCGCCCCGGCCCGCTGCAGCAGCCCGGCGAGTTCCCTGACGTTGAGCGCCGGGCCGTAGACGAAGATGACCCGGCCGTCGCTGGTGACCCCGATCCCGGACCGCCAGACGTAATAGCCGCCGCCGAGGGTGGCTCCCCACTGGGTCTCGACGTTGTGGTCGACCGCCGCGGGGACCTTCCCGTTCTGCACGATCAGGTGCAGGTTCTGCCTGACCCCGGCCACGTCCGGGGTCATGTGCACGCTCTGGCCCCAGGCACCGATCGCGATGTGCCCGTCCCGGTAGTAGACGATCGAGGCCGTCCCCTTGGTCAGGGTGCCGTCGGTCGCGCCGTTCAGGTAGAAGCCACCGCCGGAAGAGCTGATCTTGAACCCGCCGTTGAAGGTGGCCTCCAGGCCGCGGCGCGCGGGTGGCGGGATGTCCGCTGGCACCTTCCAGTTGCCCGGCCCCGGGTCTTCCGCGCCGGGGCGCAACTGGAATCGCAGCAGGCTCTGGTTCATCGAGGCGATGCCCGCCACGTAGGACGAGTACACGCTGCTCGCCCGCAGGTAGGTGCCGTAGATGGCCGGTTCTCCGTTGACGGTGCCCAGTACCCGCCAGGTGCCCTCGCCAGGCAGCGGCTTTCCGGCCAGCGACGTCAGCCGCGGCGGCGGCCCGTAGAACAGGACGGGGCCTTTCGCCGTGGGGCGGCTCGTCACGGCCGCACTCGGCCCGGTCAGCGCGAACGACGGCTTGCCGCCGGCCTTGGGCGGTGAGTAGCTGACCCACTCGCCGAAGGTCACCAGCGGGCTCAGGTAATGGTCGCGGGCCCATTCAGCCATCCGCTCTGACACCGAGCCGCCGCCGGGCAGGGTGAGCGCGTGCCCGATCGACCAGGAGACGACCAGGAAGAAGGCGCCCAGCCCACCGAGTACCACCCGCACCCACGGCCGGCGGACCAGCCGCCGGATGCGCCCGCGAGCACCGCGCCTCCTATGTCCATCATCGCGATTATGGCGCTCGCGATTATGGCGCCCGCCTCGCGGCGTTGCAAGACCCGTTACCACACGCACAGATAGCATGCCTACCGGCTGATCATGAAGGCATCATGACGGCCGGGGCGTGCCTGGCCGGTCAGCTCCAGATGGTGACGTAGACCGGCGGGCGGAACCTGGACGGCGGCAGCCCTTCGGTCGGCGCGCGCATCAGGTGCATGGCCTCGGGCGTGCCGAGGAAGTGCCGCAGCGAGCTGGCCGCGGCCGGGCGCCGCTCCCGCAGCAGTGTGGTCACGTGCCAGCAGGCGTCGGCCGGCGTGCCGGGGACGGTGACCACCGACAGCTCGCCGCGGCGGAGCTGGTGGGTGACCAGGTGCGCGGCCGCGGGCGCGACCCCGGCACCGTCGGCGGCCGCCGCCCAGGCCGCCGTCTGGTTGGGGAAGACCCGGATCCGGGCGTCAGGCACCCGCAGCGCGCGCAGCAGGCCGCCGCTGTCGCTGGCCGGATCGGTGCCGGACGGGTCCACCAGCCACATCCACTGGCTCGCGCCGCCGCGCGGCCCGGCCTCGGCGGCCACCACGATCATCTTGTACCGGAACATCGGCTCACAGGTCAGTTCCTGGCGCTGGTCACGGCCGATCGCGGCACCCAGCGCGATGTCGGCCAGCCGGTTGCCGACCAGCACCGCCATCTCGCCGTCGCGGGCCACGCCCGATGACACCTCGACCGCGCCGGAGTAGCGGCGGGTGAACGCCTCGAGCACCGGGCTCACCGCGAACTCGGCGATCGTCGAGGTGGCCACCAGCCGGAGCTGCTCGGGCGCGCCCTGGGCAGCCCGGACCGCCGCCTGTGCCTCGGCGCCGAGCGCGACGATCTGCGACGCGGTCGACAGCAGCCGCGTCCCGCCGGGGGTGAGCGTCATCCCGCCGGCGCCGCGGACCACGAGCTGGTCGCCCAGGTGCTGGCGCAGCGCGGTGAGCGCCTGCGACACGGCCGACTCGCTCACGCTCAGCGCGTTCGCCGCCGCCGTGACCGACCCCAGCCGGGCCACGAGCACGAACACGTTGAGCTGCGTGAGGGTCATAGCAACGACAATATGGTGTGACAACACTGTCGATGTGACATCGCACGGCACCTGACCCGTCGATGTCACATCGACAAGGCTTGGGAGCGGCTTCAGAGCGACGGCAGGGGCAGCGGATTGCAGGTTCCGGCGCATTTCGAGTACGAGCGGGCGACCAGCGTGGCGCACGCGCTCGCGCTGCTGGCCAAGTTCGGGCCGGAATCACGAGTGCTGGCCGGCGGGCACAGCCTGATCCCGATGATGAAGCTCAGGCTGGCGCAGCCGGAAACCCTCATCGACATCAACGACCTCGGCGAGCTCAGCTACCTGCGGGTCGCCGGGCTCGAGCTGCGGATCGGCGCGCTGACCCGGCACGCCGAGCTGCTCAGCTCGGCCGAGGCGGGCAGGCACTTCCCCGTCCTGCACGACGCCGAGCGGGTGATCGCCGACCCGATCGTCCGCAACCGCGGCACCATCGGCGGATCGCTCTGCCAGGCCGACCCGTCCGAGGACCTGTCCGCGGCCTTCGCCGCCGTCCGGGCGACCATGGCGATCCAGGGCAGCTCGGGCACCCGCACCGTGTCGGCCAGGGAGTTCCACCTGGGACCGTACGAGACCGTGGTCGCGCCCGATGAGCTGTTGACCGAGATCCGGGTGCCGATCCTGGCCGGCGGCGGCAGCGCCTACGTGAAGGTGCACCGCCGGGCCGGCGACTGGCCGGTGGGCGCCGCCGCCGCCGCGATCTGGCTGGACGGCGGCACGGTCACCGAGGCCGGGATCGGCCTGGCGGCCGTCGGCGCCGAGCACTTCTCGGCGGCCGAGGCCGAGGACGCGCTGCGCGGCGGCCCGGCCACCGACGAGAGCTTCGCGGCGGCCGGGCAGATCGCCGCCGGGCACTGCCACCCCATCTCCGACCAGCGCGGGCCAGCGGACTACAAGCGCCACCTGGCCGCCGAGCTCACCGTCCGGGCCCTGCGCCTGGCGCGCTCCAGGGCGCGCGGGGAGGGTTGAGCATGCGGGTAACCCTGACGGTGAACGGCGCCGAGGTCGACGCGGAGGTCGAGCCGAGGCTGCTGCTCATCCACTTTCTGCGTGATCACCTCGGCCTCACCGGGTCACACTGGGGCTGTGACACCTCCAACTGCGGCACCTGCGTGGTCTGGCTGGACGAGGTCCCGGTGAAGTCCTGCACCGTGCTCACGGCCATGGCCGACGGCCACCGGGTGCGGACGGTCGAGGACCTGGAACGCGACGGGCAGCTCGACCCGGTGCAGCACGGCTTCACCGAATGCCACGGGCTGCAGTGCGGCTTCTGCACGCCGGGCATGCTGATGACCGCCCGGTGGCTGCTCGACAGCAATCCCGGCCCGTCCGACGGGGAGATCCGGGAGGCCCTGTCCGGCCAGGTCTGCCGGTGCACCGGCTACGAGAACATCGTGCGGTCGATCCGCTGGGCGGCCGAGTTCGAGGCCAGGAGCGCTGCGGATGAGGCGGCCCCGGAGGTGCTCGGGTGACCGCCGAGCCAACGGGCTTCCCGCTGAACGGTGCCTATGGGCCGATGCGGCGCAAGGAGGACGCCAGGTTCATCCGGGGCCGGGGCACGTTCGTGGACGACATCCAGCTTCCCGGCATGCTGCACGGGGCGATCCTGCGCAGCCCGCTCGCGCACGCCAGGATCACCGCCATCGACACGATGGCCGCCGAGGCGCATCCCAAGGTGCGGGCCGTGATCACCGGCCAGACGCTGGCCGGGCTGAAGCTGGCCTGGATGCCGACGCTGTCCCAGGACGTGCAGGCGGTGCTGGCCACCGACAAGGTCAGGTTCCAGGGCCAGGAGGTCGCCTTCGTCGTCGCGGAGGACAGGTACGCCGCACGCGACGCGCTCGAGCTGATCCAGGTCGACTACGAGCCGCTGCCGCCGGTGGTGGACGCCCACCGCGCTCTCGACCAGGATGCCCCGCTGATCCGGGACGACATCGCCGGCCAGACCAGCAACCGGATCTTCGACTGGGCGGCCGGGGACCGGGCCAGGACCGATGAGATCTTCGCCGCCGCCGACGTCACGCTCGCCCAGGACATGCTCTACCCCCGGGTGCACCCGGCCCCGCTGGAGACCTGCGGCACGATCGCCGACCTGGACAAGATCAGCGGCAAGCTCACCGTCTGGTCGACCAGCCAGGCGCCGCACGCGCACCGCACGATCTACGCGATGGTCACCGGCCTGGCCGAGCACAAGATCCGGGTCATCTCGCCCGATCTCGGCGGCGGCTTCGGCAACAAGGTCGGCATCTACCCGGGATACATCTGCGCCGTGGTCGGCTCGATGATCACCGGCAAGCCGGTCAAGTGGATGGAGGACCGCTCCGAGAACCTGATGAGCACCTCGTTCGCCCGCGACTACCACATGCGCGGCGAGATCGCGGCGACGAAAGATGGCCGGATCCTGGCCCTGCGGGTCAAGGTGCTCGCCGACCACGGGGCGTTCAACGGGGCCGCCCAGCCCGCCAAGTTCCCGGCCGGGTTCTTCGGCGTGTTCACCGGCTCCTACGACCTGCGGGCCGCGCACTGCGAGGTCACCGGGGTGTACACCAACAAGGCGCCGGGCGGGGTTGCCTACTCCTGCTCCTTCCGGATCACCGAGGCGGTGTACCTGGTCGAGCGGATGGTCGACGTTCTCGCCCGGGAGCTCGGCATCGACCCGGCCGAGCTGCGGATGCGCAACCTGCTGCGCCCCGCCCAGTTCCCGTACACCTCGGC
>DASXMU010000382.1:0-12048 GCA_036495485.1 Streptosporangiaceae bacterium
GCGACCACCTGGGCTCCGTAGTCCGGGTCGCCGCAGGCGTCGATCAGGGCCTGCAGGTTGGTCCCCTCGCCGGAGACCAGCACGACCAGGCGGGAGGGCATGCCGTCACCTTATGGCACCCGGCCAGGGAGCTTGCCGGACCGGGCAGAATAGACCGCGATGGCCAGATATCAGCCGCCGGGCGGGCGCGGGGTACAGCCGCGAGGGCTGCTCCCGGCCCGGCAGTTGCCCCCGCCGCACCCAGCTCAGCAACTCGGTCGGCGGGGAGATCAGCGTGCTACAGAACGGCCGCTAACTCCTCGTCCAGCTCGTCCTGGTCGGCCCAGGGGTTCAGGTAGATCCGGTGCCCCCCCACGTCGTCGGTCTCGTCGATCACGCCGACCGGGATCCGCGCTGCTGGGGCCGGCTCGGGGCCATGCGACGCTTCCTCGGGCGGGCGGCGCCTCGGCAGCCGCGGCGCGGTCCGCCGCAGGATCAGCCAGTTCGCGGCGGCCGCGGTCAGCGCGGCGGTCACGCCGATCTGCAGCATGGCGACCAGGCCGACCTGCCACCCGGACGGCCCGACCGTAGCCAGCCGGCCGTCACCGAGCGGGCCGCCGGCGAACGCCGCCGCCAGGCCGGCCAGGGCGCCGGTGGCCGCGCCCGCCGCGAGGCCCCACAGGGCCGCCGCCTCGATCACCGGCGTGGGCGCGACCCGGACGGTCACGATGCCCGCGAACACCCCGGCCAGGTACGGCGTGGCCAGGACCAGGACCGTCATCCAGGCCGGCCCGGCCGACCTGGGTCCGGAGGGCAGGGCGGCCAACATCGGGAAGACCGGGAGCGCGCCGAGCGCCGAACCGGTCGGCGCGACCACGGTCCCGGCGCCGAACGCGAAGCCGGGACCCAGCACGTAGGCGACGGCCCAGATGATCGCGTTCGGCACGTAGGCCAGCTGGGCGAGCAGGAGCAGCGCCGCGCCGGCCGTGCCGGGCGCGAGCGCGTCGGTGGCCGCCTTGACCTCCGGCAGGTGCACGTACAGGGATACTCCGGCCAGGGCCGCGCCGACCGCGGTGAGCAGGGCGCAGGCTCCGAGCATGCCCAGCATGACCGACCGCGGCCGGGCCGGCATGAGCCGGGTCAGCCGCGACCACGGGGCCAGCCCGCGGGCCGCGCCTAGCCCACCCGCCACCAGGGCGAGCAGGAACGACGCCACCACGGCCTGCCACAGCGAGGGCGCCGCCTGCGAGCTCCGGCTGGCCACGGCCAGGGCTCCGGCCAGCAGGGTGTAAGGCAGGGCGAGGGCGATCGCGGCGTAGCCGACGTGCCGCAGCCGGGTGACCTCGCCGGCGCGCACCACCCACCGGCCGGCCAGGGCCAGCAGCGCACCGGGCAGCAGGACCAGCCCCAGCGGGAGCAGTCCGATCCGCCCGGCGCCGTGGACGGTGATGCCGACGTGGTGCGCGACCAGCCACAGCAGGGCGGCGGTGCGCAGCACCCCGCCGAGTCCGGTGCCGAGGCCCACGTGCGGGGCGGTGATCCAGCCGATCTCGGTGAGCGTGGTCAGCGCGGCCAGCCCGCTGGCCGCCGCCGCGAACGCGGCGATGCCGCCCGTGACGACCAGCGGCCGGGCGGGCCGGTCCTTGGGTCCCTTGGGTTCCCTGGGCCCCTTCGGTCCCTTGGGTTCCTTTGGTCCGGGCCCGGCGTGCGGCGCGGCCGCCGGGGACCGCGGGTCGTCGGGCTCGCGGGCCGGCGGTGCTTCGGCGGAAACACTCACAAAGCCGATACTCGCAACCAGGGCGCGCCGGCCCAAGCAGGCGCGCCGCCCGGCTGCCCGGCTGTCATGCAAACGGATGAGGCTGCTAGGTAACAGCACCCTCTCCGACATCACCGCAAACTCTGGTCTCGTCGGCCACCGGCAATCGAACAAATATCGGGGAGTATTCGGGCTTACGGGAGTGCTATGGGGTCTATAATGCACAAACCGCTCCCGCAAGCCTAAATCCTCCCGGGCAATGACCGATCCGGGAGTGCGGAAGTGGCTTAATCCTGCCGGTGGGGCAGGTGGTGATGCTGTTAGCACAGCTAGGACCGCCGGCGGGCTAGCGGGCCCGCACTACGTCGCGGACCAGGGTGGCGGTCTCGCTGGGGGTCTTGCCCACGCGGACGCCGGCCTTCTCCAGCGCTTCCTTCTTGGCCTGGGCGGTGCCCGAGGAGCCGGAGATGATCGCGCCGGCGTGACCCATCGTCTTGCCCTCCGGCGCGGTGAACCCGGCCACGTAGCCCACCACCGGCTTGGTCACGTGCTGCTCGATGAAGGCCCCGGCGCGCTCCTCGGCGTCGCCGCCGATCTCGCCGATCATCACGATCGCGTCGGTCTCCGGGTCCTCCTGGAAGGCCTGCAGGCAGTCGATGTGCGTCGTCCCGATCACCGGGTCACCGCCGATCCCGACCGCGGTGGAGAAGCCGATGTCGCGCAGCTCGTACATCATCTGATAGGTCAGCGTGCCCGACTTGGAGACCAGGCCGATCCGGCCCTCGCTGGTGATGTCGGCCGGGATGATGCCGGCGTTCGACTTGCCGGGCGAGGCGACGCCGGGGCAGTTGGGGCCGATGATCCGGGTGGCGTTACCGGTCGTTTTGGCGTGCGCCCAGAACTCGGCCGTATCGTGCACCGGGACACCCTCGGTGATGACGACCACCAGCGGGATCCTGGCGTCGATCGCCTCGAGCACCGCAGCCTTGGTGCCCTGGGCCGGGACGAACACCACCGACACGTCGGCGCCGGTCGCCTCGATGGTCTCGCCCACCGTGGCGAACACGGGAAGCTCGGCCACGCCCAGGTCTACCGTCTGGCCGGCCTTGCGGGGGTTCGTGCCGCCGACGACGGCGGCACCTGCCTGGAGCATCCGGCGGCCGTGCTTGCGGCCCTCCGAACCGGTGATGCCCTGGACCAGGATCCGGCTCTGGCTGTTCAGGAAGATCGTCATCTCACGCCCCCGTCCCGGCCGCAGCCAGCTCGGCGGCCCGCCGGGCGGCATCGTCCATCGTCGCGACCTGCTCGACCACCGGTATCGCCGCCTCGTCCAGGATGCGCCGTCCCTCGGCCGCGTTGTTCCCGTCCAGCCGTACCACGATCGGGTGCCGCACCGGCTCACCACGCCCACCCAGCATGCCGATGGCTGACACGATGCCGTTCGCCACCGCGTCGCAGGAGGTGATGCCGCCGAACACGTTGACCAGGACGCTGCGGACCGACGGGTCGGACAGCACGATCTCCAAGCCGTCGGCCATCACCTCGGCCGACGCGCCGCCGCCGATGTCGAGGAAGTTCGCCGGCCGCATGCCGTCGAACTGCTCGCCGGCGTAGGCGACCACGTCCAGGGTGGACATGACCAGGCCGGCTCCGTTGCCGATGATGCCGACCTCGCCGTCCAGCTTGACGTAGTTGAGGTGCTTGGCCTTGGCCCGGGTCTCGATCGGGTCGGTGCCCTCGGTGTCGGCGAACTCGGCCCAGTCGTGCCGGAAGGCGGCGTTGTCGTCCAGCGTCACCTTGCCGTCCAGCGCGAGCACTTGGCCGTCGGGGGTGAGCACCATCGGGTTCACCTCGACCAGGGTGGCGTCCTCGCCAACGAAGACCTTCCAGAGCTTTTGCGCCAGCTCGGCCGCGCCCGCCGCCGCTTCGGCCGGAATCCGGCCCGCCGCGATGATCTCGGCAGCCTTGGCCGCGTCCACGCCGGTCAGCGGGTCGATGGGGATCCTGGCGATGGCGTCCGGGCTGCTGTGCGCCACCTCCTCGATCTCCACGCCACCCTGCACCGAGCAGATGGCCAGGAAGGTACGCTCCGCCCGGTCGAGCAGATAGGACAGGTAGTACTCGGCCGCGATATCGCGGGCCTCGGTGACCAGGACCTTGTGCACGATGTGGCCCTTGATGTCCAGGCCAAGGATCCGTTCGGCCACGGCCCGCGTCTCGTCCGGCCCGCTGGCCAGCTTGACCCCGCCCGCCTTGCCCCGGCCGCCGGTTTTCACCTGCGCCTTGACAACAACTTGCGACGCCCCGGCCGCAGCCAACTCGGCGGCGATCTCCCCGGCGGTAGCCGCGTCGAACGCGACCCGGCCGGGTGTCACCGGCACGCCATACTCAGCGAAGAGCTCCTTCGCCTGGTGCTCAAACAGGTCCACGCTGGTTGTCCTCTATCCTCTCGGGCTCGGTCCCCGAGCAGCCTAGTCCTGGTTACGTGCCAGACCGTCCTCGGGTGCGCCGATCCCGGCACACCGGGACGCCGACTATCAGCAGGGATGGCGTCCTTCCAGCCCCCAAGGCCCTGCGCTCGGGTCCGTGTCACAGGCCGCAAAGTAGCTGACATTCACGTGTTCTGCGTAGGACAACCTCTGTGACTTGAGTGCATACCTGTCACGTATCCGCGTCCCCCTTGGAGCGGCGATCGGCGAGATACTGTTCGACACCGCGACCACCATGTTGCCAGGGGGGATCCGCGCCGGTCTCACAAAGGTGCCGCGCGATGAGCGCACTTTCAACCCTCTCCCGCTCCTGGCGGTCCGGAAAAGTGGCGCACGACCACGAGACCTCAACCACACAGCCGACCTCCTCGCAGCGTGCGAGCGCTGGAGCGGCGAAATGGCCTCGGAAGGGCCGCTTCTCACCAGGTCGCCGCACGAATGCATTCGAACCCTTCCTACTCCACCTTCGGAGCGTGCGAAGCCGCCGCCGCCGGTTGCCGCCGATGCCGATGTAGAGCAGTGTCGGCTCATCGTGCGTACGGAATCGGTAGATCCCGGGCGTCGTTGGGATGACGCTCGCGACGACGGTCTCGCTGAACTGCTGCCACGGAGCCCATGTCATACCGGCCCACTGCTCGTCCGCTGGCTCTTTCACATTGCGCTCCCACTGCCCGCGATCATCTCTGCAATCTAATGATCGTCTGTGCAACATAGTTATGGGTAATCGTCTGCGTCTATGATGACTTGCCCAGGCATCTGCTCGCAGAGTGCCGGGCCCCTGATTCTAGCCAAGGGGAGCAATCATCGTCTTCTTGACTTGGGTCGACCCACACAATGTTTTTGATGTCGTCAAATGTAAGTGCCACCTGGGCGAAGAGATCTCTGACCTTTCTGTCGCAGGATGCAATCAGCCGATCCGCTTGGAGCGCCGCAAGTATCAGTAGCAGGTCTTTTCCATAGCACTGATCTGTTTTGGTGTGAAACGTGTATCATCGCGGAAGTGATCTGCGATGTCCTTGCTGTCCCCTGGCGTTACCATTACGATTTTTCCTTTTGGAACGCATGGCGGCTAGCCAGCGAACAGAGTAGTTGGATGCGTGGTTGCCCCATTCGGTCATGAGCTCCGGTGACATCACAGCCTTATGGCAGATGGTCAGCATGTCCAAGAGGAACTGCCGGCACATTTGAGAGCTCGGGTGGGAACGCTCCCCTGCCGCCCCGGCAACTGAGGCATCGACGACGATCCGCCGCGACATCTTGCTCATCCGGCTGAGGCAGCCTCTGCAGCTTCGGCGGCGGAAAGATAATCGTGATCGGTGCGAAGGTTGACTTCATCGAAGTCTTCCGGCCAATCCCCAAAGGAACCGAATCGATCAAGATCGGCGCTGGTGACTGTAGTCCACCCAGAGGTGGGGTCGCGACTAAACCAATGCAATGCTATGTCGTCGGGGGGCAACTGCCCTTGGGCAACTATCGTCTGGATCGCCCGGATCAACAGTGCACTATGTGTCTCGACCACGATACGCACGCCACGGGCGACAGATGCCCGCAACAGGCTGGCGAAAGCCGCTTGTGCGCGTGGGTGCAGATGAATCTCCGGCTGCTCCAGGTACACAAGCTGGCCAGGAGCAGCAGCCAGTAGAGCCACTACCACCGGCAACGTCTGCGAAACACCAAAACCAACGTCCGCAATGTTAACTAGATCTCCTGCCTCACCCTGCTTGGCGCGCGGAAGTCTTCCGACCAGCAGTTCAACACTTGTGTCATCGAGCTGGTGTGCCTCGACTTTCCAGGTGAGTCCCAGCAACTCAAGATCGGCACTTAGCTGTTCGATCTTCTCACTGTCTTCTCGATTTTGCCACGCTGCGATGATCCCAGCAGTGTAGTCATCGAAAGTGCCAGGATACCTTTCCTCAACGGCGGCAGTCCGATACGTGCGCTTCGGATTACCCCGCAGTGCAGGCAGATGAATGATCCGGGCTATCTCATTCTGATAAGGTTGAAGTACCGGGCCGATAGAGACTGAAAATGTTGCTATACCCTCGCTAAAGTGCCCGTCAACCTTGAGCAACCAACGATCTCTTTCTACACCCCATCTGCCAGGGCTCCAGGAATTGCGACCGCCAGGATCGGTTTCGGTAACAAATCGGCCCGCCTGCTCTTTGAGGTTAGCGGGAAGGATTGCATCAAGTTCCTTGTGAGACATCCCCTCCCTTATTGTGATGGGCTGACCCTCACGAATGAGAGGTGATGCTTGTTCTATCAACCGAATATCACCAGAATTGCTCTTACCAAAGCGCAGCCGTACCTCCAGCCTGTCCGATACAGAGAAGGCGACTGAGAAGTCCCTGTCCGCAGCCTGACGACCCTGTCCACGAGACAGGAGCTGCTCGATACGGGTTACACTGACATTCGGGCCATCGAGCAGGAGTGGGCCGGGGTCGTAGGGGGCCTCAAGGGTTTGTTTCAAAAGCAGCAGTGGTTGAATTATGCTGGATTTGCCGCTGCTATTTATGCCCGCGATTACCGTCAGCGGTTTTATATCAATGTGCTGCTGCGCACGGAGGGATTTGAAGCCGGATACCGAAATACCGGTTATACCCATGGGGGAGCCGGACGGCGGCGGGCTGACAAGATCACTCCTCTGGACGTAGGACTGCCGATACGTCGTCATGATCGTACTCGACAAGCGTGTCAGTCCTTGGGGCGCGTTTGGGAGAGCATGGCAACACCAGCCGAACCCAGGGCGTGACACCCTCTGCCCGGATCGGCATCGGGCGCCCCGGCCGCATCAGGTGAGGTGGTCAAACTCTCCGTGTTTGGCGCCTTGGAGCCAGGCGGATATTTCGGCGCGGGTGAAGAGGATCACGCCGTCGTGAGGGCGGTTGCTGCTGCGCAGGGCAACCCGGCTGTCATCTAGCGCAGCGAACTCCACGCAGTCCCCGTTATGGGAGCTGAAACTGCTCTTGATCCACCTGACCTCCGCCAGATCCTGGGCGCTCATGGGGGTGTGCCTCCGGTGCTGGTAACTGCCCGGCCATCGACTCAATCAGCGCGACCGAACGCTCGGGGCCGAGCGCGACGCGCTGCACGTTCTCCGCTACCCGATTGTACGTCTCCTGAATCGTGACGGTTAGAAGCGCGGCCATGGCCACCAGGTGTTCAAATTGGGCGCGGCGCAGCTCGGGCGTGCCGACTGCGAGCCGTAGCGCACCCTCGGTGAGGACAGCGCGGCCAAGTCAGCGGGACAGCGCTCAGCAGTCGGCTCTGAGCGAATACCTTCCAGGCTGGCGCCTGCACAAGGTGTGGCTCGAGCACACCCTGTAGGTTCCAAATCTATGCCGACGCCTGCGTGTCGCTGGGTTGAGGCGCGCGAAGTAGCTGAGTCAAGCGGTGAACTCGTAGCGGAAGACATAGGCGCTGGCGTCGGCGGTCATCTCGTTGACTTCGACAGGCGTTCCTCCTGCATCCACGGCAAGGCGGATCACGTCGACCACAGGGGTTCCTGGTGCGATTTCCAGCCGTTCGGTCTCATCTGGCTGCGGCATCCGGGAGCGCAGGTCCTCACGGAAGCGCGCCGGGGCATGCCCCAGGTCAGCGAGCCGGGCGTAGGTGCCGCCAGGGCCAGTGTCAGGCTGTGCGATGGCGGTCCCGGCGGCGATGGGAGTTGGCAGCCAGGATCTGGCAAGCAGTACCGGCTTGCCGTCGAGGACGAACCGCCGGCTGCGCAGGATCACTCTGGCCGTTGCGTCCAAACCGAGCAGGTCGCGGATATGCGGGGGCGGATCAGCTTCGGTGACCTCGATCTGGTCCACCGACAGGTCACGTCCTTCCGCCTCGGCGGACCAGATCGACCGGCTGGATGGCCAGGTGGACTGGCCGAGGCGGCGGATGCCCTCACGCACTATGGGCCGGAAGTCGCGCACATAGATCCCTGATCCCTTACGGGGCTCTGCGATGCCCCAGTTGACGAGCTGGCTGAGCGCCTGCCGGGCGGTCCCACGGGCGACGCCGTGGTCTTTCATCACATCGTTCTCGCCTGGCAGCCGCGATCCCGGCGGGTACTGGCCGGACTCGATGGCCTCGCGGAGTGCGGTGGCGATGAGCCGGTACTTCGGCTGGCTGCTCGAGCCCGTGCTGGCCATGTTTCGACACTCCCGCTGCGCGTGACATCTCTAGAGAAGCAACCTTATCGGCTGGACCCGGACCATGTCTGGTCATACCAAGGCCACGGCCCGACCGCTACACAAACCTCTCTAGAGAAGTTATGTACTTCTCTAGAGAGGCTGATTACGGTCATGAGTAGGCCCATGATCACACAGGGAAATCTTCGTGAAGGGAGCAGCCCATGCGAGCTGCTGCTATCAGCTCATCCGAAGCACCGTTTCTAGCCGAGATCTTGGCTCTCTCCACCGGTGCGCTCCTGGCAGGCGACACCTTGTTCGCTGGCGCTCCCAGGCTGACAGTGCAGACACCCGTCGAGGCACACATGACGAAGAAGAGGTCGGGATCGTCAGATGGCGCCCAGACCTACGACACCCCGATCGCCTGACCTAGCCTGTCTGGCCCGTATGCGGACCCGGCCTGGCCGCGCCGGGTCCGCACTCCCCGGCTCTCAGAGGAACACATGCTCACCTTCCGCCTGACCCCTTATGCCTCGACAGACTGGTCCTGGACCGGAACGGCCTATGTGACCGCAGACCGGACCAGCCAGATCAGCCCCTTCCCCCACCCGATGACCGAGCAGTTCGCCGTCAGCGACGGCAAACGCACTCTGCTCGCCGTCCGCGAGCGCACCGCGGGCCACGCCCGAATCCGCGCCGACGTGAGAACAGTCGCCCCGGCGCACTACAACCAGACCCGCGTCACGGCTGCCGCCTGGCCCGCCGATTATGTCCTGATTGAGACACAGCCCGGCCACCCAGTGATAGTCGCCGCCGGAGCCGCCCGCACCACTCCGCTTTACCTCGCAGCAGTTGGTGGCACCCTGCACGGTTCATGGGACATGGCCGACCTGAGAGGATTCGCAACCGGGCTCAGTGCCCGTGAGGCCGCCCGCCTGCTGATCTACCAGCCACGGTACGGAGCCGAGACTCTGTTTACAGGCATCCGCCGACTCACTGAGCGCGCCACCGCGACCTTCGGTGGCGCGCTGCATCTGCACTACCCCGAACCGGCACTGCACGCCACGCCACGCGACCTCGCTCCAGGTGCCGACGTCCTGACCGCGCTCACCGCCACGATCGATGCGGCCCTCGACCTGCGCCCGCTAGACCCGCAGAACACGGTCTTCCACCTGACCGGCGGCTTCGACTCCGGCATCATTGCCACCCGCGCTGCCTGCCGCTGGCCTGGCCAGATCACCACCGCGGCTCTCCAGATCATCGGTGCCGGGCGCCCCCAGCAGCACCGCCGTCGCGCCCAGATCCTGGCCAGCCTCCCCTTCAGCGGGACCGACCTGACCGTCGACTGCGCCGATGCCCCACCGCTGCATCCGCACTGTCCCCGCGTCAGCGGCGACCTCATCAGCCCGTACGAGGAACCGCTGTTCCTACCGTTCACGCGCCTGACCGCTCTTGCCAGCCAGCACGGCGCGCGGGCACTCGTGACGGGGCTCGGCGGCGACGAGATGGTCTCCCTGTCGCCTGGGGAATCATCCATCGTCGCCGCCGCGAACACCCACATCACCGACAGGCTGCCCTGGCTCGGCCTGGACGCACGCCAGGCGCTCCCTTATACCGACGACGAGATCGCTCCTCCGGCCGTGGTGAACGCCATCACGCTGCTATCAGTGGAAACCACGGCACCCCCGCTACTGCGCAAAGGAATCTGGCCGGTCCACCCCTTCACCCACCCAGCCATAATCCGGCTCGGCGAGCAACTCCCCCTCGCCTGGCGCGAGTTCAAGAACCTCCAGAGACGCCAGTTCGCCTCCCTCGGCCTCAGTCACGACGTCTGCAATCCCGTCGAACGGGAATCCTTCGTCTGGCTCGTCGAGCACTCCCTCAAGACCTACGGCACCTCCCTGCTGCACCAGATGCTCGCCGACGGCTCGCCACTCATCGACACTGGCCTCGTCGACCCAGACGGACTCAAGACAGCCATCACCGACATCGGGCAGCAGCCCTGGGACGAAGAGTTCCACGCCAAGCTCCTGCAGGTCATCGACCTGCACCTGGCCGCTACCGCCTACCTGTGAGAGAACGCGCGAGGTCAAGCCGCTCCGCCGCCCGGGCCATCATGAACAACCGGCGGCTTTTGTGCTCGGCCTCGCGCACCAGGTCATACTCCTGAGTCAGGTAGTACCTCGCCAGCTCGGGGACAAAGCAGTCCCGTCGCACCCATCGCGCCCCCACGTGAGCAGCACGATCCACCGCCCACCACGCCATCAGCGTTCCAGGCTTCATGCTGCGGAATGCCGGATCCGTCACCGAAGTCGTCATGTACAGCGCCGACTCGGCCCGCTCCTGATCGGTCCAGCCCCACGGCGGAGCGTGCTCCTGCAACGTCGTCCGGCCAATCACCCGAGCCTCGCCAAGTTCCAGCACCCACACGTCCCCGCACGGGTTATCGGTCTGCGACACCAGATCATCCAGAGCCAACCGCCACGACGGCAGTCCGCGCGACTCCAGCCAGTCGCACCGCGCGCCGATCATCTCCCTGACGGCCGTCCGGTCCGTGCTAGCTGCCGGGCGCATCATGAGCACAAAGCCCATCTTGCTCCGCAGACGGCGGCCCGCCTTGTAAACACGCCGACTCACTCCGCGGCTTGGGCATATGCCACTCGCCCACACCAGCTCAGCAGTACCGCCGACTGGCAGGACGATGTGGACTCTCGTGAACTAACGAGCGGTCGCCACGTGGCGTCAGGCGAGGTGGTCGAACTCGCCGTGCTTGGCGCCCTGAAGCCAGGCGGATATCTCGGCGCGGGTGAAGAGGATCACGCCATCCTGGGGGCGGTTGCTGCTGCGCAGGGCGACCCGGCCGTCGTCCAGTGCGGCAACCTCCACGCACGTGCCGTTGTTAGCGCTGAAGCTGCTCTTGATCCACCTGACCCCCGTCAGGTCCTGGGTGCTCATGGTGGTGTGCCTCCGCCGCCGGTCACTCCCCGGCCATTGACTCGATCAGCGCAATCGAGCGCTCGGGGCCGAGCGCGATGCGCTGCACGTTCTCCGCCACCCGATTGTACGTCTCCACCAGGTCTGGATCCTGTACGTAGACGGCGCTGTCGTGCAGCTCGACGTAGCCGATCGAGCGGACGTCCGCGAAGTCGAGGACGATGAACTGGCCCGTCATGGCGGTGTGCAAGCCGTCCTCGGGACGGAGTACCTGGATCGTGACGTTGGGCCGCGCGGCCATGGCCACCAAGTGCTCGAACTGGGCGCGGCGCAGCGTGGGTGTGCCAACCGCGAGCCGCAGCGCGGCCTCGGTGATGATGGCGTGCAGCTTCAGCGGGTTGTCCGGGTCGGTGAGCCGGGCCGCTCGCGCCACCCGGAAGCCGACGAACCGCTCACCATAATCCGGCCGCACGCGCGGCGTATCAGCGGTGACCGCCTGAGCGTACTCGGCCGTCTGCAATAGGCCGGGCAGGATGAGTGGCTCGAACACGAACTCACGCTCGGCTAGTCCTTCCAGGCCGACGAACGTCTTCAGCCAGTCCGGGACCACCTGCGTCCACGGCGCCCACCAAGCGGCCTCGTCGCCGCGCCCAGTTAGCGAGGTGAGCCGGTCGATGTCGCGAGCACTGGCGCCGTAGATGGCGAGCAGGGCTGCTATGTCCTCGGGATCCTGCTGCTGGCGGCCGATCTCCAGGTGGTTCAGCTT
>DASXMU010000383.1:0-2091 GCA_036495485.1 Streptosporangiaceae bacterium
GGGCTCGTCGACTCCGTCAGCTACCTGAAGCTTGGCCACGTGTTCGTCGCGAACATGACCGGCAACGTGGTGTTCCTCGGCTTCAGCGTGGACCCGCATTCCGGCCTGTCCCCGGCCGCCCCGGTGATCGCGATCGCCGGGTTCGTGCTCGGCGCACTGGCCGGTGGCCGGGCCGCGCACGCCCTCGCCGCCACCCAGCCCGGCCGCTGGCTGGCCATCGCGTTCACCGGGGAAGCCTTCATCCTCGCCCTGGCCGCCGTCCTCACCGCCGTCGGCGTGCTGCCCCTCACCGGGAATGCCAGGTTCGCCACCATCGCCGTCCTTGGCACGGCCCTCGGCGTGCAGAACAGCACCGTTCGCCACCTCGGCGCCCCGGACCTGACCACCACCGTGCTCACGCTCACCCTCACCGGGCTGACCGCGGACAGCGCGCTGGCCGGTGGTTCCGGGGCGAAACCGCACCGCAGGCTCGGCTCGGTCGCCGCCATGCTGGCCGGCGCCGCCGCCGGCGCCGCCATCCTCCAGTGGTCCCCGGCCGCGGTCATCGCGTTGGCAGCCGCCCTGGCAATCGCTGTCGCTGTCGCCTTCATGACTACCGCCCGGCGTGTCCGCTCGGCACCGTTCAGAAATTTCATTTTCAAAAAGAAATTTTAAGAACGATGGTCACCAGGAGGATTACAGGAGCGGCAGTTAGGCTTCGGAGGTTCTAGGGCGGCCTGGGCGGCGCATCTTGCCGGCGTGGCCGGGCATGCGGCCGGCGTCGGTCAGTGCCTTGCGCAGCAGGTACTCGATCTGGGCGTTGGTGCTGCGCAGTTCGTCCGACGCCCACCGGGCCAGGGCGTCGTGGACCGCGGGGTCCAGCCGGAGCAGGATCCCTTTGCGCTCACTCGCCGCGATCGTGCACCGCCTCTACTGGTAGAGCGAGCCGGTGTTGACGACCTGCTGGGTGGCCTGCTCGCTGCAAAGGACCACGAGGAGGTTGGAGACCATGGCCGCCTTCCGTTCCTCGTCCAGTTCGACGACGCCTTCCTCTTCCAGCCGGTCGAGGGCCATCCGGACCATGCCGACCGCACCTTCCACGATCCGCATCCGCGCGCCGACGACGGCGTTCGCCTGCTGCCGCCGCAGCATGGCCCCGGCGATCTCCGCGGCGTAGGACAGCCGGGTCAGCCGGGATTCGATGATGTGCACGCCGGCCGACAGCACCCGGTCCTGGATCTCGGCGGACAGCCGCTGGGTGATCTCGTCGGCGTTGTCCCGCAGCGACATCTCGCCACTGCCGTGGGTCTCGTAGGCGTAGCTGGTGGCGATGTGCCGCACCGCGGTCTCGGCCTGGGTGGACACGAACTGGATGAAGTCGTCGACGGCGTAGATGGCCTTGGCTGTGTCCTCGACCTTCCAGACCACCACAGCGGCGATCTCGATCGGGTTGCCGTCCAGGTCGTTGACCTTGGCCAGCGGCGTCTCGTGGTTGCGGATCCGGGTGGACACCTTGCGCTTGCGGGCGTATGGGTTCACGCAGTGCATGCCGGGCTCGCGAACCGTCCCGATGTACTTGCCGAAGAGCTGGATCACCCGGGCCTCACCGGCCATGACCGGCGTCAGCCCCTGCAGCGGAAGGCCCGACAAGATCAGCAGCAGCACGCCGATGACGGTCTCGGGCCCGGCGCCCCCCGACGAGCTGCCCACGCCCAGCAGGATGCCGCCCACAGCGAACCCCAGGATGCCCAGCGCCAGGAGCGGTATGCCGGGCATCGATGCGGCCCGGCGCTCGGCGATATCCGGAGTGGGCGGGGTGGGAACCGTTGGGGGCGCCATGACCATTGGCCGTCTCCTTGCTAACGTGTCCATCCGCCGCCGACTTGCCGACGTGATAGATATCCATCTATCATAATGATAGCTATTTTATTCAGCAAGGCCCGGGCGGGCGGGTTCTTTGGGCAAGTCTTTAGCAAAGGCGCGTGGTCAGCGGGCCGGCGCGCCGGACGGGACGGTTCTCGTGGGCAGCGATGGCGGGAAGCTGGAGCTGAACGGGCTGAGCCGCCGGTACGGGAACGTCGTGGCGCTGGACGGGCTGAGCTTCACCGTGCC
>DASXMU010000384.1:0-5706 GCA_036495485.1 Streptosporangiaceae bacterium
CTCGCCGATCATCCCGCTGTATGTCATCCACGTCGGCACCACCTGGCTGCTGACCTGGCTGTTCATGCAGGGACCACTGCGCGTGATGCACCTGCGCTGGCGCTTCGAAGGCGGAAAGGTACTGACCCTGGCACCGGGCCGGCTACGCCGCCGCTACACCTGGCCCAACACCGCCGCTGACGGCACCGCTGAAGCCGCCGCGGCCGGTACTGCCGGAGCTGGAGCCGCCGCAGTCGCGGCCGGGACCGCTGCGGCGACGATCGCCCGCCAGGGGCCAGGCGAGGCCGCCAGGCGCGCCGTCGTCGCGGCTGGCCCTGCCGTGGCCGCGGAGCCAGCGACGCTCGCCGAGGGGGTGCTGTGCGGGAATGGGCACTTCAGCCACCCGCAGGCCAGGTACTGCGTGGTCTGCGGCTCCGCCGTCCTGCCGCTGACCGGGCCCCGCCGGGTCGGGCGGCGGCCGCCGGCGGGGATCCTGATTCTCACCGACGGCCGCACCATGGTGGTGGATCACGACCTCACCGTGACCGCATCGGGGCCGTCAGGCGACCTTGGGTTCCTCCCGGTCGGCGAGCATCCGCGAACGGTCGCCCGGATCAAGCTGATCGGCTGGCAGCCGGTGGTAACCAGCCTGGTCAGCAGCATGTCGCTCGTCCTGCCCGGCGGGAGCAGCATGCGGATAGAGCCCAACGTGCCGGCCCCGCTCGTGCCGGGTGCCGAGCTGGCGCTCGGTGCGCACCGGATCCGCTACGAAAGCCCGCATTACGGCTGGTACGCGAGCCTGACCCCGGACGCGAGCGCCCACTCCCCCGGCCTGGCCGTGGCGGGTGAGGCCAAGCCAGGCTGGGCTGTCCCGCAACGACGGCGGCTGGCCGCTCCGCTCGCCGCGGCAGCCGGCATCGGGACGCTCTCCGGCATAGCCGCCGGACGGGCAGCGGCCGCCAGCCGGATGGTGGTGCGCTGGCTGCCCAGGCCTGGGCGGCACAGCCGGAGGGCTGCGGCGGCCGGGGCGGTCACCGCTGCCCTGGTCGCGGCTACCCTGGTTGGGTTCGCCGGCCGGATCGCCGACCAGCACGGCGGCTCCGGGCAACTGGCGGCCGGCCCAGCCCCGACGCCGACGTCCGGGCCCGCGGCGCCGGGCACGCAGCCATCGCACGCCGGGGAAAGGCCTGGCGGCGGCGTCTCCACCGACGGATCGGCGCTGACTGCTGCCACATCGGCGCGGACGCGGGGGCGGCCCCCGCACCAGGTGCCGACCAGCACACCACCCGGACCGCCGTCGAGCCCGCCGACACAGCCGCCGACATCACCGCCTGCCGGCTCGCCATCCCCCACCCCCACACCGACCAGAACACAGCACCCAGGATCCTGCCCAGTCAAGGTGTCGCTAGGACCGGTCAAACTACGGGTATGCCTGCCACCGGTCCTCGGTGAGCTGTAAGCGGCTGCCGGGTTCTGAGGCGGCACATGGTGCCGGGGCGAGAGACAGGGAGAGCTGGGATGGGCGACCTCACCGGGCTGTACAAGGATCTGCATGCGCACCCGGAGCTGGCGTTCACCGAGCACCGGACCGCGTCGATCGCAGCGGAGCGGCTGGACGGCGCGGGGTTCACGGTGTTCACCGGAATCGGCGGCACCGGCGTGGCGGGAGTGCTGCGCAACGGCGATGGCCCGGCCGTGCTGCTGCGCGCTGACATGGATGCGCTGCCGGTGCAGGAGGAGACCGGTCTCGACTACGCCAGTGAGGTGGTGGCGACGGACGCGAGCGGCGAGCGGACCCCGGTCATGCACGCCTGCGGCCACGACATGCACGTGACGTGGCTGTGCGGTGCGGTGGCGGCGCTGGCCGCCGCGCGCGCAGACTGGTCGGGGACGGTGGTCGCGGTGTTCCAGCCGGCCGAGGAGATCGCGGCGGGCGCGAAGGCGATGCTGGACGACGGGCTGTTCGACCGGACCGGCGTGCCGGACATCGTGCTGGGCCAGCATCTGTTCACCGGGCGGGCGGGCCGCGTGCAGTACCGGGGCGGCGCGTTCCTCGGCGCCGCCGAGTCGTGGGACGTGACGCTGCACGGTCGCGGCGGGCACGGGGCCCGTCCGGAGGCGGCCGTGGACCCGGTGGTGCTCGCCGCGAACGTGATCACCCGGCTGCAAGGCCTGGTCGCCAGGGAGATCTCGCCGTCCGACAAGGGAGTGGTGACCGTGTCCCGGCTGCGGGCGGGACACGCGGAGAACGTCATACCGGACAGCGCCACGATCACACTGAACTTCCGTGCGTTCGACCCCGCAGTGCAAGAGAAGCTGACGTCGGGCGCGCGGCGGATCACCGACGCCGAGGCCGTCGCCTCCGCCACGCCGCGGCCGCCGGAGTACCGGATCCTGAGCGCATTCCCGGTGACGGTGAACGACCCGGACCTGACCGCGTCGCTGGCGACCGCGTGGCCAGACGCCGAAGAGATCGAGCCGAGGATGGGCAGCGAGGACTTCGGCCTGTTCGGCACGGCCGCGAAGGTGCCGTCGGTCTTCTGGGGCGTAACCGGCTCGTTCGACGGCGCACCAGGAAATCACTCGCCACAGTTCGCCCCGTCGATCGAGCCAACGCTGGAGGCGGGCCTGACCGCCATGGTCACCGCAGCCCGCCACGTGCTGAACTAGAAGTGAAAGGGTTGAACACCTGGACTCCGGCCAGCTCGAAGTCCTTGACGCCCGCCACCGGCTGGCGCTTGCGCGTCTCCGACAGCACATTGTTGTCGAGCAGGTAGGTCACGTACCCGCCTCAAGATCGACCACACGCCCGAAGTCGGCTTTGCGCTCGGCCTCGATCTCCGCAAAGACATCAGCGGTACCGTCATCGAGCTTCGGGCCACCGAGCAGGAGATCCCGGTAGCTGCCCGCGTCGCCGCATTCCGGCTGAATTACTGTCCGGTAAAGGCTAGCGTACGGAACGTGACAGATCCGTACCTGCTCTCCTCCAGTGACGATGCGCCCGCGCCTACGGTCCCGGCTGGCAGGATCAACGAGATTGCGCGCAAGATGCACGTGCCCGGCACGATGCTCAAAGACATACCGCCCGAAGTCCTCGACCGGATGGAGCAGTTCGCCGCACACCGGGAGACGCTCGAAGAGACGTGGGGCGATCTCGCCGACTCGATCGCCATGAAACTGACGGCAGCCGGGTTCCGGCAGCATGACCCGGCCGGCCAGCGCGGCGGGTTCTGTCTGTCCATGTGGGATGACGGCGTGATCCTGGGGTGGTCGACCACCGAGTACACAGAGGACATGGTCAGTCCGTTCGAGAAGACGGTGGAGCACACCATGCTCCCGGCGCTTGAGCAGATCCTTCAGGCCACCGGGTTCACTGCCCACTTTATTCCCGAGGAGGAGGACAACGGCGGGGACATCCGGGTGACCGGCAGGCAGAGGCCAGCGGCATAAAGACCGTCGCGGACAGCCATCAGCCGCACGGGTCTGGCCACGAGAGCGGACTCTGCGGCGTTGGCCAAAACCTCGATGATGGCCAACTATCCCCGGTTCCTACAGGACTGTAGAGATCAGGTCTATCTGAACAATCGACTGGTTATCCGAACACCTATCTGAACAGGGATGGCCTCATCTGTGACTGAGCACTGAGCTTGGCATTTGGGCATCGAGTTTGACGTGGCCGTCCGCCGGTTGCCTGGGCAGCGGTCGTGATCGATTCCGGGACGGGTGCTGCAGCCGGGTCAGCGTTCGAGGGGTTCAGAGGCAGAGGGCTGCGGCAGGATGCTGGCATGGCTGAGAATCCGGGGCGGGCGGATCCGCTGGATCCGCAGTGGGGTGGCCTGGCGTGGTCGGGCTGGCATGGGATGGATGCGACCGCGGCGCGGGGTCTTGTTCCGCAGGAGGCGGGGGTTTACCGGCTGTGTTGCGGGGGGCACGTGATCTATGTGGGTATCAGTGACCGGCTCAGCTCGCGGCTTGGCGGGCTGCGTCGTGCGCGCGGTCGTCCGCCTTTGTTTCGCGGGCATTCTGCTGCTGCCTGCGTGGCGGACTTCGAGAGCCGGGGTGAGGTCGTCGCGGTGTCATGGGCACTGGCTGGTGATATTGACCGTCGCGCGCTGATGGGTTTGGAGGTTGGCGGTGTTAGCTGCCGCGACTGCGGCACCGGCTGTCCAGGGGTGGGACGTGCAGGTCTCGTGCCAGGGAGACGCTCACACGAATGCGAGCCCAGGGAAACCGGTGCCTCTTGTGACAATAGTTCGCTGGCTGGGCCGGGAGGGGAATTGTTATCACTGGAACTGCTGTGAAAGGAATTACCAGGTTTCCTGCCATCACGGACATGGAACTGCCCGGAAGTCTAGCTGAGCTAGAGCATGCCCGCGCCGGGCGCGCGCGCTGGCTGGGCAGGTGTTTTTCGTACAACTGTGGATGGCCCATTGACAGGATGTATTCGCCTGGGGAGACGATGAGGTGTGGAAGAGGTCAGCGATCACCTGAAGGGTGGTGCTTCGCACGATGGATGCGCCAACCGCGCCGCGCAGGCTCAAGCAGTTCGTTCTCAAGCCGACGGTGTTCTGTTATCACCGTTGCCCGTATTGCGATCTTCGCCAGGATTACTACCGCGAGATGGTCTCTGACCGTAAGCGAACGCTGCCACTTGCGGCGGAGGCTGGTTCACGGCGGCGCCCGAACCCTGGTCATATGCCGCTGGATCTCGCCTTGCGCACGATTGATGAGGCTGCCGCGCTGGGCATGGAAGAACTACAGCTCAGCGGCGGTGACCCGCTGCTGTATCCGCACCTGATCGAGGTGATCCGCGCCGGCCGCCGGCATCCCGGCGTGTTCGTCTTGATGAACTCGGTGGGAACCGGGGTAACAACTGAGCCTGAATCCACCGATGAATTGCGGTAGATCATTTCTGGCCCGATCTCTGCCCGGGGAGTTTTCCCAGGTGATTGCGGGCGTGGGCGTCCCGCCGCCCGCCTCTGGGGCGGGCTTGCGGTGATCTTCCTGGTCCGGGGACGGGGGCTGGGTGGCCGCGGCGGGCCGCTCGCGGGGGCTGTGACCGGGTTCGGGCTGGTCAGGCCGCGGCGGCGGGCGGGCCGCAGGCGGCTTCGAACAGGTTCATCCATTCCTGTTCGCGGTGCCAGCCTTCGGGCAGGTGCATGGTGATCTGGCCGCGGCCGTGGCGGGCGGTGCGGGCGGCGACGTCGATCAGGTCGCGGCGGATGGTGGCGCCGCGGGCTTTGGCGTAGGCGAGGCTGGCCAGGGACCCGGCGGCGCGCAGCAGGTTGTGCGCGATGGCGGCGCAGGCCAGCCAGGCCGCGTTGGCGGGGAAGCGCCCGGATGTTATCTCTAGCCATCCTCCGTCTGTCTTTGACGTGCACGACGCGACTGCTATCCGCCGTGTCGCTCGTGGTGGACGTGGTTATCTTGCCCCGTCCATTACGCAGATGACAGGGGGATTCGGTGCGCGTGCAGCGTGTGGTGATGCCGTGGGATGCGGTGTCATGGACGGTTCTGGAAGATGACGGGAGCCCGGTCGGGACAGTGGACCGGTTCCTGGGGTTCCTCAGCTCGTCGGAGAAATCGCCGAACACGGTGAAGTCGTATGCCCACGACCTGAAGGACTGGTGGTGCTACCTGTCCGGCCGTGGCCTGGCCTTGGACGAGGTGATGCTGGAGGACGTCGCCTCGTTCGTCGCGTGGCTCCGGCTGCCGCCGCAGGGCCGG
>DASXMU010000385.1:0-3014 GCA_036495485.1 Streptosporangiaceae bacterium
GTAGAACCTCATCTGGAACAGCGCCCTGGCCTCGAACTCCTCGCGCGGCGCCATCCCCGTCTTGTAGTCCACGATCCTGACCGCGCCGCCCCTGGCGACGTCCAGCCGGTCCACGTAGCCACGCAGGCGCAGCCCGGACTCCAGCGTGGTCTCCACGTACAGCTCCCGCTCGGCGGGCTCGATCTGGGTGGGATCCTCCATGGTGAAGTAGCGGTCCAGCATCGAGACGACCTCGGCTGTCCACGCCTCGCGGCCCGCCTCGTCGTCGAACAGCCCGGCGAACTCGGGTGACTCCGCGACCAGCCGGTCCCACTCCGGGCCGAGCAGCGAGTGGGCCGCCTGCGGCGTGCGTTCGGCCGCCGGGCGGTCGAAGAGGCGCTCGAGCACGGCGTGCACCAGCGTGCCGCGAACGGCGGCCGGGCTCGGCGGCTCGGGCAGCCGGTCGATGACCCGGAACCGGTACAGCAGCGGGCACGTCATGAAGTCGCCAGCCCGCGACGGCGAGATGGCCGGAAGCCGCGGCTGCTCTTCGCTCGACGCGGGCGCCACGTCCAGCCCGGCCGCAAGCGGCGGGCCAGCCGGGGGAGCCGCCACGGCAGGCACCACGTCCAACTCGGCCGCGGGCGGCGGCCCCGCCGGGGAACCGGCCGCGACCGACGGCGTCACGGGTGAATCCGCCGCCCCGGGATGTGATGGCGCAGCCATCGCATTGGGGGTCCCAGGGGGTCGGCCCCCCGGGACAACACCGCGGGCCTCGGCGGAACCGGCCGAAGGCTGGTGAGCAGAATCCGCCACATCAGCGGGTCCGGGGGGTCGCCCCCCCGGGACAGCACCCCGGGCCTCGGCGGAACCGGCCGAAGGCTGGTGAGCAGAATCCGCCGCCTCGGCGGGCGGAATATCCGGAATATCGGGATGCGCCGCAGTAGACGGCGCGGAACGCGGGTAACCCACGTGTGGGAGCGTAAGGTAGGCCACCGACAACCGTGCGGCTTTGCCGGACTCCGCGGGGCGCCAGGCCGCGCCATACGCCCCCAGCCAACCCTCCGTCACGTAGCATCGTAAGTGTGGCAGGAATGACCCCAGAACGGCCTACTCCCCAGCGTGAACGCCCTCCCCAGGCTGAACGCCAGTCGGGGATCGTGATCATGCGCCCGTTCGGGATCCCGGTCTTCATCTCGCCGTACTGGTTTCTGATCGCTGGCTTGTTCGTCGTGCTCTATGCGAACAGCCTGTCGTTCAATGGCGGGACGACCGTGCACGGCACGTTGCGTTACGTCGTCGCCGCGGCCTTCGTCATCCTGCTGTACGCCTCCGTGCTGGTGCACGAGCTGAGCCACTGCGTAGTGGCCAGGGCGTTCGACCTGCCGGTGCGCCGGGTCCTGCTGTACCCGCTCGGCGGGTTCTCCGAGATCGAGAAGGAAGCGCAGACCCCAGCCAGGGAGTTCCTGGTGTCGGCCGCGGGCCCGGCGATCTCGCTGGTGCTGGCCGCGATCGGCTACGGGCTGACCAAGGTGGTCTCGGCCGGCACCACGACCGAAGTGCTGGTGGCCCAGCTCATGTGGGCCAACCTGCTGGTCGGGCTGTTCAACCTGCTGCCCGGGCTGCCGCTGGACGGCGGCCGGATGCTGCGGGCCGGGATCTGGAAGGTCACCCGCCGCCCGGGGACGGCCACCCTGGGCGCGGCATGGACCGGCCGGGTACTCGCCGCCGCCCTGGTGATCATCCCGTTCGTGCTGCTCGCCAGGGACGACTCGCAGGCTCAGGTGTTCGATATCGCCTGGCTGGCGGTGATCGCCGCGTTCATGTGGCTCGGCGCCGGGCAGGCGATCAGGGTCACCAAGATTCGCGACAAGCTGCCTGGCCTGCAGGCCAGGCTGCTCGCCAGGCGGGCCATCCCGATCCAGGCCAGCCTGCCGCTCGCGGAGGCGATCAGGCGCGCCGACGCGGCCCAGGCCCGCGCGCTCGTGGTGGTCGACCACGAGGACAAGCCGATCGCGATCGTGAACGAGTCGGCGGTGATGGCCACCCCGCCGCAGCGCAGGCCGTGGGTCGAGGCGGGCTCGCTGGCCCGGAGCCTGGACGAGAGCCTGGTGCTGTCCGCCGACCTGTCCGGTATGGATCTGCTCGAGGCCGTGCGCAAGTCACCGGCCTCGGAGTACCTGCTCGTCGAGCCGTCGGGCAAGGTCTTCGGCGTGCTCGTCACCCGCGACCTCGATCACGCGTTCGCTGGTAGCTGACTCAGCAGCGATCACCCACCCGGCTGCCACCGCTACCCTGACGGGCGTGAAGCGTCAGAGCAGCGGTCCACTCCAGCCGGGAGACCAGGTACAGCTCACCGACCCGAAGGGGCGTAAGCACCTGGTCACCCTGGCCGACGGCCAGTCATTCCACACCCACCGCGGCTCTCTCGCGCACGACGACCTGATCGGCCAGCCGGACGGCAGCGTGGTGCGCTCCTCCGGCGGCACGCCGTACGTGGCGCTGCGGCCGCTGCTGGCCGATTTCACCCTGTCCATGGGGCGCGGTGCGGCGGTGATCTACCCCAAGGACGCCGGCCAGATCGTGGCGTTCGCCGACATGTACCCGGGTGCACGGGTGCTGGAGGCCGGCGCCGGGTCGGGAGCGCTGTCCTGCTGGCTGCTGCGCGCCATCGGCGACGAAGGGTGTCTGGTATCCTACGAACGCAGAACCGATTTTGCGGAGGTGGCCAGGAGAAACGTCGAGAAGTTCTTCAGCGGGCCGCCACCGGCCTGGCGGCTGATCGTGGGCGATCTGACCGAGGCGCAGGACGCCGGCGAGGTCTTCGACCGGGTCGTCCTCGACATGCTCGCCCCGTGGGAATATGCCGACGCCGCCGCGCGCCTGCTCGTGCCCGGCGGCCTGATCTGCTGTTATGTGGCGACCACCACGCAGCTGTCCAGGATCGCGGAAGCACTGCGCGGGCAGGGCAGCTTCGACGAGCCCAGTGCCTGGGAGTCGCTGATCAGGGGCTGGCACGTGGACGGGCTCGCCGT
>DASXMU010000386.1:0-6714 GCA_036495485.1 Streptosporangiaceae bacterium
AGCTGCGCCGCGACGCCCGCTACGTGGTGATCGAAGCCCAGGCCGGAGACGACGGCGCGGACACCTTCGCCCTGGCCGAATTCGCCGACGCCGCCCTGCTGACCGTCGAAGTCAACCGCACCAGCCGCGAAGAAGGCAGCAACTGCATCCGCCGTCTGCACCGCATGCGCACTCCCATCGTCGGTGCGGCCGCGCTGCCGACCCTGGGCCGGATCAGCATCCGGCCACCGCAGCCGGGCGCCCAGGCCCGGATGGGTTCGGACAGCCGCGACGGAGTGGGCGGCGGGCGCGCACACAGTGAGCTGCCCGACTCGCAGGACCGCCCGGTTCGCTCCCGCGACACCCACGGCGACCCGGCCGACCGGGTTCCCGGACGCTAAGAGCGTGCCCAGGGCTCCCCTTGCCTCGCCCTTGCGAGGCAAGGGGAGCCCTGCCAGTAGTAAAAACCCCCTTTCAAATCCTCAAAAGATCATGGAGCCACACTGTGATCTGCGACAGTCGACGAGCGGCCAGGAGTTTTGAAAGGGTTTCTGAGTGACCGAGCACAGTGCTAGCCCAGGGACACCCCGGACTCCACGGCGCAATGAGGTGGGGGACGGGGCACCGCGCAGCAGAGCATGGGGGTTCCAGGCGGGCGCCAAGGACATGCCCGGACGGAGGTCGCCGCGAGCGCGCCTCAGGGCGGCAGGCCTGATGACCATGGCTGGGCTGACAGTCGCCGTCGCCGGGTGTGGCCAGGCACTGCCGAATCCGGCCGGCCCGGGCGCCGGCTCGTCGTCTCCCTCCCCGTCGCCATCCTCGAGCACCTCGGCCAGCGCGGTCAGCTCCAGCCATCCGCTGGCACCGCTGACCGGGCTGCCGGCCGCGAGCACGGCCGACGCGGCCAAGCCGGCCGTAGCACTGATGGTGTCGGGCAGCAGCCCGCAGGGGCTGAGTTCCGCGGATGTGGTGTACGAGGAGATCAGCTCACCGGTTCGCTACATCGCCGTCTACCAGTCCAGCCAGTCGGCCACCGTTGGCCCGATCACCTCGATCAACCCCACCGACCGGGAAGCGCTGGCGGTGATGCACCCACTGGTCGGTTACGACGGGTCGGCGGCCGCGTTCTTCGTCAGGCTGCTGGACTCGACGAAGGTCGTCGATGCCGGCTACACCACACATACCTCGCTGTACACCTCGTCAGCGGCCGGGGTGACCGCCACGCCACGGGCCATCTCCGGTGCGGCGCGCGACACTGCGCCCCCGGGGATCTTCCAGTACCGCGGCTCCGAAACCGGCAGCAGCACGCTGGCCAGCACCGGCGTCACCAGGCCCAGCAGCGTCACCCTGACTATCCCGGGCCTGGGCACCCAGGACTGGAGCTTCGACTCCAGCACCGACCGGTGGGGGCTCAGAAGCGGTGGACCGTCCGTCCAGGTGGCCAACCTGGTCGTACAGGATGTTTCCTACAAGACGGTCAACGTCAACCCCCGGCATGGGATCGTTGTGCCGGCCGCCAGCGTCGCCGGCACTGGCCGGGCCCAGGTGTTCTCCGGCAGCATCACCGGCGGCAGCGGTGGCACGGCTGCGTCCGGCACCTGGTCCAAGCCGCATACCACCTCACTCACCAACTATTTCGACTCCAGTGGGAGCCCGATGGCCTTCCTGCCCGGACCCACCTGGGTCGTCTTCGCCCCACCCGGAACCCGGGTCAGCACGTGAGCCCGGACGGGAAGACGGCGCCGGGCGCCGGATCCGGCAAGAGCGCCTGGGCGGACCGCAGGGAAGCGGAGCCCGCGCACACCGGGTGGCATCAGCTCGGCAGGCGGGTCGCCCGCTGGGGGCTGGTGTCGGCAGGCCGGCCCCTTCGCCATGCCCGCATGCTCCCCAGCTTCCTGATCGTGGGCGAAGAGCGGTGCGGCACCACGTCCATGTTCCACCTGCTGCGCCAGCACCCGGCCGTCTTCAACGGCACCCTGCCGCGCAAGGAGATGCACTACTTCGACCACAAGTACACCCACGGGCTCGGCTGGTACCAGTGTCACTTCCCGCTGTCGGCCCGCACCAGGCTGGCCGCCCGTGGCGCCGCCCCGGTCACCTTCGAGGCCACCGCCAACTACATGTTCCACCCGCTGGCGCCCGAACGGATCAACCGCGACCTGCCCGGAGTGCGGCTGCTGGTGCTGTTGCGGGATCCGGTGGAGCGGGCCTACTCAGCCCACGCCCACCAGACGGGCTTCGGCGATGAGACCGAGTCGTTCGAGCGGGCGCTGGATCTGGAGGACTCGCGGCTGGAGGGCGAGGTCGAGCGGATCATCGCCGACCCCACCTACCACAGCTATGCCCACGACCACTACACCTACCGGGCCCGCGGCCACTACGCCGAGCACCTGGCACAGCTGGAAAAGACCTTCGGCCGGGACCGCATCCACCTGGTCGACAGCGATGTCTTCTTCGCCGACCCCGGCCCCGCCTACGGCCAGGTGCTCAGCTTCCTCGGCCTGCCCTCGCACACCCCGGCGTTCACCGCGCGGAACGCCCGCCCCCGCTCACCTATGCCTGAGACGGTGCGGGCGCAACTGGAAGAGCACTTCCGCCCGCACGACGAACGGCTCACCGCCTGGCTCGGGCATGAGCCAAGCTGGCGGGTCAGCAGGCCCTCCTAGCGGGCGGCCGCGGGAAGCCGGAGGTTCCGCAGCGGACGTCCGGAGGTTTCTCAGGGGTCGTCGGGTCTGGTCTTGGCCAGGTCGTCGAGAGCGTCGAAGGCCTCGGGCCAGGCGGTCAGATCCACCTTCCTGGCGAAAAAGGCATCGCTCTCCTGGAGCGCTGGCAGATCGTCCGGGCCGAGGATGACGGGGTGCGGTGTCCCACCGGGCCACCTGACGTAGCGGCGCCGGTGGTTGGCCACGGTGAGTTCCGGCTGGCCGTTGATCAGAACGGTGCCCAGCCATCCCTCGTCGGCGTTGGGGGAACGCTCCAGGAACCGCACCACCGGGTCGTTGAGCGGCGAGTCGACCACCTTGTGCACGGCCCGGGCCGACAGGTCGGCCCATTGCTCACCCGCGTACAGCCCGACCCCGTTCCTGAACGGATGCCGCCGCGGCCAGGGCAGCGGAACCGACCGGGGCGAGCCCGGCAGGCGCCGCCGGTAGAAGTACCTGTGGCGGGTGGAGGCCTGCCAGTGGTGCACATCGCCGGCCGGGTCTCCGTCCACCCGGAAGTTGCGCATGAACGCGTCGCAGGGCGCGCTGGCGAGCTCGTCCTCGATCGCCTCCATCGCGCGTATCGGGTAGTCCTGACCGGAGATCACCAGCGCCCAGGACAGCTCGGGAACATTGGCCCGCAGCCACTCCAGGCTCTTGCGGATCGCGAAGATGATGCCCGTCCTGCCCCAGGGGCAGGGCACCGGATCCGGCACCAGCGCCACCGACGGGGAAGGCCGCAGGCTCAGCGGCTCACCGTCCGGGTCGTGATGGATGGCGACCATCGTGTCCCGCCCGCCCGCAAGGCGTACTGCCAGCCGCTCGATCTGCGCTGGGGCACGGTGTGAGATCACCACGACCGCAACAGTGCCCCGGCCAGTCTTATCTCCCTGCTCCCCAGTCACGTGCGCACTGTACCGTCCCTGTTGAGCCAGCAGGGCATCAGCGGGTTTGGGGCCAGCCTTGACCCCAGCCGTGCTGGTGCGGCCAGCCGCCTGACCCTGGCCAGTGGCCCGGCGGTGGCCAGCCGTGCGCCCCCGGCCAGTGGCCGGGCCAGGGCCAAGGCCAGGGCCAGGGCCAGCGCGGTGCGGCGGAGTGCCCCCGATGTTCGCCGTCGCCCCGGGACGGCGCGTCCGGCCTGGTAACTGGCACCGGCTGGGCCGGGGTCATGGGGCGGTGCACAGGTCGTGGCGCATGGTGGACTGGGGCCGGGCGCGCGGCAGCCGTCCTGGGGTGGGTGGGCACCTGCCGCACGGCGGGCAGGGCGGGCGCCGTCACGGCGCGGGCCACCCCGATCGGCCCGCCGGATGCGACCAGGATCCCGGCGGCAGTCCCGCCACAGACCACCACGCCCAGGCTGGCCAAGGCTGCGATGCCGGTGCGGAAGCTGACCTCCTCCAGCCAGGCGAACACCGCTCCGCGCAGCGCGGCAGGTCTCAGCCAGGCCGGTTGATGACGCAGAGCAACCATAAAACAGGACGATACCGATCTATCGTGATCAGATCGTGTATTCCAGGTATTTCGTCCCCACGCAAAGCGATTAACCGGTGAGATGACCCTGCAGCCGGCTGGAATGGGCCAGCGTGTTCATGGCGGAGATGGACGACGATTCCCGGTTGAAGCTGTAGTCGCAGCCGACGCCGGTGCTGTCCCAGTACAGCACCGCGTACACCAGGGGGTTGGCCGCGACGAAGGACTCCATCTGATGGATGAACCCGGGCTGCGTGCCAACCGGATCGGGGTCGCTGCCCCACTCGGAGATGAACACCGGCAGCTGGCCGTGCTTGTGGGCGAACCGCACGACCGGGCTGAAGATCGAGGCCGGGGTGGCCTGTCCCTGGCTCACCTGCGGGGAGTTCTTGGCCAGCCGGCAGGCGTAGCTGTTGTAACCGTCGGCCGCGACGATGTCGACCTCGTGCGACCCGGGCCACCATTGGCGGGCCCCGCCGCTGAGCTGGTAGGCGTTATGGACCATGATCCACACCCAGTGCAGCCGTCCGCCGCCGTCCCAGTCCAGGTTGGCGGCCCTGGCGAGCAGGTGGACGTGATCCCAGGCCTGGATGAACTCCGCGGCGGAGCCCAGCTTGGCGTGCAGGTAGTTCTCGGGCTCGTGCTCGAAGCAGATGTAGATCGCGGGCAGGTGGTACTGCACGGCCGCCTGGTTCACGGCCTGCAGGAAGCTGAGGATGGCCGTGTCGTCGTCGCCGGCGGCGATGGACGAATAGCCCGGGCCGCTGGTGCTGCTGTCCAGGCTCACCAGCAGCGTGCTGCCCCGGGCCAGCAGCTGACTGCTGCTGGGGCCGGGAAAAGACTGGCCTATCTGGTAATAGACCCGGACGATGGCCAGCTTGCGGCCCAGTTGCGACTCCTCCTCAGCCATCGGGGCGTTGCCACCGAACAGGGCACCCCCGCTCACCCCTGACCTGGCGGCCCCGTTCAGCGCACCCGACGGCTTGGCAGAGGGCGCCGCGGAGGGGGCCGGGACGCTGGACGGCACCGGAGCTGGTGGCTGGCCGCTGCAGGCCGCCGCCACGACGGCAAGGCTGGCCGCGGCGGCCAGCGTGACGAGACCACGACGCCGACTGGGCCGCCGAGGCTCGCGTGTATGGTGGTTCATAGCAAGAAGATTAGACATGTTCGCGTGGAGCACTCCGGGCTCCGCTTGGGAAATAAGCGAACCTTTGCTGGGCAGATGATGTACGCCCTATAACCTGTTCGATGACAGAGGCGTTCCATGCGGGCGCACTAGCCGGAATCGGGGGAATCCGGCCAGTCACGCGGGATGAGATGTCATCCAGTGAGGCGGTTCGAGCGTCGACAGTGCACGGGGGGAATTGCACATGACGTGTCCCAGTGACGGCTGCCCCGCGCAGGTGAGCGGCGTTAGAACAAGGAGCAGCGGAGCATGAAATCCAGCGAGCCGCCGGCCCCCAGCACCCTGCTGGGGTACACAGGTACGGTGCGCCGCCGCCGGTGGGTCGTGCTCGCCGGGGTTCTCGTGGGCATCGTCGGGGGGCTGGCTTACGCGGAGCTCGCGCCGAAGACGTACACCGCGGTCGCGTCCGTGTACATCCTCAAGACGGGGGCCAACCAGAGTGACGAGGTCACCGGCGCCCGGTCGGGCAGCGTGATCGATCTCGACAGCGAGGCACAGGTCGTCACGTCGGCCGCGGTCGCATCGGCCGCGGGCAACCTGATGGGCAGCCCGCTCACCCCCTACCAGCTGGCCAGGCAGATCAACGTCACCGTCCCGCCGAACTCGGGAATCCTGGACATCGCCTGCGGCACCGGCAGTCCCGCCAAGTCCGCCAGTTGCGCGAACGCCTTCGCCAAGGCTTACCTGGCGGACCGCAGCACCGTGGCCGCCAACACGATCAACAGCCAGATCCATGCGCTCAAAGGCAAGATCACCACGCTGGACAGCACGATAGCCGGCCTCAACAACCAGATCCCCACGCTGCCGGCCAACGATCTGACCCGGCTCTCCGACGATGCCAAGGTGCGTTCCGACAGGACCGCGATCAACGCGTTCAGCAGGCAGATCAGCACGCTGACCGGTCAGGCGGCCAACGTCACCGGTGGGCGGATCATCACCACGGCCAGCCGGCCCGGCTCGCCGACCGACCCGTCGAGGACCCTGGTACTGCCCAGTGGCCTGACAGCCGGGCTGATCCTGGGCCTGCTCGGCGCGTTCATCGCCGAGCGCCGCGACAAGAAGCTCCGCAGCACAGAGGACGTGGAGCGGTTGCTGGATGTTCCGGTGATGCTGGATCTGTCCCGGAACTCCTTTGGCCGTCAGGTGTCGCTGGCCGCGCCGCGGTCCCGGATGGGCAAGGCGTTCACCGAACTGGCCCACAGCGTGGCCGTCTCGCTGGGTGAGGGCAGCCACGTACTGCTGGTCGCGGGCACCTCCGCCGGGCCCGAAGCCAGCGTGGTCGCCGCCAACCTGGCCGCCACCCTGGCCCGCACCCACTCCGAAGCCGTGCTGGTCTGCGCCGACCTGCACGACAGCGTGGCCACCGAACTGTTCGGC
>DASXMU010000387.1:0-2141 GCA_036495485.1 Streptosporangiaceae bacterium
GTCCATCAGGTAGCGCTGGCCCTCGGCACGGAGGCCCGCGGCAAGGGTGTCGACATTCTGCTGGCGCCCACCGTCAACCTGATGCGCACCCCGTACGGCGGACGTGGGTTCGAGTTCTTCGCCGAGGATCCCGTGCTGGCCGCCGGGCTGGCCGCTGCCTGCGTGCGTGGGATACAGCGGGCGGGTGTGGCGGCGACGATCAAGCACTTCGTGGGCAACGACTCGGAAACCGGGCGCTGGACCTATGACGCGCAGATCGCGGAAAGCGTACTGCGCGGGCTGTACCTGGTGCCGTTCGAAGCGTGCGTGCGCGAGGCGGGGGCCTGGCTGGTCATGGCCGCCTACAACCGGGTCAACGGGGAGCGGATGACCGAGAACATCCGGCTGCTGCGGGATCTGCTCAAGAACGAATGGGGCTTCGACGGCGTCGTCACCTCGGACTGGCATGCGGCCCGCAGCACGCGGGAGACTGCCACCGCCACGCTCGACCTGTCCATGCCGGGCCCCGATGGACCGTGGGGTGACCTGCTGACCAGCGCCGTTGCCGAACGGGCGGTGAGCGAGGAACTGCTGGACGACAAGGTCGTCAGACTGCTCCGGCTGGCCCGCCGGGTGGGCGCACTGCAGGGGAGCGGGAACGGCGAACCGGTCAGCCCGGCCGGTCAGCTGCCCGAGCTGGTAGATCCCGGCCTGCTGAGAACCGCCGCCGCGGCCTCGTTCGTGCTGCTGCGGAACGCGGGCGGCGTGCTGCCCATGGATCCGCGGACGGTCAGCAACCTGGCCGTGATCGGCCCCGCCGCTGTTTACCCCACCATCCAGGGTGGCGGCAGCGCGGGCGTCTGCCCGGTCAGCGTGGACACCCCGGCAGATGCCCTGCGGGCAGCGTTCACCGGCGTCGTCACCGCCGTCGGCTGCCAGACCTGGCAGTCGCTGCCGGAACCGCCGCTGGAGTCCCTGCGCGACCCGGTCACAGGACAGGTCGGCGTCCGGCTCGAGTTCTTCAGCGGCGACGGCGACCTGCTGGCCACCGAGCACCGCAGGTCGGCGAGCCTGGCCTGGTGGGACGGGGTCCCGGCGGGGATCGGCTGGGGGCAGCCGGGGATGATCGTGCTCACGACCGCGGTCCGCACCGCGGCGCCGGGTTCCTACCGGCTGAGCGCGGCCGGGGTGGGCGGGCTGACGGTGTCCGCCGACGGTTTGACCGTCATCGACGGCGTCACCACCGTGCCCGGCGATCCGGTCGAGGCGATGACCCGCCCCGGTGAGCTGCGGGCCAGCCTCTGGCTGGAGGCGCAGGCCGATACCGTCTTGCGGCTGGAGTTCCGCCCGGCGGCGGACGGCGCAGGCCCGCTGGCCGTCCGGCTCGGCCTGGTGCCCGACGCGCAGGACGAGGCGCTGCTGGCGCAGGCCGAGGCGGTGGCCGCGGCCGCCGGCGCCGCGGTCGTCGTGGTCGGCTCGGCCGAGCTCACCGAGAGCGAGGGCTTCGACCGGGAGACCCTGGCCCTGCCCGGCCGGCAGGACGAGCTGGTGAGCCGCGTGGCCGGCGCGTGCAGCAGAACGATCGTGGTGGTCAACTCCGGCATGCCGGTGCTGATGCCCTGGGCCGATCGGGTGGCCGCGATCATCTACGCGTGGCTGCCCGGCCAGGCTTTCGGCTCGGCCCTTGTGGACGTGCTGACGGGCACGGCCGAGCCGGGTGGGCGGCTGCCGGTCACGTTGCCGGTCGCGGCGGCCGACTGCCCGGTGCCGCGTGCGGTCCCCGATGAGGACGGGGTTCTGCGCTACGCCGAGGGGCTGCTGATCGGCTACCGGGGCTACGACAAGCGCGGCATCGCGCCGAGGTACCCGTTCGGGCACGGCCTTGGCTACACCACCTGGGCCTACGAGTCGATCGGCTGCCCGGCCGAGGTGGCCGAGGGCGCGGATCTGGAGCTGACGGTGACCGTCAGGAACACCGGCACGCGACCAGGCAAGGAGGTCGTGCAGGCCTACCTGGCCGAGCCAGCCGGGCGAACCGACTGCGGCCGGCCGGTGCGGGCCCTGGCCGCCTTCGCGCCGGTCCGGGCCGCGCCCGGCGAAGCGGTCCAGGCCAGGCTGCGGATCCCGGCCAGGACCTTCGCCCGGTACAGCGAGGATCTCGC
>DASXMU010000388.1:0-11791 GCA_036495485.1 Streptosporangiaceae bacterium
ACATGTAAGTGAGCATCCTGCTGACCGGCTGGGTCAGGGCTGCCATCGCCCTGCGGGGGGCGTTGATGCCTGGCGCTGGCCCGGGGCGGCGTGTGAGGATGGGCGGCGTGGCTGGCCTGTCACTGGTGAGTCCCGGGACCCTGGGGCGGTGGCGCGGCCGGCTGTGGTGCGCCGTGCCGTGAGAGGGGCCCGTTGAAGGTCGCAGGGGTGCGGCGCTTGTTTCTGGGGAGGAACAGACATGCTTGTGATCAATCTGCCACGTCCGCGCGTCTTAGGCCGCCTATGGCGGCGCCTGCTGGTGCTGGCGGCCGCCCTGGCCTTAACCAGCCTGGTCGCAGCCGCTGGCCCGGCGGCTGCGGCGGCTGGCACGCCGTTCCTGTATGTCTTAGGCGGCAGCTCGGGCGGTGGTCCGGGAGGCGGCGGCAACTTGGTGTTCGCCTATGACCTGGCCACCGGTACCACGGCCGCGACTATCACGGCCGGCAACGGCGTGCAAGGCGTGGCGGTGAACCCGGCCGGGACCACCGCCTACGTCACCGACAGCAATGACAGCACGGTCTCGGTGATCAGCACCGCCACCAACACCGTCACCGCCACCATCGGCGTCGGCAGTTTCCCGGCGGGCGTGGCGATCACCCCCGACGGCAGCCAGGTGTATGTCGCCAACGCCGGGGGCAACACGGTCTCGGTGATCAGCACCGCCACCAACACGGTCACCGCCACCATTCCGATTAGCAACGGCCCGGCGGACGTGGCGATCAGCCCGGACGGCAGCACGGCCTACGTCATCAGCGCCCCCACCCGCAGTGGCACGGTCTCGGTGATCAGCACCGCCACCAACACCGTCACCGCCACCATCGGCGTCGGCTTCACCCCGGACGCCGTGGCGGTCACCCCCGACGGCAGCCAGGTGTATGTGGCCAACATCAACGACAACACGGTCTCGGTGATCAGCACCGCCACCAACACCGTCACCGCCACCATTCCGGTTGGCAACGGCCCGGCAGGCGTGGCGGCCAGCCCGGACGGCAGCGTCTACGTCACCAACGATGGCGATAACACGGTCTCGGTGATCAGCACCGCCACCAACACCGTCACCGCCACCATTCCGGTTGGCAACCTCCCGGAGGCTGTGACGGCCAGCCCGGACGGCGCCAGCGTCTACGTCGGTATCACCCAGGAGGGCATGGTCTCGGTGATCAGCACCGCCATCAACACCGTCACCTCCACTATCACCGGATTCCAGAGCGTGGCTCCATTCGGCCTGGCAGTCACCACCGTGCCCTCCGCCGTCCAGCCGCTGTCGGTGACCACCGCCAGCCTGCCCGGCGCCACCGTGGGCACGGCCTACTCAGCCACCCTGGCCGCTACCGGCGGGACGCCGCCGTACACCTGGTCAGTCACTGCCGGGGCGCTGCCGCCGGGCCTGTCGCTCAACCCCGCCAGCGGGGTCATCTCCGGCACCCCCGTGCTGGCGGGCAGCTACCCCTTCACCGTGCAGGTCACCGATTCGGGCAGCCCGGCGCAGACTGCCACCGCGGGGCTATCCATCACGGCCGGCGGGTGCACCACCACCATCACCGGCACCCACAACGGGCCGCTGGTGGCCCGCTCCGGGGTCATCTGCCTAGACCACGCCACGGTCAACGGCCCGGTGAGCATCAGCGGCGGGGCGGTGCTCTCGGCAGTGGCCTCGCACCTGTCTGGGCCGCTGTCGGCCAGCGGGGCGGGCAGCCTGGCCGCCTGCGGCACCACCATCAGCGGCCCGGTGGCGGTGACCGGCGCGTCGGGACTGGTCCTGCTCGGCGGAGGCAGCAGCTCACCGTGCGCGGCCGATGCCACCGGGCCGGTCAGCCTGTCCGGCAACACCGGCGGGGTGATCCTGGCCGGGGCCGCGGTCAGCGGCCCGGTCAGCCTGACCGGTAACAGCGGCGGCACGGCCGTGTCCGCCAGCACCATCAGCGGCCCGCTGTCGTGCTCGGGCAACACCCCGCCACCCACCGACAACGGCCACCCCAACACCGTCGGCGGCCCGGCCACCGGCCAGTGCTCCACGCTGGCCTGACCAGCCACACCCCACCAGCAGTGGCATGCCCGGCTATCACCGCCGGGCATGCCACCCGGACTGGGCTGGCCATCACCACACTGCCACCGTCAAAGTCACCTCTGTCACCAGCGACACCGGCAGCGTCCTGCCTGCTGCCTGCCTCCGATCGGGCCGGCCACCGGGCTGATCGGCAGCCTGCTCATCACCACCCCCGCGCACGCGGGCGGCGGCGCATTCACCGCTGGGTAGCGTTCCCCCGGACGGCAGCACCGCCTATGGCCCTAGGACCAGAATTCGTCCACGGTGTAGAGGTCGGCGTGCTGGGTCCAGGCCTCGGTCACCTTGCCGTCGCGGACGTGGAATACCTGTACCGCGTTGATTTCAAGCTGCTTGCCGTTGCGCTCGGCGCGGGTGGTGTGCAGCGCGACGACGTGCTCGTCGTTGCCGATCACATCGTGCAGCTCAATGCGGTGCGTGCCACCCGAGAGACCAGAGAGCCGGCCGACGAACTCGATCACCTGGTCCACGCCCTCGTGATCACCGGCGAGCGGGCCGCGGCCGGGGAAATGCCAGCGGATATCCGGGGCGAAGTGCTGGCGCCGCAACGCGTCGATGTCCCCTTGCGCGAAAGCCGCGAAGCCTGCCCGCACAACGTCCTCGTTCGGATGTGCCATCCAGTCCTCCTAAAGATTCCATGTCGCTGACATAACGCGGCGGGCATTTTGAACCTTATGTACCCTATATTCACCTAGCGCGGGAGCGGTGTTTCGGTGAAGGAGACCATCCCATGGCCACACGGCAAGGGATCAGTGGCGCTCTGGCAACGGTGCCGCTGGTAAGCATGGCCGAAGGGCGGAACGCCGGATCGTGAACATCGCCATCACGGGCGGGACGGGCTTCCTCGGCCTGCACCTGGTGCGGGAGCTGCTGCGCGACAAGCGCCTGGCGCTTGTCCTGCTCGCCCACGCCAGGTCGGAAGACGCGATGAGCCGGGTGCTGGCCTTCCTCGAACTGACCGGCGCGCCCCCGGCGGCGATCGCGGACGCGCGCAGGCGCGTGAGGGTGGTCCGCGTCGACGTCAGCGCCCCCCGGCTGGGCCTGGCCGAGGATGACTTCCAGCGGCTGGCCAACCAGGTGGACACGATCTGGCACAGCGCGGGCAACGTCAAACTGAACGACAGCCTCGCGGCGCTGCGCACGGTCAACGTGACTGGCACCCGGCACGTTCTCGACCTTGCCAGCGCCGGGACCCGCCGGCCGGTGCTGGTCCATGTCAGCACCGCTTTTGTGGCCGGCTCGCGACGCGAGGGAACGGCGTATGAGGACGAGCTGGATCACGGAACCGGGTTTGAGAACCCCTACGAGCAGTCAAAGTACGAGGCAGAGATCCTGGTGCGGGAGTGGTCGGCCCGCCACCGCCGCCCGGCCGTGGTGCTGCGGCCGGGCGTCCTGGTCACCAGCCGCCCGCCGCACCCCGCCTTGCCGGCGCACCCGCTGGAGTTCCTCAACCGCTCGTTCGCCCCCGCGCGCAGGCTGCTCGGATTAGCGGGGCCGCGCGCACCACACGACATGCCGCAGGTCCGGATCACCGGCTCCCCCGGCGGCCACCTGAACTTCATGCCGGTCGAGACCGCGGCCACGGCCATGGTCCGGCTCGCCCGGCACCGGCCATCGGGCGGGGTCGACACCTACCACGTGGTCCACGGCCATGACGTGCCCGTACCGGTGCTGGTGGAGGTCATGCGGCACCTCGCGCCGGTGCGGCTCAACCTGGTGGACAGCCCGCCAGCCGACCTGACGTTGCTGGAACGCTACGCACGGCTGCACCCCAGCTTCGCCCCGCTCCTGCTGCACCACCGGTGGTTCGACGACACCCGCGCGCGCGCCGTGCTCGGCGAACGCACCCAGGAGATCAACGTCAATCTGGAATACCTGCTGTCGGGACTCCAGTTGCCGCCCCCCACCCCGGATAAGCCCGCAGCGCCCATGACGCCCGCCCGCATGACGCACAGCGCATTCCCCGGCAGCAGGCGCCCGGTGGCGCGCGACCCGGCCGGCGCTTATCCCACGCCCGCGCCGCCGCTGCGGTCGCTGACCTTCGTGGTCACCGCCGGGCGCAGCGGGTCGACCGCAGTCTCGAACGTACTCAACTCCCATCCCGATGTGCTGAGCCTCAGCGAGTTCTCCCTGGCCCTGCGCACCGTGCTGCCCGGCACCGGCGTAATCTCCGCGGCGGCCTTCTGGGCGGCACTCTCGGCGCCCCATCCGGTGTTCGACGCACTCGTGCGCGGCGGCGCGGCCATGCCCGAGTTCCTCTACCCAAAGCTGGCCGGAACCCGGTTCAGCGCCCAGTCCGGCGGCATCCCGGCCATCTGCATGACGGTCCTGCCGCACCTGACCGGCGACCCCGACCAGGTGTTCGACGAGCTGGCCGCCGAAGTCCCCTCCTGGCCGGACCAGGGTGTGGCCCAGCACTGCCTCCGGTTGTTCGGCTGGCTGGCGGCGCGGTGCGGCGGGACCGTCGCGGTGGAGCGATCGGGCTACTCCCTCGGCTCGGCCGGCTGGATGCGCCGCCACTTCCCCGGCGCCCGCTTCGTCCACCTGCACCGCAACGGCCCCGACAGCGCGGTCTCGATGAGCAGGCACACCGGGTTCCGGCTGCTGCTGCTCTTCCTCGACGCCATGGGGGCGCTCGACTTCCGCGCGCTGGCAGACGGCGCACCCGAACGCGCATCCGCGCTCGACCCCGCCGCCCTGCCCATCGCACTGGCGCCGGTGCTCGGTGACCGCTATGACCGCGGCTACCTGATGAGCCTGGACCTTCCGGTGGCACGCTTCGCCGCCCTGTGGTCGGAACTGGTACGGGCGGGGGTATCCGAGCTGTCCGGCCTTCCAGCGGAAACATGCATGACGCTCTCCTATGCGGACCTGATGGCCGATCCGCAGGAACGGCTCCGCCAGCTCGCCGCTTTCATCGGCGTCACCGCCTCCCCGCACTGGCTACGCGAAAGCGCGGCCCTGCTGGACCCAACCCGGGCCGGCGCCGCGGCCAGGCTCCCAGAACAGGAGCTAGACAAAATACGCCAGCGGTGCGCACCTGGCGAAGCAGCCCTGGCGTCCCAGACAGCCCAGCAGGTACCACGAAGAACCCCTCCGGTCATTTCTGTTCGAAGGTGAGCTCATAGTAACCTTGAGTTTCTTCAGAGTCGTCGTACACGCGGATTGTCTCCCCGTCGGCGAGTGGGAGCGGAGCAGTTTTCAGTTCCGCTCCGGCTACCACGATCCGACCTTTAACTTTATTCTCACGGGTAACATAGGCCGAGCCGTCAGCCTTCGAGTTCTGCGTAGTAACGTAGAATATGGGGTCACCCGTCAGGCTCGTTTCAACGTCCACCCAAGGGCAGTTTGGGGTGTTTACGCCGATTTCATTGTCGCCTCCCGCTGCCAATTCTACGCGGGCTGTGCCGTAGCTGAGGTAACCTGGGACTTTCACTGACACCGGCTTCTTCGGCTTTGCCGTCCCCCCCTTTCCCTTTGCTTTTGGCTTGAGTGGGAGATGCGTTCCCGGCACTGCGTAAGGCACTGGCGGGCCGGTCAGCGGGGTCGTGGCCGTCGCCACCGCCGATCTGTGCGTCAACGTCGCCGGCGCTGGCTGATTCAGCTCGAATCTGGCGACTTCGTCTATGAATTGTTTGAACTCGGTTATAGCGGTTGCGATTGGCGCCATCTTGCTTTTATGGATCTCAAGATTGGCCGCTATATCATCCTCGTCCGGCGTACCGTTCGCTTGCGCCGTAAAAATGATCTGCGTGGCGACGGCGTTCAGTGGGTACTGATTATTTTTCACGGCTGGATCATTCTGAAGTGCTGGATCGGCATTATATATGTCACACCATGAGTTCGCGCTGACGGTGACATCGATTTTGATGGTCCAGGTGCTGTACAGCTTCTCCAGATATGTGGCCGCGTCCGCGGCCTGACTGACCCTGCACATCTCCCAGATGGCTTTACCCATCCTTACGGCGGCTGCCTTCATGCCGTCGTCGAAGTCGTGCTGACCGTTGGCCGCGACGGTGAGAGTCGTCTGATTGCCGGGATCCGTATGGTCGCCACCGAAATTAGCATTTATCATGTGCCCGGAAATAAATTGCTCATTCGGAAAGATGCTCCTTTTCCTGATGTCGTCGAGGGCCTGCGGAACGTTATCTAGCGTCTTCGACGACTGCAACTGTATACCGTTCCAGTCAGGATGGGGGTGAAGCGTCACCGTCGCCGTCTCGCATCCGCGCTTTATGTCGCCAAATGCAACGGGATTAAGGCCGGAGATCTTTTCCTTGCCGCTAAAAAAGCCGATGACAGAGTGCTCTTGTTTGTTGGCCTGGAGGACCGGCTTGATTCCTTTCGCCTTGAGCGCTGCTTTATATTTCAGCAGGAAGTCCTCCGCGGCCATCCTGGCTGTTGCCAGGCCTGCCTTGCTGAGAGTACCAGGCATAATCGGCTCCTTCTGCTCACATCGAGGGGGCGAGAATGTTCGGCGCTCCCAGTTGACGGATGGTCATCTTCCCACCATCTCTCAGTCTCGAAGCAGGTCCGGGATCGTCCCTTTCAAGTCGGATACCACTGCCTGTCTCGCCACATCAAGCAAGTCGGCGAACTCGGCATCGTCCAGAATCAGCCAGCGCAACACCTGTGGATCATAAGAATGCTCACTGCTGATCTCTCCGATCACCTCAGCGAGGAGCTCATCCAGGGCTTCGCTGGCTATCTCCTCAGCCATTTGGCCGACATAGAGAGCGTCCTCGTCGAACTCTTCTCCGGGTTCCTGCTCGGGCCGCTGGGCCTCTTCCGGGTAGGCGTCCTCCCCCTCGACGACGTCCACGCCCTTCTGCGAGGAGGCCTGGGTGATGTACTCCTGGCTGGCGCCAGGGGACCCGAATACTTCTTCCTCGTCTTCGGTGCCGGTTGTAGTTGCAGTGCTGATCCCGACAAACTCGAAGCCGGTGGTCCGCCTGAGTGCAGCATTCATTGCTACTTCATTTATTGTTACTTCGCCTTTGCCGCGAAGGACAGGATCGATGTTTCCGAGGATCCTCTGCAGGACTGCCCCGAAGCTCTCCGACTCGCCGCTCACCATCTGTTGTACGGTCAGCATCTCGTCCGGGGTAACTGGGCTCCAGGGTGGCGGGGACGCAAACCCTTGGCTCCCGTAGGGGGATTGGGGTTGGCTCTGGTATGGAGATTGAGACCCCCAGGCCGGATAGCCGTCATCTTGGCTTCCGAACGCCTGCCCCCCGAACCCTGCCTCTTGGATTTGATCCTCGTCCCCTTCGCTCTCGCTCCCCTCGGGAGACGATAGATTTTTTTCGTATTCTCTTTTCCTTTTCATCGCACAGAATCACTCTCTTGGCCTGCGAGTGCCGCCATTCTCCGGCTAATATCATCCCGAACGTACTGCCGTACGAGGACATCTATTCCTTCTTTACCAGCTACCTCGGCCGGCAACTTCTGCATGACCTGCTCGGTCAGCGGTATCAAGACCTCTTCATGTATCTCCTGGGCCAGCTCCATCAACGGGGAATCCGCAATATCGGTCCGCTGCGGCTGTTGCGCTGCTTGTGCTTGCAGTTCTTTGTTGCGGGCTTCGATGGCGCCGTTATAGTCGTACCAGCGGCCTTCGTCAGCTTTGCCGTAGACACGGCCGTCTTCAGCTTTCGAGTTGTCCAGTACGGACCAGGCCGCCCAGGAAGAGTCCCAATCAGAGAACTTCGCGGTCAGCTTATTTTCAGGCTTCCTGGCCTCCGTCTCGGCCAGATCATCCCAGTATTTCAGCTCGCGCCAGTCCACATCGGCGGCGTCCGCGTTATCGTTGAACACGTACACGTACTTGCTATTCCGCTCGAGGTACTTGTAATAGAAGGTCCCCGGGGTGCGGCTATAGTTCCAGCTTTCGGTGTTCGGGTACGCCTGGACCCTTTCCTGGCCCTCGAGCAGTGGACCTTGGGCGTCAGCCAGTTCCGCATTCGCGTTGTACTGCCAATTGGGCGCCCACTGATCGATGTCGTTCTTGAACGACATCAGGCACTCGTCCCGCGCCTCAGGGAGCGCGTTCGCGATGCTTTCCAGATGGTCCAGAAGAGCAGCCTGCTGGCTCCCGCTCTCCAGGACCTGCGCGAGGTTGGTAAGGACCCACTCCGGCTGGGAGCCGTAGTAGCTGGCCCACTCGGCATACCCGTCGAACACCATGTCTACGACCTGGTCTCCCCAGGTCTTCAGGGAGTCCCCATCGCTGCTATCCCGGAACTTCGTGATGCTGTCGTTGATCGCATCTCCGTCGGAAACCGACATCTCGACAACCGGCCCCGTCGCCGCCGAAGGCCGCAGCAGATTCCCGAACAGCGGCATGTACGTATCCCACCGGGACCTCTCGGTCAATGCCTGTGAAACTTCCATGACACCGCGCCCTTCCTGTAGCGAATTCGCCTGAGGGCGTACCCAGAAGACCACTCTCATCCTCCACAGCCCAGGTCAGGACGAGAGGGAAAATCACGCAAGGTTTAGAGCAAAACATCAAGTACACCAAAAGCAGAAACAGTGCCACCGGAGCGGCGATGCACGGCAGGGCTCGCCTGTCACAGAGCGCTACCGGAGCGGCGGCGTGCGGCGATAACCCGGCCAGGCACCGGCAACGGGGCAGGCCGGGATCCTGTGAAGCCGACAGGCGGGGCTCCTGAGGTGTCATGGGGTGGTTACGATCAGTTCGTGGATCAGTCGTTCGTCGGGCGCGGTGATGAGCTGGCGCTGTTGCGGGAGTTGCTGGCTGGGGTGGCTGCCGGGACTGGTGGGGTGGTCCTGGTGGAGGGCGAGCAGGGGATTGGGAAGTCATCGTTGTTGCGGGTGGGGCTGGAGGGTGCGGTGGGGGTGGGTTGCCGGGTGCTGTGGGCGGCGGCCGATGAGCTGGAGCAGCGTTTTCCGCTGCGGTTGATGGAGGAGTGCCTGGGGGCGGCGGTGCTGGAGGCGGTGCCCGAGCCGGACGGGCCCTTAACTGCGGCGGTGGGGGTGTTCGCGGGTGATCCGGTGCTGGCCGGGGTCGAGCGGATGCTGGCGAGGGTGGACCGGCTGTGTGCGGTGTCGCCTGTGGTGCTGGTGACCGAGGACCTGCACTGGGCCGATGAGGCGAGTGTGCTGGTGTGGTCGCGGCTGGCCCGCGCGGTGGGGCAGGTGCCGTTGCTGCTGGTGGGGTCGTGCCGGCCCGGGACGGGACGGGAGGATCTCGACCGGCTGCGCCGGGGGGTGGCCGCGCGGGGCGGGAACCTGGTTGAGCTGGGCCCGTTGCCGGGTGCCCAGGTGGCTGAGCTGGTTGGCGGGCTGGTCGGGGGGCGTCCGGGTGAGCACCTGGCTGAGGTGATGGGTCACGCGGGTGGTAATCCGCTGTATGCGCATGAGCTGGCTGACAGCCTGGTCAGGGATGGCCAGCTGGCGGTGGCCGGTGGGGTGGCCGAGATCGTGGCAGTGTCGGCGCCGGTGCGGGTGCCGGTTTCGCTGGACGCGGCTATCGGTGAGCGGCTGGCAGGGCTGGCGGAGGACGCGGTGCGGGTGCTGCGCTGGGCGGCGGTGCTGGGCGCGGAGTTCTCCGTGACGGACCTGCAGGTGGTGTCGGGCCAGTCCGCCGGTGATCTGCTGGGGATGATCGGCGCCGCGCTGCGGGCTGGAGTGCTCGCCGAGGCAGGGACGCGGCTGGAGTTCCGGCACGGGCTGATCCGCCAGGTGCTCTACGAGGGGCTGCCGGCCGCGCTGCGGGCAGCCCTGCACGTCCAGGCCGCCCAGGCGCTGGCCGCGGCCGGAGCTGGCGCCGAGCGCGTCGCCGCCCAGCTCGCCGCCGCCCAGCAGGCGGCCGGGCCCGGCGCTGAGCTCGCCTCCGACTGGGCCGTCGGCTGGCTCGCTGCCGAGGCACCCGTGCTCAGCTACCGCGCTCCGCAGGTTGCCGCCGAACTGTTCCGCGACGTGCTGGCCCGGCTCCCGGTGGATGACGATCGCCGCGAGATACTCGAGGCCAGCCTGGTCACCGTCTCGTTTCTGCTGCAGCGCCCCGAGGAGGTCGAGCGGATCGGCGGGCGGCTGGCCGCCACCGCACGCGACCCCGGCCGCGCCGCCGAGATGGCCTGGCTGGTGGCCTACTCCCGGATGCGCACGGGTCGCCTTGCCGAGGCCGGCTCGGTCATCGAGGCCGCGCTGGCCCGGCCGGGAATCGACCAGGCGGCGGCCCGGCTGATGGCCCTGCGCGCGATGCTCCTTGACCTCTCGGGTCAGCCCAGCCTGTCGGATCGGACCGCGGACGACGCGCTGGCGGCGGCGGAGAAATCCGGCGACCGGCTGGCCGCCGGGTACGCGCTGCACGTCAAGTTCCTGCTCAGGTTCGCTGAGCGGGACTCCGCGGCGACCCTTGAGCAGGCCGACCGCGCCCTGGCCGTGATGGGCGATGATCCGCTGGCTACCGACCTGCGGGTCCTGGTGCTGGCCAACAAGGTCTCGATGCTCGGTGACATGGACCGGTGGGCGGAGGCGACCGCCCAGGCGCACGAGACGCTGACCCTCGCCGAACAGGCAGGCACTCCCCGGGTGGGCAACGCCAGGTACGCGCTGGGGCACCAGTACTTCCTCGGCGGCCAGTGGGACGATGCCCTGGCCGAGCTCGCGCCCATCGCCGGGATGCCGGTGCCCGACTATCTCGAGCTCCTGGTCTACGGGCTGATCGCGATGATCGCCGGCCACCGGGACGACTGGCAGATGGCCGGGGACTACCTGCGCCGCCTGCCGGAGGAGCCCGTCAACCATGCCGCGACCTGGTCAAATGTGCATCATGTCCTGCTGGCGCGGTCGATGGCTGCCGAGCGGGCCGGGCGGCCGGATGAGGCCGCGCACGTGCTGGCGGAGGCCGCGTTGAACGACGAGATATCCGGGGCGATACCAGGCCGGATCTTGCTGCTGCCACCGCTGGTGCGGCTGAGCCTGGCGGCTGGGGATACCGCGGCGGCGGCCAGGGCGGCAGCGGCGGCGCGGGAGGAGGCCGACCGCGACCCGCTGGGGTTCAAGGTCGCGATAGCCGGCCAGTGCGGCGGGCTGGTGGCTGGCGACGCGGCCGCGGTACTGGCCACCGCGAAGTATTACGAGGCAGCGGGACGGGTGCCGGAGCAGGCTGCGGCGCTGGAGGACGCCGCGCAGCTCATGGCCGGCCGGACAGACGTGACGTCGGCGCGGCAGGCGCTGGCGTCGGCGCTGGAGCTGTACCGGAGGCTCGGCGCCGTGTGGGACATCGGCCGGGCCAGCGCAAGGCTGCGCCAGTACGGGGTCCGGCGTGCACAGGTCAGCGCTCAGCGCCGCCCGCAGACGGGCTGGGCGGCGCTGACGCCGACCGAGACCAAGGTCGCCTCGCTGGTGGCAGAGGGACAGTCGAACCCGGACATCGCGGCGCACCTGTTCCTGTCGCGCAACACCGTGCAGACCCACGTCTCGCACATCCTCACCAAGCTGGGTGCGCGGTCGCGCACCGAGATCGTCCGCGTGGCGATGCAGCGCTCATGAGCTCTCCGTCGGCCGGCGGCTCTGCCGGTATGGCCCCAGGCGTGGGTGAGTGGCTGGTTGGCCGCGATGGCGAGGTCGCGCTGCTGCGGGAACTGCTCACCAAAGCGGCTGCCGGGACGGGCGGGGCGATCCTGGTCGAGGGCGAGCAGGGCATCGGCAAGACGG
>DASXMU010000389.1:0-16087 GCA_036495485.1 Streptosporangiaceae bacterium
GCTGGGCCGTGGGGAGCGGCTGTGGGATGGGCTGGAGGCGCTCGAAGACCGCTTCCGGATCGAGGCCGTGAACAGCCCCGCCGGCGTCACCCACGTCACCCTCAGCCGACGGTAACAGGCGCCAGCACGCTAGCCGGCAAAGTCATTCAGCACTTCATGATCGTCTGGAGCGGGCGCGAAGATGGCCCGCGGCAGGTTCCTCAACCCGGCCACCCCCCGCTACCCGGCCGCCGTAGCCGCGGTGCTGCCCGCCACCGTGGATCCGCAGAACCCCTCCGACGCGGCAGTGTCCTACCCGACCGACATCCTGCAGGCCGAGATCGCCGCCAAGGGCGCCTACAACGGCCTGTTCCTCGGCCTGGGCGCGGTGGCGCTGCTCGTCGGCGGCGTCGGCATCGCCAACGTCATGGTCATCTCCGTCCTGGAGCGCCGCTCCGAAATCGGTCTGCGCCGCGCCCTGGGCGCCACCCGCCGCCACATCGCCGAGCAATTCCTCACTGAAGCGCTCCTCCTGTCGCTGCTCGGCGGGCTGGCCGGCACCGTCATCGGCACTGCAGCCACCTGGGCCTACGCCCTCACCCAGCACGGCTCACTGCTCATCCCGCCCCAGGCCCTCTACGGCGGCATCACCGCCGCACTGGCCATCGGCGCCATCGCCGAGCCTCTACCCCGCCAGCTGCGCCGCCCGCCTGTCCCCAACCGAAGCACTCCGCACCGCATGACCACCGGCCGGACCGATCAGGAATCGAGAACGTGCTGGCGGTTATGGCGCCTGGGCCACACCCGCCAGGCATTGGACAATGCTCGGTTCCCGAGGAGCGGCTGGCGATCGCCACTCCGTGATGTCGACAAGGCCAGGCTGTACCAGCGGCCATCCGCCGAACACTCGCTCTATCTCGGATGCGTCCCGGAATACCGGCTTGGCCTCGTCCTCGCCTTCGTAGCTGCCCAGAATGTGTGAGAGTGCATCAGGGCTGGTACCGGTAGTGGTGAGGTGTGAAACCGCCAGGTACGAGCCGGGTGCCATGCGCGAGCGGAAAGCACCGGCCATCTCAGCGATATCACCGTGGACGAAGTTGAAGAGGCCGACGCACAGGACCCCTACCGGCCTGTCCCAGTCGATCAGTTCGCAGATACCGGGCTGTGCCAGAATCTGCTGCGGATCCCGGACGTCCCCCTGCACGGCCGTGATGCGGTCATCGGTCCGGACTTCGCGCCAGCGCTCGACCACCACCGGGTCGTGATCCACGTAGGCGGTCGCCGTGCCCGGATCGTACTTACGGGCTAGCTCATCTACCGTCGGTCTGGGTGACGGGAAGCCGGAGCCAAGATCGACAATCTGCGATATTCCCTCTCCGCAGATGAAATGAACCGCGCGTTCCAGGAACTCCCGGTTCCCCCGCACGAGCTTCCGTGTCTGCGGGAGCTTCTGCATGACCGCATCGCCGACCGCGCGGTCTGCCGCGAAGTTGTCCTCGCCGCCCAGCCAGTAATTATAAATCCGCGCCGACCGCGCCGCCGGCTGATCAGGGTCACCTGGCGCTTCCTGGTCAGCGCTCGCCGGAACCAGGTGAGGCTCAGTCATGTCATACCTCCATCGGCCCGGCCGCTAGACACTGCTTGGCCAGCGCACGCGCGACACTGTTCTGGTGCATCTGGTTGGTGCCGTTCGTGATCTGCAGCGCCGCGGCGTCACGCATCCTTCGCTCTACCGCGTTCTCCTGCAGGTACCCGGCGCCGCCGAGGCACTGGACGGCGTCCGCGGTTACCCGCGCGCCGGTGTTGCTGGCAAAGACCTTGGCCTTCGCGGCGAGCACTGGTGCCTCCGCCTCTCCGGCCTGCACGCTTTTGACGGCGTGCAGCGCGAGGTCCCGCGCCGCCTCGATACCGATCGCCATGTCCGCGATCATGAAGGAGACCGCCTGGTTGTCATACACCGGCCGGCCGAACTGTTTCCGGTGCAGGCAATATTCAAGGGCTCGCTCCATTGCCGCCTGCGCATTGCCGATCGCCATCGCCGCCACGGTGGTCCTGGAGTGGCAGAAGAGGCGTTTCATGATGCCGTACCCGTCTTCCCCGCCAATCAGGTGGGTAGCAGGTATCTCGACGTTGTCGAAGCTGAGATCGACGATCGATGCGCCGCGGAGTCCCATCCTCTGCTTCTCCGCGCTGCGCCGGACTCCCGCCGCAGCCGGGTCGACGAGGAGCACCCGGATGCCGCTGCGGCCCGATCCCGGCTCCACGGTGGCGACGACGGTTATGACCTCGGCGATCCCGCCATTGTTGATCAGGCACTTCTGCCCGTTCAGGAGGTAGTATCCGCCCTTGTCCTCAATGTTGGCCCGCAGCGCCAGGATGTCTGATCCTGCATCGGGCTCTGTGACGGCGAAGGCACCGACCTTGCCGACGACCTCGGGGAACAGCCGCGCGTGCTGCTCCGCGGGACCGAATTGCACGGCCGCGGTCGAGCCGAACTCCATCAGCAACACCGAGGCAACCGACACCCGGGCTACCTCCTCGGTGAGGAGATACCAGTCCTCGCCGCTGAACTGGGTGCCACCAAATTCGGCCGGGACGAAGGCGTCAAGCCAGCCCTCCTCTCGGTACAGGTCGCACAGGGCAGCAGATGGCACCCCGGTCCGCTCCATCTCGCCTGCCAGTGGGGCGATCCTGTCTTTGGCCAGCTTCCTGGCACGCTGCCGGAGATGTTCCCCTCCGGCGATGGGAGCCGACGTCACGCTCTCGCCTCCTCACGAGCCAGCCCGGCCGCCGTGTCGCGGAGTTCGCGGCGCAGCACCTTGCCGGCTGGATTCACGGGTATTGCCTGGACAACACGGAGATCGTCGGGCAGTTTGTGCTTCGCCAGCCCCCGTTGTGTGAGAAACTCACGGAACTCACCAAGTGTTGGCGCAGTAGCCTCGGGCCGCAGTGTGATGCAGGCGCAAGTGACCTCCCCTAGCCGCTCATGCGGGACGCCTACGCACACGGCCTGCGAAACCATTGGATGACGGATCAGCTCGCCCTCGATCTCGGCTGGGCTGATATTGAAGCCGCCCCGGATGATGATGTCCTTCAGGCGGTCCACCACCCGCAGGTAGCCGTCCTCATCGACGGTGCCCAGGTCGCCGGTTTTAGTCCAGCCTTGCGGATCCCGGTACCGGCGATCAAGGTTCGCCGAGTTGAGGTAGGACAATGGCGAAATGGGACCGCGTGCCCAGATCTCACCGATTTCACCGGGTCTCAGCTCGTTACCATCCGGGCCGACGATTTTGAACGAGCACACCATGGCGGTCGGCCGCCCCACCGTTGTCTCGATCTTGTCTGGTGGGTCTTCGGGGCGAGTGCAGCAGAACGCTCCGTCGCTGCACCCGTATGCGCTTACGACGTCGCAGCCGAACACGGCCAGCGCCCGCTCGACCAGCGCCTGGGGAATGGGTGCACCAGCGAGATAGATCGTCCGAAGCTCTGGCGTAACGGCCGCCGCGGATTCCTGGCCGGCCAGCAGAACGTGCATCATCGCTGGTACTGCGCAGAGAATGGTCACATCATGGGCAGCCATAGCCTGCAGCACGTTCGCGGGCTGGAAGGTGTCCGTGAGGACCAGGGTGGCGCCGTGGCGGGCGATCACGCCGAAGGTTGCCAGGGAGCCGAATCCTGATGAGATCGGCGGCAGCAGGAACAGGCGCATCGCTGCATTCCCGCCGAACACCGTGAGCTGGTTGGCTATCCCGCCGATGAGCGCATCATGATGGTATTGCACCATCTTGGGTTCGCCCTCGGTTCCCGAGGTCACCATGATGCGGGCTGGCGCACCTGAATCGTAGTGGTTCCGCGGCCCGGTCCAGCTGCCGCGGGAATCGCCCGCGGCAGCCAGAACAGGGTCAAGCGAGATGCATCCGGGGGCCTCTCCGCCGAGTACGAGGCAGGAGCGGAGGTCGGGCAACTCGTCGATCAACCCGCGCACCACCATCGCATGGTCGAAACCATTGTGCGAGTTCATCGTCACGCACGCTACGGCCCGGGACCTCCCGAGCAGGCTTCTCACTTCCTTCGCCCGGTACATGACCGGGAAGGCAATGGATGCGGCTCCGATCGCAGCTATGCCAAGCTCCACGGCGCAGGCCTCGTGCCGGTTCGGAAGGTAGATTCCCACGATGTCTCCCGCCCGGACCCCTTCGGCGGAAAGCGCTTTCGCCACCGCCAGGGCCTCGCGGTCGAGCTGCGCGTAGCTTGTCTCCCCCTTGTCGTCGATGACAGCAACCTTGCCCGGATGTTCCCGCACCCTCGCGGTGAAGACGCTGAAAACGTCCTCGCCCGGGCACCAGCCACGCGCAATCCACTCCTGGCGGAGAGCCTGCGGGACAAGGTCCTTGCTCATTTTCCGGAAACCTCTCGTGGGGATCAAGTGCTATTTTCTTGATAGCTGGGAAAGGACGGCATTGGCTGCCCGCGTTCCGGAGCATACGCTGCTGTTCGCGATGGATATTGCGAAGTAATCCCCGGCGAAGTGAAGCCGTGAGGCCGGGTTCAGGCTTTTCATTAGCCTTTCGATGGTGCCGAACCCTCCGGGCCGGTGCGCCACCACACATGGATCCCAGCGCTGCACGCGGGTAAAGAGCACGTGGTCGCTCAGGCCGGGGTAGAGACCGTCGAGCTTCCGCAGCGCATCCGCGGCCACTGTGTGGTCATCGTCGCCCCAACGCCGTGCGCACCATTCCGGGCGCCAGAACGAGGACACCAGGCCGCGCCCGCATGGCACGTGGCTCGGTGCCTTGTGGTGGTCCATGACAATGCTGGCGAGGTCCGGGTCCACACGGCCGGTCTGGATCCACATGGCCGGTTCATCAGGGCGGCGGTCAAGCCCGACAGCAACCTCGATGCTACGCGCGTATGTGATTGCGGTGAACAACTCCTTCTGCTCGGGGGTCAATCCCGGGCACAAACCCGCGACGTGCGGTGCCGGTACGGCGACGACACCTGCATCGAACTTGCCGGTCCGGCTTGGCTCACCGTCCTTTTCCCAGGTGACCGTCACACCGTCGGGCTGTGCCTCGACACCGAGCACCGTGGCAGAAGTCTCCACGGGAACAATCTTCGCCAAGCCCTCCGGAAGGAAGCCGTTACCCGCAGCAGAGGTGAAGAAACCCTTTCCCGTGGCCCGTGAAAGATAGAAAAAGAGGTTTGCCACGGACAGGTCGCGCGGGGAACTGAGCCAGATGTCGTTGCACAGAGGCTCGATGAAATATTCCGTCAGGCCTGCCGGTGCACGCCGCGCCGCATAACTGGCTATATCCTCGCGATCCAGCGGCGCGCCCCGGGTGGCATCGCCCCACTCAAACAGGTCGCGATATCCCCGGGCCTCGCCGACGATCTCGTCGAACGCGGTCTGGGCCCCGGGTCCCGGCAGCGTTTCCGCCAGTAGCTCGCGGTGGTCCCGGAAGCGGTGCACCTGCCCGGGGCCAGCGATCCCGAGCAAGCCCTCGGAGGGCTCGATCATGCCTGTCAATCCGGCATCGTCGATGAGCTCCAGCATCTCGCGATAGGCGTACGAGAGGAATCCCGCGCCGACGTCTACGACGAAACCGCCAACGTCGACCGTCAGCATGCGGCCGCCGACCCGGCCCTCGCGCTCCAGTACCAGCACATCGGCGCCAGCCCGGTGGAGGCGGAAGGCAGCAGTCAGGCCCGCGATGCCGGCACCCACAACGGCTACCCGGCGCCCAGCTGCAAGGGTCTTCCCTGACGTCATCGGGTTACGGCGTCCGGTGCAGGCCATCGCTCTGCGATCACCGACAGGGGGGAGGGTACGAGCAGCGCCTTGGCGAGAGGCTTCACGTTCGTGCCCTCCGCCGGGCGGATCCGCCAGTGACTCGTCAACGTCGCCAGGATGACTGCCGCCTCGGCCCAGGCGAAGGGCTCACCAATACATCCACGCACCCCAGTCCCGAACGGTAGGTACGCCTCACGGGGAACGTGTTTCGCGTTCTCAGGAGCCCACCGGTCCGGGTCGAATACCTCCGGGTCAGCGAAGTAGGCCGGATCCCGGTGCAGCGCGTACAGCGAGAACAGGACCATAGATCCGGCCGGGATGCGGTGCCCGCCGAGTTCGGTATCCTCTACCGCGCGCCGGGTAAGAATCCAGGTCGTGGGGTAGATGCGCAGGGTCTCGGTGATGACCTGCCGGGTGTACTTGAGCCCTGACAAGATATCGCCCGCATCGAGAGACCCGCCATTGGCGGCTGTGGCGGCCTCGTCGCGGATGCGTTCCTGCACGTCCGGCCGTTCACTGATCAGGTGGCACGCCCAGGTGAGCGTATCTGCCGTGGTTTCCGCGCCAGCGGCGAGAATGGAAATGATCTCGTCATGCACCTGCGCGTCGGTCATGGACTCGCCGGTTTCGCCGTCGTGCGCCAGCAGCATCTGAGAGAGCAGGTCGTGGTGGTCGGTGCCATCGCTGCGGTAACGCCGGATGATGTCATCGACGACGGCGTGCATAGACGCGATAGCCCGGTTGAACCTGATGTTGGCGGGCAGGGGCATCTTCTCGAGCAGCCCGGTCGGATCTAGCACGCGCTTGCCGATGCCATCGAGCACTATAGGCAGAGACTCGCCAAATTCCTGGACCGCCCTGTCTCCGATGTCCATCGAGCAGAGGGCTTTGGTCACAATTGTGAGGGCAAGCGACTGCAGCTCCCCGTTCACATCCACCGGCTGGCCGGGCAGCCAGGAGCCGATCCGGGCCTTCGCGATTGCCTGCATTGCCGGGACATATTCAGCTATCCGCGAGCGGTGGAACGCGGGCTGCATCAGCCGGCGCTGCCGCAAATGAAACTCGCCACGGGAATTAAAAAGCCCGTTACCCGTGAACGGCTTCATCTTGTCGAATTGGGCCCCCTTGTCAAACTTATTGACATCTTTGACCAGCATCTGCCGTATAAGCTGAGGATGGTTGATCACGTAGGCATTCGAGCTACCAACGCGTATAACAGTGATGCCGCCGCAGTCGCGTAGCTCCCGAATGAACTCCAAGGGACGGAACCAGAGTTTATGGAGGTGCCCGATGATAGGACGCGAGGCCGGAGCTTCGCCAATCGTGAATGCAGTCATTACAGTATCTCCAAGTAGGTCGGTGCGAGACCTGTCGCTGTGTGCTCTACGCTGTGATAGCGAATAGTGTGCAGCCCCCAGTCAAGGTGCCCGCGCATCCAATTGCGCAGGCCGGTCACATATTTTCCCGCGGCCACCTGTACCGCATCATCCGCCCCGATCCGGCCGAACATCTCCTCCAGCCGACGCTCGCACATCATGAAGTCGGCCAGCCTTGAGTCGATCTGGTGCGCGGCCCGCATCATCGCCACGGTGGTCGTGCAGCCTGTTGCGTGTTCCAGTACTATGACGAGGTTATGTACGTCTCCGCATGCGCGTTCCTTATCGAGAGTCAGCACATCATCGGTCCAGCACACGACATCAGCTGCGGCCTCGCACATCTCAGCAAACAGAGGATCTCCGTAGACCCGGTCCGGCAGCGGCGCGTCGGTAACGAATTCAAGTAGATCCAAAGAGGGCCAGATTGCGCCGGCCGCACGGCGGCGAGATGGAAACTCGTCCAGGCACGGCACTCGGCCGTGCGCCCTGTTGGCCGCCTCCCATTCACACCCATTAAGATAGTCGGCCACATGCCGGGTAAATCTCCCTTGCCATGCCACCGGCATCGTAGGTAGCACGCGACGCCGGATATCACTCAGTGCAGCCAGGAGCGGACTGCCATCTGGCAGCCGGTTCGCTAGTTTCTCGCACAATGATTCCGCCAAGGGCTGAAGGAACGCATTAGCGACGGCCGGATCTCTGCCCACATGTCCTTCATCGAGCTGGTCATCGAGGAAAAACAGCCAGCCGATCCAGTCCGCGGCGGCGGCCAGCTTAAGGGAACTGACAGCCGATGCATATACTCGCGCAGCGAGCTCACCGGCCGCAGTCTTGTCGAAGCGCTCCTTCGCACGGTCCGAGCGCACCAAATCGAATGCCCGTACCCAGCCACGAGCGTGCGACTCCGCCTCGTGTGCCCAAGGGCTTACCGCTGGTGCCACCAAAGATTTCAGGTGCCGGAAGGTACAATTATTCGGGTCTGCAGGATATTCGTATCCGGATCCAGGGAACACGTTCACGCTCCGTAGGTGGCGAGTTCAGCTGAACTGGGGACCACGGGCGTCATCTGGATCCGGCGGGCGCGCCGCCGGATCCGGTGTCCGCCGTCAGGCTGTCTGGCCCTATTGGGCCATCGGCCCTACCGGGCCATCACAGTGATGCGCCTTCAAGGGTCCGCTGGCACTGACCCACTTGCTGGCCCAGAGTTTCGCAACCTGGAAAAACGACTGCGCATTTAGACTCAGGCCGAGATCGTGGCCCGCATTCGGGAGAACGTATGACTGCAGGCAGGACGACGGTGAGTAGAAGGGCGCCTCGGACCGCAGGAATGCCGATGAGTTCGTGCAGTCATCAGCCCCCAGGCCCTTGCACATGAGCGCGTCGTCCTGCCCGACTGCGATCAGCACGGGGACATGAATCCTCGAGGTGTCGAGATCGACATCCTCAGCGAAGTACGTCGCCAAGAAGGTGAGCGCCACCGTGTCCTTTGTTTTCTCGTCCTCGGCGACCACTGCTGGGCTGGCGTCAGCACGGTTGTAGAACACGTCGATGCGGGTTCCAGGCCGGGTCGTAAAGTACCCCGGGTCAAGGAACTGGCCGGAGAACCGTGGATCCAAGAATGCTGGATAGGTAATGAGAGGGGTCATAAGCGTCGTGGGAAGCGACTGGTGATGTGAGTTGCCTGTGGCGATCATCCCGTTGATGTCGTGATACGCCGCGGCCTCACGCCAGGCAACCGCTGTTCCCATGCTGTGGCCAACGAGGATGACGTGCTGGAACGTAGTCCCGAAAGTCCCCTTCCGCGCGGCCTGGATGACCTGATGGGTAACGAAGGCATCGGTCTCGATGGTCACCAGGACGCTCAGCGGGTGGCTGCTCTGGCCGATGCCGAGCGGATCGAAACTCAGCGTCGCGTAGCCGGCTGCGAGCATCGCCCGCACGTAGGAGTACTTCGCCGGGTCATACGGGAAATTCCAGTAGATATCGCTGTATGTAGCGCCGGGGATGAGCACTTGGACGGTATCCGGCTTCGCGATGCCGCCAGGCATGCACAACTGCCCGCGGACAGTATATGTCTTCGGTGTAAGACTGCTTATCGCGACGGGTAGCGAGATAGGCTTGCATGCCGACTGGGCGACGGCCTCGTTACTAATTGCTGCGCTCAGCCTCGATCCGTCAGGATCTTGGTGCTGAACCGCGGCTGACGCGGGGGAACGCCTTCTGACGCCCGTACCCAAAGGGTGTGCACGCAGGTCGACCGCATGACCGGGATGATCGTTGATCACAGGCCGAATAGCCGAGGTCCGGTCGACGTTCGCACTGCCGCATGATGCGGTCGCCAGGCTTATGGTCGCAAATACTGCCGCAATGGATGCAGTCCACATCCTGCGCCGGGATCTCGTAAGCACCTTTACTCCACTCCATGAAACTGATTTTTGTTTCCGGTCGTGATACTTGTGGGAAGGGACAGCTCAGAAGCTATGCCCAGAACATCTGGCGCTTGGCCGTTGCCTGCGGACGGTGGCCCCGGATAGCGGGCAGGCGTGCCGGGCGCTGCCGTCACTCGAGGGCAACGGGCAAGCTCGCGAAGCCGCGGCTGGTGTTATTCAGCTCCCGGACGGGGTCGCCTGCGAGCTTGATATCGCGTACCTTTCCTGATATCGCGTTCAGGATGCTGCCGATTTCCAGCCGGACCAGTGGTGCGCCGACGCACGTGTGTATCCCGTTGCCGAACGCGAGATGGTCGGCCGGGTTGCGCCGCACATCGAATGCCTCTGGGTCGGGGTAGTGCCGCTCGTCTCGGTTGGCGCCCCCGAGGAACATGGCGACACGTGTCCCCGCGGGGATTTCCGCGCCGCCAACGGTAACGTCCTCCCGCGCGACCCTGCTCCAGATCTGCAGCGGTGATTCCAGGCGGAGCGACTCGTTGATGGCGGACGGGATGAGCTCGGGCTGCCGGAGGAGCAGCTGCCACTGCGCCGGATGCCGTGCCAGCAGCCAGAGGATGTTACCGATCGCGTTGATCGTCGTCTCGAACGCGGGGCCCAGGTACTGGAACAGCAGCTGCAAGGTCTCCGAGTCGGGTGTCTCGCCGCGTTCGCGGGCATCGAGGATCTCCCACGCGATGCTCCCCGGCGTCATGTCGTCCTTGACGAGCTTCGCCAAGACGGCGAAGAACTGGCCGACAACCGGCAACGCTTCGGCGCCCCGCTGGTTCATCGGGCCGAGAGCGTCGAAGCCAGCCATGCTCGCCCGCACCGCGAGATCCGCAACGTCTTGCGGGATGCCGAGGATACGGCCGGTGAAGGTCGCGACAAACGGCTGGGCGAGGTCGGTGACCGCGTCGAACGTCTTCCGCTGCACGAAGGCGGTGACCATCTCATCAGCGAGCTGGTCGGCAACAGGCGTGAACTCCTTCAGCCTGCCGAGCCGCAGCCGCTGCACCATCGCCGTCCGGACGCCCTCATGCTCTGGCGGGTCCAAACGTATGACCCCGCCCTCCAAGCTTGCGTTCAGCGTCTCGTTGAAAGCCGGCCCCGCCGCCGAGCTGAACGCGCGCGAGTCCTTCAGTGCCATGCGCACGTCATCGAACCGCGCGAGCCCGAGGACGTCGTAGCTGGTCAGCCGGAACACTGGCCCCGAATCCCGCAGCCGGCGGCAGTAGGCGTACGGCTGGTCCAGCAGCTCGTCACAGAACGGGTCGAGATCAAAAGAGGGATACCCGTGAGTCATAGGACCTCCCTGAGTAGTTGCAGCACTGCGGCAGCCTCACAGGTGCTGGTTTCCGATGGCAGAGTCGGCCGCCGACTTTGCCCGTTGCCGTGAGATTCGTTCCCGCTGAGGCCGGCTCGCTGGGTCTAGCCAACTGTGGCGCTCCACTCGCCGTGGTCTTCGATCGGCTGCCTGAGCAGATACTCGACGACGGTGATGAGTACCTGCTTCACCGACTCCCGCTTCCGTGCGTCGCACAGCACTACGGGCACGTGCGGGTCCAGGTCAAGCGCGATCCTGACGTCCCCCGGGTGATAGCGCTTGGCGCCATCGAAGCAGTTGACCGCGATGATGAACGGCGTCCCGCGCTGCTCGAAGTAGTCGATGGCGGCGAAGGAGTCGGCGAGCCGACGGGTGTCGACAAGGATTGCCGCGCCGAGCGCCCCGTAGGAGAGGTCGTCCCACATGAACCAGAAGCGGTCCTGCCCCGGGGTTCCGAACAGGTAAAGCACGAGGTGGTCGGGGAAGGTGATCCGGCCGAAGTCCATGGCAACGGTGGTGGTCGTCTTCCCGTCCACGCCACTCACATCGTCGACGCCGGTACTCTGCTGGCTAAGGGGTTCCTCGGTGCGCAGCGGCCGGATCTCGCTGACCGCACTGACCAGCGTGGATTTGCCGACACCGAATCCGCCCGCGATAAGGATCTTGGCGGCGACCAGCGGCTGCTCACAGCCCGCGTCAGGGTCAGAGAGCTTTGAGCCCATTAAGCACTTTCCTCAATAGGTGCACGTCGGGTACCTCGCGAGGCTGCGGCATGCTCAGCACGCTGAGAAGTCCGTGGTCGTTCAGGTCGCTCAGCAAGACGCGCACCACCCCCAGCGGGAGGTCGATGTCCGAGGCGACATCGGCGATGGTTATCGGACGTCTGCATAGACCGAGCACGTGCATCTGCTCGGGGCCGAGCCAGACGGTATCGGGAGGCGGCATGCCGGTCGCCACAACGACGCAGATCAGGTCGAACTGTTCGGTCCGCGGACGGGTACGGCCACGCGTGACCGCGTATGGCCGGACGACCGGGCCTGCCTCCCGGTCGAACCACCTGTCGTCCGCTCCGGGGCTCATTTTTCACGTCCCACCGCATGCCCGTGCTCGGTAGCCAAGTCCTCGGCCGTGAATCTCGCTGGTGTCTCAAGGTGCGGCCCTACCCGCCTGACGAGCATTGCTGCCTCGTAAGCAACCAGGCCGACATCCACGTCGGCCGCCGTCAGCACCGCCAGGCAGCTGCCCTGTCCGGCCGCCATCACGAACAGGAAAGCGCGCTCCATCTCAATGACGCTCTGCCGCACGTCGCCGCCATTGAAACGCTCCCCGGCGCCGCGGGCGAGGCCTTGCAGCCCGGCAGCCAGCGCGGACAGGTGCTCAGCATCCTCACGGCTGATGCCCTGCGACGCTCCGGCCATCAGGCCGTCCCGGGAAAGGATCACGGCCTGCTTGATGTGGCTGACCCGTTCCACGAGGCTATCGAGCAGCCAGTTCACCTCGCGCACAGACGTCGGCGCCATCAGTGCTCTCCGCCTTCTGTATTTTCGGGGAACGCAGAACGCCCTTCTGTCTCAGTGGGCCAGTCTGCTGCCGCGTCCGCGCGCAGGCTGCTCTGGCCCGGCCACGAATCATCCCCCGCCCACGGCGGGGACTCGGATGCTTGTGGCCGTCCGGCCCGGCCTCGCTGCCATCCCTTGTGGATGGACGTCATCAGCGCACGCACTTCTTCCGGGCGACGCCCGGTGGGACCGCCGGCCCGGTCCGTCCCGCTCGGCTTTGGCGGGCGGCGGTCCCGGAGCTGGGGCACCAGGCTGGCCTGGCGCTGCCGCTGGGGCAGCCCCATGTATGTGCCGGAATCCGGGGACGGAACAGGCGACGCAGCTGATGATGCGGACGGTGGTCCGGGTGCCGCAGGCGGCGGCCCGGCAGACGAAGATGACGGCGAGTATGCCGACCACCCGTCCGCCTGCCCAGCCGGTTGTCCCGGCGGTGACGGGAAGGCCGGAGACACACCGCCGGGTAGCTCATCCGCCGTCGCCGCGGGACTGCCAGGCGTGTCCAAGCCGGCCCCGGCGTATGTTGCCCGGCCGACGAGCAGCGGCTGGTCCGGTGCGCCATTGCCCGGGCCGGTCCGGTGGCGCCCGGGGACGCCGTCGTCACCGGACCGGGAGCCCGGCCCGGACACGGCTGGCCAGCTTCCGGAGTCCCCGTTCGTTCCGGCGCTGTCCGCAGGCACGGTGGATGCCTGCTGTTCGCCGACGTCGGCGCTGGGGGGGATGAAGTCGTCTTCTGAGGCCAGGACGCTGTGCGGCATCAGCACAATCGCGGTCGTCCCGCCAAACGGGTTGGGGCGCAGCGACACCCGGATCCCGCGTGGGGCCGCAAGCTGCGCGACGACGAACAGCCCGAGTTGGTCGATCCTTACGAGGTCGAACTCGGGCCTGCTGGCCAGCAGTTTGTTAGCGGCCTGTAGGTACTCCGGTTCCATTCCCAGGCCGCGGTCCTCGACCTCGACCGCGAATCCCTGTCCGACCCGCTCGCCCCGGACTGTGACCTTCGTGTTCGGCGGGGAAAACGCGGTCGCGTTCTCCACCAGTTCCGCGAGCATATGGATGATGTCGGCCACGGCCACGCCGACGACCGTGTCCTGCGACCCGCACGCGACGTCCACTCGGGTGTAGTCCTCCACCTCGGCAACGGCGGCACGGACCACGTCAACCATGGGAACCGGCTTGCTCCAGCCGCGGCCGGGCAGGTTGCCGGACAGGATGATCAGGCTTTCCGCATACCTGCGCATGCGGGTGGTGAGGTGGTCTAGGCGGAACAGTTCCTCGAGAGCATCTGGCTCGGAGGTCCGCCGCTCCATCCCATCCAGCGCAGTGAGCTGGCGGTGCAGCAGCGCCTGGTTGCGGCGCGCCAGGTTGAGGAACACCTGGCTGACTCCCTTGCGCAGCTCAGCCTGGCCGACCGCAGCCTCTACCGCAGTCCGCTGCACGGTCCCGAACGCCTGCGCGACGGCGGCGACCTCTGCCGTCCGGCCGGTTGCCAGCGGCGGCGATTCTTCAGCGACATTGACGTCGTCGCCCTGACGGAGCCGCTCGACGAGCCGCGGCAGCCGCTTGTCGGCCAGGTCGCGGGCCGCATCGCGCAGCCCGGTGAGTTCCCGGGAGATGCGGCGGCTGAACCAGATCAGCAGGAATATCGATGCCGCCACCGCCACCAGGCCGACACCGCCAGCCCACACCAGCCGGAGCAGGAACGAGTTGCCGAGCTGGCGCCCTGCGTCGGCTTCCTTCTCGGCCAGCAAGTTCACGGCCGCAGCGAATTTCTGGATGGTGGCCTGCGAGGCCTGCTGGAAGGAGACTGGGCTGAACGGGATCGGTGTGAACGCCCCGGCCTTCGAGGTTCCCACGATCTGGTTCTCCAACGACGCGAATTCCGCGTAGGCGGATGTGCTGGTGGCCGCCATCCAGATCGCCCGCATGGCCGGGGCCGGGCTCAGCAGCGCGGTCGCCTGCGAGACCGCGTAACGCTGCTGGGCGACGCTCTGGACGAACAGTTCGCGTGCGGAGCGGCTCATCGAGCCTCTGGAGACGAACGCCCCGCCAACCAGCGTGGCCTCCCGGCCAGCCAGCTCGAGCGCGTACGCCGCCTGCAGGTCACCCTCAGACTCGCGGTAGAGCTTGGTGTCGGGGACGGTGATCGACCCTCGGAAGACCGCGTATATGTCGTCAATGATCTTGTTGTATGCCTGGAACGCGCCCAGCGGGCTAGTGATCCCGCTATCGATCCCGTTCCGGATCGTCTCCAGATTGCTGAGCCGGGCGCTGAGGGTCGTCCACGCAGCCCTGCCCTCTGCGTATACCGCGCTCCACGCCTTGCTCATCGCCGCCCGGGTCGCGTTTACCTGGGCGTCTGTTCTCTTGCGCTGAGCGTCCATCTGCGCGCTGGGCGCCTGGCGGCCACTGCTCAGCCAGAGGTAGCTCTGCAGCCGTTCCTGGCTGAGCTGGATACTCAGGTTTAGCTGCGCATGGCCAGCGATGTCGTACTCGGTGGTGTAGTTGTGCTCCTGGATGGCGGGTCCCAAGGTGACCAGCCCGGCGTACCCCCACAGGGCCACGAGCGAGACGAGGGGGATAACGAGCAGGGCGGTAAGGGTCAGCCGGATCGGCCGGGTGCGGGAAGCCATGACAACTCCCAGGCTGCGTCAGGGGTTGGTGTTCGAGTGGTTGTGCCGGTGCGTGCTGGACGGGCGGGGGGGTTGTCCCGCGTGCGGCACGCTCACGGTACGCCAGCCTTTCCGGGGCACTCCCCGGAGCTCTGGCGAGGCCATTCACGGCGAAACTGCACAAAACACGACGCCAGATGGCTCGACCAAATAAATGAGCCCATATGTCCGTTATCTGTGGAGTTAATGTGTATGGACAGATGCCAAAATGTCGGACAACCCAGGATGATTGCCGCAACGTATGGGAGCGTAACAGGAACCTGTCGGCAGCGCAGTCGCTCCGGCGATCTTGTGTGTTGCTGGTGCGCTTCTGTGTTGCTGGCGTGGCAAGGCATCCGAACCCGACAATACCGAACCTGTCCGCCATATGTCCGTGCCTGGCCCACTACGTGCAGCAGAACACCCGCCAGCCCGCAGGAATATCTCGAACACACCTTCGGGGGGCGGTCACATAGCATTTAACCAGGTCAGAGGAAGAATTCAGCAGGTCCGGGCACTGCCCACGGCAGCATCGGGCCCCGGCGATCTGCCCCACGCATGGCCCCCAAGGTCTGCAGCCCGCTTGCTCCGCAGCGAAGAGCCGCTGGCACAATTCCGCGTCAGCGGCTCTGACCTGGGCTTTTAAGTAGCAGGTGATGGATTCGAACCATCGTAGGCAGTGCCGACGGTTTACAGCCGTTTCTTCCACTCACCAGAATGGCCGCTGACCTGGCGGAACTCACTTCCCGGCCATGTGAATTCCCGGTCCTGTCCGTCATTTGCCCGTACGCAGGACGGGCCGGGAGCGAGCCGGTCGTTACGGACAGCACGGACAGCGTCCGTAGAAGCCGCTTGACCTGCCGGTTCCCACCCTCTCCCCAGACGCCATTCCCGGGCAGTACGGGAATTTCACTTTGCCTGTTGGTTACATGTGCGCCCGGAATGGCTCGCGAAGAACTGCCGACGCGCGGCGCCGTCAGC
>DASXMU010000390.1:0-14446 GCA_036495485.1 Streptosporangiaceae bacterium
GCGCCTGGCCACCTGCTCGATCGAGAGCCGGCGGCTGTCTTCCTCGGCCGGCAGGCGGACATCGTGACCGTGCGCCATGAGCCCGCCGGCCACCATGCGCATCAGCTCTCCCTGCCGGTATGCGGGCTCGACGCCGATATCGGTACTGCTCACTTCGATTTCCCTTCTAAAGAAAGATGCGCGGCTTACTCAGCACTCGCAGCGGACGGCCCGCCCGCGCTGGTGCTAATCCCTAGCTGGCGGCCACATCGCGCGGTCGCCAGCGCATGGCTGAGCGTGGCCTGGGGGTCGGGGCTGCAGTCCAGCAACACGGCGATCAGCGCCCCGGCGTACTCGCTCGCCGACTGGGCGGCGCAGTACCACCAAGCCGACGGCCCGGGCTTTCCCGCCCGAGTGCCAATACGTCTCGTGACCAGGCCCTTTGTGTGCAGGTTGCCGATGACCGACGCCACGGTCGTATAGCTCACCCGGGGGTAGTCGATCCGGTCGCGGATGTCCCTGATGGACAGCCGGCCTTCGGCGTCCCACATGACGTTCATGACGGCGGTCTCCAGCGGTCCAAGACCCGGCAGCGAGCGCCGCTCAGACGGCATGGCAGTGGCCCGGCCCGACGGCGGCCGCGCGGCGGCCGGTCCCGGACGGCAGGCACCATTCCGCCCAGACCGCCTTCACCAGCCGTCTGGCCATCGCCGCAGGGTGCCAGCCCCACCTGCTGCTGAACGCCTCGACCAGCGCCAGTCCCCGGCCCCGCTCGGCCTCCAGGCCACGGTTCAGCAGCATCGGTGGGCGGGTGCTGGTGTCCGCCACAGCGGCCAGCACGCAGCGGTCATCCGAACCGAGCCAGACCAGCACGGGCGCCACCGCCGGCCGCAGTTCAGCCGAGGCCGCCACAGCATTCGCGACCAGCTCCGTGACCACGATGCCGACGTCCTGGGCCAGCTCCGGCCGAGACCACTCCCATAGAAGCTGCCGCACGTGGGCGCGAGCCGAGGGCACCGCACCGTCCAGCGCCCCGAGCGTGATCACGTCGCGCCGGGCCCAGCGATCAAGTTCGTACCCGTGGTGGCACGGCGGAATCGGCACCGACGTACCCCCACACCCGAGACCGCCGACGGCAGTTCCGTCCCAGCCGCCAGCGTCGTGTGTGCTGTTTTTACACGTACTTGGAAGTCCACACACGCCGTGCGACATGCGGAAACCCCCTTCTCCATCATGGATCCGCTACTATCCGAGCGCTGTGCGCATCCGACGATAGACGCACGCCAGACATACTGCAACTGTTACAGTCAGATAATACCCCTCTCGGGGGAGATTGCTTAGAGGAGGAGTGAACATGCCTGCTGGTGGCAAGCCAACCGCGCGGTCCCGCCGGGTCGGTTCGGAGCTGAGGCGGCTTCGCGAAGCGGTCGACATGACGACGGCGCAGGGGGCCGAGGCGCTGGCCTGCAGCGTGGCCAAGATCAGCCGGATCGAGAACGGCATCGTCAGCGTGCGCCTGGCCGAACTGCGCGCCCTGCTCGACCTCTACGGCGACAACGACCAGGAACACCGGGAGTACCTGGAGCGCGTGGCCCGGCAGAGCAACAAGCGCGGCTGGTGGCAGGACTACAGCGACACCATCCCGCCGTTCTACGCCGATTTCATCGGCCTGGAGACCGACGCCACCCACATCAAGACCTGGCAGCCAACCAATATCCCGGGCCTCCTGCAGACACCCGACTACGCCAGGGCCATCATGCTCGCCAACCCCGCGATGGTCTCGCCCGGTGACCTGGACAACTTCATCGGCCTCAGGCAAGAGCGGCAGGCCAGGCTGGAGCAAGGCACTGACACGAGGCTGGACGCCGTGATTTGGGAGGCCGCCCTGGTCACCACGGTGGGCAGTAGCGAGATCCAGTACGGCCAGCTCACCCGGCTGCTTGAGCTGATGAAACGGCCAAACGTCAGCGTTCAGGTACTTCCGCTGGAAGCGGGCGACCAAGTAAGCCTGTCCGAGTCGTTCGTCATGTTCAGCTTCGGTAGCGAACGGTCAGTAAGCACTGTCTTCGTAGAGATCCTGACCGGCAGTCGGTATTTTGAGAACGACGAGGAACTGCGTAGTTACACGATGGTCTTCGACGTGCTGCGGAGCGTGGCGCTCAGCCCGACCGCCTCAGCGGCGCGTATCAGGCAGTACCTGCAGCAGCATCAGTGACCTGGAGAGAAGCGATGAACCCCGACGACGCGGCCACCCCCTGGCGCAAGTCCAGCTACAGCGACACGAAGGCCAACTGCGTGCAAACCGCCCAGACCCACACCGGCAAGATCGCGGTGCAAGACTCCAAAAACCCAAACGGCGGAACGCTAGCCTTCACCACCAATGCCTGGAAGACCTTCATCGCCAAAATCCAGCGTCAGTAACCCGGAGACAAAGCATGAACCCCGACGACGCGGCCACCCCGTGGCGCAAGTCCAGCTACAGCAACACGCAGGCGAACTGCGTGCAGACCGCCCAGACCCACGCCGGCAAGATCGCCATCCGCGACTCCAAAAACCCGAACGGCGGAACCCTCACCCTCACCCCCCAACGCCTGGAAAACCTTCATCGCCAAGATTCGCACCACTGCCACTACCTCCGGTTATGAGCAGAACTTCTAGAACGCTGCTGAGCGGATGTTCCCCTGGTGTTCTCTCAGCTCAGTGCCGGGAAGGAGAGGACTACCTGAAGCGCGAGGGCATCCGGTGAGCAGTGAGTTTCACCACTACACCCGCGAGGAGTTCCTCGGCGAGTTCTTCCCCGGCCCGGCGGACAAGGCCGACATCGCGGCCGGGATGGAGCAGTTGCGCGCCGAGCAGCGTGCCCGTCGGCTGGCGGAGATGCGCCGACGCCTGGGCGCCTCCCAAGCGGAGGTGGCCGAGCGCATGGGAGTCGCCCAGGGCCGCGTCTCGGCCATCGAGCACGCCAAACCCGGCGCGACCGAACGGCGGACCGTGGCTGCTTACGTCGAGGCCCTGGGCGGGCGACTGGAGATCATCGCCGACTTCGGCGACCAGCAGCTTGCCTTCACCGAACCAGGCAACGAGGCAACCTGACCCTGCTTCCGCAGCCTGTGGACTCGGTGGAGCCATACAGCCGGGCTACAGCAACCCACAAGCGCGGCCAGATCATGACTGGGCACGCCATGGGCTACCGTCCGCGTCACCCCGTCGCCAAGCGCAGGCGTACCACCTCCCTCGAACGTCGGCCAGTCGAGCGACTCGTCCCACACGCGGCTCGACATGGCAGCCAGGTGAATGCCCTCTCTGATGAGCTCAGCCTCCGGAATGCCACGGCTGGCCGCAGCCTCCTTGATGCGCACCAGATCCTCAGCATCCGCATAGACATTGATCCTTCTCAGCGGCATGTACCAAGAGTAGACCAATCCATGGCGAGGTACCGGATTCGACACCTTCAACAGGTCCCGTCAAGGCGAAGCCCACTGGACATGGGCAATCGCCCGGGTCGGGTATTTACCGACCTACCTGTCGGCGATATGCAGTTATCCTGCCCTCGCAATGCTGAGGTGGTCTCGGCAACGCCAGATACGTTAGGATAAATTCATGAAACGCGCACCCACCCCACGTAAAGGTGTCTACGAGCTATACTGGTACTTTACTGCCGAGCGGCAGCAGGCGTACGAGCGCCGCATAGCCAGACAACCATGGCCGTGGAGCGACGACTCTATCTTTCAGGAGTACAAATTCTGTAACGTCTTCCGGGCAGCCGATCGCGTCTCCCAGTACATGATACGAGAGGTGTGCTATCAGGATGAACCATGCACTCCCGAGGATCGTCTTTTCCAGATTGTCGCCTTCCGCACTTTCAGCAAGGTAGAAACCTGGCGTACAATGCGCCGTTTCCTCGGACGGTATCCGACACTGGACGACCTGGCCGATGGTGCATTCGGTGAAGGGCTGGAGTACGCGAAGCAGGAGAACGGTGGCCTCTACACCGGAGCTTTCATCCTGTGCGCGGCAGATGCCTACGGCCAGCCCAGCAAGCATCGAAACCACGTGGAGCTGTTCCGGCACATGTTCCTGCACGACGAACTGGGCCAGAACCTTCTTGAGGCAACCTCACTTCGGCAAATTTACGATAAACTTCATGACTACCCGCTGATCGGCGACTTCATGGCCTATCAAATAGCCATCGATCTGAATTATTCAGCGTTCATCAACTTCAGCGAGAACGAATTCACGCAAGCTGGCCCTGGCGCACTTCGCGGTATCAAGAAATGCTTCGAAGACCTTGGAGACTACGCACCGGCAGAGATCATTCTCTGGATGGCAGAACATCAGGAGGAAGAATTTGCCCGCTTTGGGCATCGCTTCCGCGGTCTCTGGGGACGCCCACTGCACGCTATCGACTGCCAGGGATTGTTCTGTGAGACAGACAAATACTGCCGTGAAGCCGCCCCGCAACTCACCAGTGCCCGAAAGCGCATCAAGGCCCGCTTCGCACCAAACGCAGAGCCCATTCAGCTATTCTTTCCACCAAAGTGGAGGATTAACGAGAACGTGCCTCATGGAGATGTTCTCGGAAGTGAAATCAGCCAAGACCAACATGCATGGCCGCACCTGTAAGTCAGCTCAATGCGGCGCTGAGGTGGTCGCGGAGGCCGAGGATGGCGCGGTCGGCGGCGTGGGCTTCGGTGTCGGTGAGGAGTTCGCGGAGGCGGTCGGTGACCCGACTGGAGCTGAGTTCGCCGAGCAGCCCGAGAGCAGTGTCGGCGGCGGTGGCCGCGCCTTCGTATTCTCCCTGGATGAGGCGGGTGCGGGCGAGGCCGATGTGGTCGAATGCGCGGGAGCGGACCCGTCCGGCTGGGCGCTTGCTGATGGCCTGCTCGATCATCGCGGCAGCGGTGCCGCCGTGGCCGGGGCGGCTGGCGGCGGCGATCTGGTGGCAGATGCCGATGGTTGCGTAGAACTCGCTGGCGTCGAAGAACTGGACCCAGTCGGGGTCGCTGCCCGGGTCGGCGTGCGCGTAGCTGTCCTCGGCAAGGCCGACGGCGCGGTCGAACTCGCGCATCTGCCCGGTGATGGCGAGGTAGCGGGCTTCGAGAGCATGCAGCATGGCCCTGGTGGTGGCTGTGGCGTCGTTGCGGGCGCCGTACTGGGCAAGCTGGACGAGTTCGAGGGCGTCAGCGGGGCGCTTGAGGTGGCCCATCTGGCGGCTCATGCAGTTGAGCAGGTGCGCGCCCAGGGCCTTGTCGCCTGCTTCCTTGGCTGCGTGCAGGCCGAGGACGAAGTACCGCTGGGCGGTCTTGTGCAGGCCAGCGTCGAAGGACGAAAAGCCTGCGACGGAGGCGAGGTCGGCCACGGCGCGGAACAGCGCCCGGCCCACCGGCTCGGTGTAGGGGCCGTCGAGCAGGGCTGCGGCGCTCTTGAGCTGGCCGACGATTGCCTCCCTGGCCAGGCCGCCGCCATAGAGGTTGTCCCAGTTCCGGAACACGGTGGTGACCTGCTCGATCTGAGCGACGTCGGACATCCCGATGCGACCATCCCCGGCTGCGGTGAGGTTCGGTAGCGGCTCGGGGACGGCGGATGCCCAGGGCTGGACAGCGGCCAGCAGCTCCGGCCCGGCAGCCAGCTCGCTGGGACTCTCGTCATCTTGGAGTGCGTGGCGGTCCAGCATCAGGTCACCTTTGGCCTGACTGTTCAGGGCACTGGCCGTGCGGGTAAGCAGCCACGGGAAATTGATCTCCTCACCGGGGTCTCGCGTGCCGGGATCGGGGAAGCCGAGGTCGGCCGGGCTGACCGGCACGCCGAGCCGCTCGGTGAACACCTCGGCAAGCATCCGGGGAACAGGGGCCCGGGGCCGTTCGCCTTCCAGCCACCGGCGGACCCGGGATCCGTCCGGGCAGATGTGCGCTTCTCCGGCTGCTCGCGCCCGCCGGGTGACCGCCCGCGCCAGCTCGGCGTGGGAGAAGCCGGAGCGGGCCTCGTAGTGGGCCAGGCGCCTGTTCGGCGCCCGGTCGGCGGCAGCCACGGCAGTGTCCCCTTTCCCGGGCGTGCCTGGGCACGGATGCGGCACCTGCGCCTACTGAGGGTACGTCGGCCGCGACGCGGTGTCCTGGGTGCCGCGGTGCAGCGACGATTCGCCGGATATTCGCCGGGCATGCCGCCGGGGACGCCCCGTGCCACGCGACGCCCGCGCGCCATGGTGACCGCTGGTTTTCGCACGGCTTCGCTGAGTTGCCGCGCGTGCCGTGCCGTGCTGCCGTGGAAGACAGGTGCCAGGTTGCCCGTCCGGGTGTCCGGCTTCAGCGGAAGGTGGTGCGTGATGGAGCATCAGGTGCTGGTGATCGCGCCGCACCCGGACGACGAGGTGCTCGGGTGCGGCGGGTCGATCGCCAAGCTGACCGCCGCAGGTGCCCGGGTGCAGGTCGGCTACCTGACGTCGGGTGAGCAGGGCAGCGGGGAGATCCCGGCCGACGAGCTGGGGCTGCTGCGGGAGCGGGAAGCCCGCGCCGCGGTCTCGGTGCTGGGCGTCGACCCAGATGAGGTGTCGTTCCTGCGGATCGGCGACGGGACCATCGATCCCCACGGCCTTGTCCAGGTGGAGGCCGTGATACGGCTGGTGCGCCAGGTCCGGCCTGCGCTGGTGTACCTGCCGCACGAGCACGACGGGTCATTCGACCACCAGGCCGCCCACCATCTGGCCGTCCGCGCGCTCGACATGGCGGGCAGCCGTAACTTTGCGCACTTGGGAGGTCCGCACTGGGTGCCGGCCGTGCTCGGCTACGAGGTCTGGTCGCCGATCAGCCGACCCGCTTACCTGGAGGATATCGGGGACTTCACCGCGGCCAGGGTGGCCGCGCTGGGCTGCTATTCCTCCCAGGCCGGCAAGGGCGCGGGTCAGGCGGCACACGTCGGGCCGGCGGGCCTGGCGCTGGCCGCGCACCGGGGAGCGGTCACGGCTGGCGGGCACCGTGAGGCATTCTCGGTACTGCGGATCGGGCAGGTGCTGCCGTGAGGACGCTGCAGGCTGCGAGCTGGATCGCCGCGACCGCGCTGGCGGCACGCGGCATATCCGGCACGGTGAGCGCTGTGTCGTCCCTGCGCTGGCTCCACCAGGGACTGCCTGCGGAGCCGACCGCAGGCACGCGGTTCGTCCTCGTGGTGCCACTTCTGCGGGAGCAGGCGCTGATCGGCTCCCTGGTCCCGACGCTTACCAGTCTCGCCGCGACGCATCCGGGCACGAGCGTCGTACTAGTGACCACCGAGGCCGAGAACAATGCCCGTGCCCGGGACCTGGACAGGGCAGCCAGCCTGGCCGGCGCCGTGGCCGCCGACGTGCGGCCGGGCAGGATCGTGACGAGGTTCCTGGGCCTGCTGCCCGCCGCCGAACTGGAGGCGCTAGCACGTCAGGCACGTGGCCAGGACAGCCGACGGTGCGCTGAGCTGGTGGGCGCCGCGCTGGCCGCGAACCGCCCGACGCCGGAACTGGCCGCCGAGCAGGCCAGGGAAGCCGTGCCCGGCACCGTGCGGCACTGCCACTATCCGGAGCCGGACGGCAGCATGGTCCAGCAGCTCAACTACGCCATCCGCAACGAGACAGAGCGGGCGCGCGCCGCAGGAACGGGCATGAACGAACTGTTCTTCGTCATCTACAACGCCGACTCCAGGCCGCACCCGGACACACTGCGCGCTGCCGCCGCGCTGATCGCCGCGCGGGAGCACGCGCCCAGCGGCCCGGCGCGGCTGATCCAGCAATCCGCAGTGTTCACGGCGAACTTCGCAGACCTCCCGCCGGGCCTTGCGGGAGCAGTCCTGGAGGGTGCCGGATGGCTGCAGTCCCGCTGGACGATGTCCCGGGAGATCCCCCGGCTCCGCCGCCAGGCCGCCTACGCCCGCCACCATCGCGACGGCACGCTGATGCCGCTAGCGCACTGTGTGGGCCACGGCCTGATGATCCGCGCCGACCTGTTCGCGGAACTGGGCGGGCTGCCGGAATCCACCGGCAACGAGGACCTCGCGCTCGGCTACCTGGCCTGCGCGGCCGGGGTGCCGATCGACCCGCTGCCCCTGCTGGAGGAGGCCCACACCCCCCTCACGCTGAGTTCCTGGCTCAGCCAGGCCCGGCAGTGGTTCCTGTCCTACCCGCAGTACCCGGCAGCCGCCGCGCTCGCCGCCGCTGCCGGGCACGGCACGCCGGCCCGGCGCTGCTGGCTGACCGCTCAGGGCCTGGCCCGGGGGGTGCTGTGGCTCGGACAGTCGCCCGCTGTCGCGCTTGCGATCGCGCTGCCCGGGATGGCCAGGCACCGGCGATCAGCGGCCGTGCTCACCGGCTGCGGGCTGGCCGGCTACTTCGCGGTCCCGGCCTGGCTGACGGCGCGGGTGACCGGGCGGCCGATCCGCCTGGGCCGGGCGCTTCCCGGTGGCCTGGTGGCGATGCTGCTGTCCAGCATCGGCCCGTGGCGGTCCCTGGCCGACGCCGCCGCCCAGGTGGCGACCGGCGACCGGCCCTCCCACCGGAAGACCGAGCGATGAGCGCCCGCCCCTCCTGGTACGGCGACCCCAGCCCCGCCCAGCACCGCGCGCTCCGCAAGCTGGCGGCCCTCCCGGCAGACGACAGGTTCACCACGGCCCTGGCCAGCCAGGGCACCGACCGGCTGGTGTCAGCCATCATCCCGACCTACAACCGGTGCCCGTTCGATCCCGCGGACCGGATGGCGGACAACCCCTTGTACTGGGCGGTGACCACTCTGCGCGGCCAGGCCGGCAGCCTGCTCGCCGAGATCATCGTGGTCGACGACGGGTCGTGCGACCACACCCCGGCGGTGCTCGACCGGCTCGCCGCCCATGACCACCCGGTCCCGGTACACCAGGTCAGGTGCCCAGACCACCAGGGCGCCTGGCGGGCGCGCAACATCGGCACCGCGGCCGCCCTGGGCAGCCTGCTGTACTTCGCCGACGACGACTGCGTGTTCCCGCCACACACCGTCCTCGGCGCGGTCGGCGCACTCGCGCTGCTGCAGGCCGACGACCTGGCGGCGGCAGCGATGAATACCCCGTTCTACTACCGTGCGCTGTGTCCCCGGGCGGTGCTCCCAGCCAGCCGGATCGGCGCGCTCGATGTGGAAGCGGCCACATTCAGCACGGGGTTCCACGCCATGCCATCCGGTTACCTGGAAGCCCGGCCGCCGGTGCTCGGCCCGGCCGCGCTGCTAAGGCCGTTGCGCGTCCAGCTCATCGGCGGCACCGCCCTCATCGACGCCGCCGCGCTGCGGGCCGCCGGCGGGTTTGCGGACCTGTCCGCCTGGGCCACCGGATATTCCGACCACCTGCACCTGTCAGCGGACCTGGCCGCCGCCGGGGCTCACCTGTACCACTGCCCTGACCCGCGGCTGGGCGCCGCGCACCTGAAATTCGGCGCGGCTGGCGCCTACCCTCTCGACGGCGACGACCTAGCGGCCGTCGGCGCGCTCGGCAGGCCGTTCGGCGACCTAGTCGCCATGTCGGCGGTACCCCGGGCCGGTTCCGGGCACCGGGTGGCAGACGGCGATTTCTTCCGCGAGCAGATCGGGTCGTTCTTCGCGTTCTTCGCCGCCCGTTCGCTGGCAGGCGGCCGGGCGTGGGCAATCCGGTCCTGGCAGGGGTTCGCCGTCGGCGGTCAGGTTCCCACCCTGGCTGTCGCCGACGTTCCCGCCCCGGCTGAGCGGGCGCTGGCGTGGCGCGACGGGCTGGCGGCCGGTGCAAGTGCCCTAACGAGTCCCGCGCGTCACGGGCTAGCCCGTGACGCGGTTGCCCGGTTGCTGCGAGAGGCGAGCGATGCGTGCGGCCAGCCCGCCATCACTGGTTGGTAAGGATCTGCGTGACCTGCTCCCGGTGCCCGGTCCACCACCACAGCAGCGCGCTCGCCGACCGGAACAGGTGATCACACGAGTCGTCACCGGCAACGTAGTGCCGTTTGAGCTGCCAGAAATCGCATACCCGTTCCCACCACAGCCGACGTATGGCGAACTCGATCTGCTCATCGGCCAGCGGCATGACGGCCCGGTAGCCGACCGCGAACGGGGTGACCAGGTCAGCGGCGAGACCGCGGTCGTCGCCGTAGCAGAACGTGAGCGTCGCCGACCGCACCATCTCGAACGCGTACGGCCTGGGGGCGAGCCGGTCGAAGTCCACTACGGCGGCGACTATGCTGCCGTGCCAGAGGACGTTCAGGTCATGGAAGTCACCATGCGTCCAGCCCGCCGGCTCCCACCAGGCGTCTGCGTCCGGCATGTGATGCTGGACCGCTTCCAGCAGCGCGCGCCGCTCGGCGAGCTGGGCGACCGCATAGTCGTCGAAGTCATCGCAAGCGGCCTTTCCGGCGATGGTCACGACATACTGGTCGATCGCCGCCTTGGCCCTGACCGGGTCGGCGACCGGCATCCGCATCGCCTTCTCAGCCGGGTCCATGACCGCGGCCAGGCCCTGGTGGACGCGAGCCAGCGTCTCGCCCAGCTCAGCGGCCTGAGCGCCAGACATCCGGGTGCCCGGCACGTGCGCGCCGGAGATCCACGGGTAGACAGCGTACAGGCCGCCGTCGAGTTCCAGCAGCGTCCGGCCTTCCGGCATCGCCAGCGGGACCGCCACCGGCAGCCCGCAGGCAGCCATCGCCTCCGTCGCGGCGTGCTGCCGGGCGGCCTGCGCCCGGTTCACGTCGAGCACCTGCTTGACGAACACCTGCTGCCCGCTGCCGACCTGTACTGCCCAGTTCCGGTTCATCAAGCCCTCTGCGACCTCCCGGGCCGCCAGCACCGTGCCCAGCCCGAACCGCTGGAGCACTTCTCCGAGGCGCTGATGCACGACGTCCTTGGCGTCCGCAGAGAGCCGATCCATTCCTGGTTCCCCTTGTCTGGCGTACGCAGGCCCCAGACGGTAGCAGCCGGACCGTGACCGCACCGGGAGCTCCTCATGATCGCCACCCCCTGTTCCGTCCCGCCGCAGGTCATCGCCATCGAGGGCCTGTGTTTCGCCGGTAAGACCACCCTGGCACGCTCGCTCGCTGACCGCCTGAACGCCTGGCTGGGCGCGGAGTACGCCGACATGATTACCCTGCCCCCGTTTCCCCCGGCGACTGCGGCAGCCGCCCGCGCGAGGCTCAGTGCCCTCCTCGCTGCGGAGGCCATCCGGGCGCGCCGGGCGCGAGCTGCGGACACCCGGCTCGTCATCTTCGACCGCAGCCCGCTCAGCATCGTCGGGCACGAGCATGCCATGTGGGCACGCGGCGTTCCGGCTGACCCACAGGCAGCCGCGTCCTGGTTCGCCCGCGCTGCCGCTGCTGGAGCGATCCTCCAGCCAGACGCCTACCTGTACCTCACCGTGCCCGGCGAGGCATTCCGCCAGCGGCAGCGCAACCGCGGGCAGCTACCCGAGCACCTAATCGCCCCCGACGTCCGCTCCGCGCTCAGCGAGTTCTACACGGCCTGCTTCCAGGCCGCCGGGCCGGGCCGGGTGCTCAGCCTCGACGGCACCGCCCCCGCAGGCAGCCTCGTCGGGCAGGCCGCGGCCTTCGCCACGGCAATCCTTGCTGGGGTCCCGGGCATGCCCGTGCCGTGGCTCGCCGATCCCCGGGCCGGCGAAATCCCCACGCGGGCCGCATGAGTGCGGCGGGCGGCGTGAACGCCCGGGTCGAGGGACGGGTACGGTCCCGGCTCCACCAGCTCTGCCCGCAGTTCACCCCGAGCGGCCCGTTCTCCTGCACCGAGACCTCGATCATCGTTCCCGGCCGGGTCGCCGACGCCGGCGTCGTAGCCAAGCACCCCATCGACACCCGCCCGTTCTGGCAGGCCCGCGCCCGCCACGAGATCACCACCTACACCGTGATCGCCAGCGCGGGCCAGCCGCCCGTCCCAATACCCCGCATGCTGCTCGCCGACCCCGCCCTGCCGCTGATCCTGCTCACCATGATGCCCGGCACCCCGCTCGGACCGGACCGGTACCCGGTCAACCCGCTGCCCCAAGCCCACCTGGACTGGCTCCTGGACGCCACCGGGCTGCTGCACGACTGGCGTGACCCGGCCCTCAGCGGCATCCCGGCCGACACCGACTATGCCGCCCAGTTCCAGATCCTTCCCGCCGACCTGTTCAGCTCTGGCGAACTCAGCGCACTCGCAGCCGAAGCAGCCCGTCTGACCAGCCGGATCGGCGTCCAGCTCGAACACGGCGACGCCCACCCCGGCAACGCCCTGGTCCTGCCCGGCACCCCGCTGGCCCTGATCGACCTGGAACTCCTCGCCCACCGCCTGCCCGGCTATGACCTCGCCGTGCTGTGGACCATCACCGGCCCCAGCCCGGAGCTGCGCTCCCGGATCACTGCCCGGATCGGGCCAGGCCCGCAGCGGCAGGACGCATTCTGGCTCAACGTCATCCTCGCCACCGGCCGGGAAATCCTCTCCCACCGCCGGAACGCGCCAACAGCCCTGCACCGCGACCGGCTCGCCAGGCTCCTGAACGACCTCCGCGAAGGCCGCGCCCGCGCCCGCCAGGCCCTGATGCCCGGCTTAGACGAAGGACACCTGACATGACCATCCTGCTGCCCTTTTCCCCGCTGTCCGACTGCTACGGCTACGATTACGGCACCCCCGCCGACCGGCCCTACATCGAGGCGTTCCTGGCTGTCCGCCAGGACGCCGTCCACGGTGACGGTGCGGAAGTCAAGGACAGTACCTACCTGACCCGCTACGGCGGGCAAAGACTCGAAAGCATCACCGTCATCGACCCGGACAACGCCGCCGCGACTCTCCAGGCGGACCTCGCCGCGCCGGGCTCGCTGCCCGCCGGGGCCTTCGATGTGATCATTCTGACCCAGGTCCTCCAGCTCCTCGCCGACCCTGCCACCGCGCTGGCCAACTGCGCCCACGCCCTCCGCCCCGACGGGACGCTCCTGCTGACCGTGCCCTGCCTCGGACGCATCAGCCCGTCCAGCGCCGCCCACGACCGGTGGCGCTACACCCCGGCTGGCCTGGCCACCCTCCTGTCCGCCTGACCAGGCCCGGTAGAGATCACCGGCCACGGGAACGCCGCCACCTGCGTTGCAGCCATCCTCGGAGCGGCCCGCGAAGACCTCCCCGTTGGCACCGACCTCAGCGACGACCCGCGATTCCCCCTCATCGCCTGCGCAGCCGCCACCAAGGCCGACCAGCCTGCCAGATAGCCAGAACGGAGCCCACTGCCATGTACCCCTACGCGACCAGGCATCCCGGCAGGCAGTCCGCTGTCGTCTTCGACTGCGACGGGCTGCTCATCAGCACGCAGGGCGCCTGGGACCGCGCCTACGCACAGCTCACCGGACGATACGGCGTCCGCCTCACCTCCCGTGACCGGCACTCGCTCGTCGGCCTTCAGATGGAGGCACTCGGCCATGCCCTCGCCGAACTGCTCGGCCGCCCCGCGCCGCCCGCCCAACTCGCTACAGAGATCTACGACATGGTCCGCGACGGAGCAGGAAACGGGCACACGCCAATGCCCGGCGCGATCAACCTGGTAAACGTCCTCCGCGGAACCCGTCCGCTTGCGGTCGCCTCGAACACCCCGCAGCAGATCGTCGCCGGCTACCTCCAAGACGCCGACATCCTCGACGCCTTCGACGCCATCATTTGCAGCGACCAGGTCGACCACCCGAAACCAGCCCCCGACGTTTACCTCGCAGCGTGCCGTAAACTGCGCTGTGACCCGGGCAGCTGCCTCGCGCTCGAAGACTCCCCGACAGGCGCCATCGCGGCGCTAACCGCGGGCCTCTACTTAATCGGAGTACCATCAGCCCCGGATCTGATATTTCCCGCCCACCAGCACGCAACCACTCTCAACGATCACCTGCTCTGGCAGTCGCTCGGCCTCATGCCGAGAACGCTAAGCGCTTGACAGGCTGAAGATTTCAGCGACAAGACAAACCGCTGTCAGGGCCACTGCTCAGGCCGGGGTCAGGAACAGCCTGGCGCACAACCCGATGTGATCTGAGACGTATCCCGGGCCACCGGGCAGCGCAACCTTGCCGGTGAACAGCATCGTCGCGGCTTCTGCCTTGGCTCCCTCCATGGTCAATATGAAATCGATGCAGTGCGGCATCTCGCCCGCCGGAAGATATTCGGCATGGAATGTGGCTGGACAGTCGCCTTCGAACGCATCGGCCAGCCCGGCGCCTTTCGCGAACTCGCGGAACAAAGAACTGTCGCGGTCAACGTTGAAGTCCCCGCACACGACGGCTGGCGCCGGAACCGTGTGCACGATCCGCGTGAGGGCGGCAAGCTGGGCGTGGTGCAAGGGTAGAACCGATTCACCTCCGACCAGACACCGTCTGTGTTGGCTACTGGATGCGTGTTGATGATGCACAACCCGGGGCGCACCAGCCGGGTCACGAGGGCCCCATTCAGCCGGGCGATGCCGGGAACCTGCGGCGGGATGCCAAAGCCGTGGTAAGCGGTTCCCGACAGCGGCC
>DASXMU010000391.1:0-19146 GCA_036495485.1 Streptosporangiaceae bacterium
CCGCCGTGCCCAACTTCGCCCAGCACGGTGCCTGGGTGCTGTCCAGCCAGATCATCGGCAAGTCCGGGCGCACCCCGCACCTGAGCGCCCCCAGCGTCTGCTTCGGCAACAACATCAACGGATGCAACACCTGGATCGCCACCCTGCACCTCCGGCAGATGGTCAGCTACCAGCCCGCCAGCCGGTTCTGGGAGTTCCAGTGGTACGAGACCACGATCTTCCTCGCCATAGCCGTCGTGCTGGCCGGACTGTGTGCCTGGCGCATCCGCCACCGTTTCCTCTCATAGCGAAAGAAAATGGCTGAACGGTGCTGGCCCACCCTCTCGTGGATCCGCAATCGCGGACTCAGCGCCTTCCCGCTGACCCTTGAGTTTCTCCAGATGGTTGCTGGCGGCGCCCGAGGAGTGCGGCAGCAGCCTGGTCTAGCGGGGCAGCGGTCACTGGGTGGTCGTGTGCTCGGGGCGGATCGCCACCGCGATGCGGTCGGCCGCGTCCGGTGGTGGTCCCTGTGGCATGCCGTAGCGCTCGGCCAGGCGGACGAACTCCGCTCCCTCAGGGTCGGGGAGGATCCGCTCGACCCGGCCACGGATCTCCAGGTAGCGCCAGGGCTTGTCCGGGTCGGTGATCGACAGCGCGACGGCGGGCTGAGCCTGCCAGTTGCGGTTCTTCTGCCGCTTGCTGGTGGTGGTCAGCCAAAGGTACTCACCATCGAACCGGAACCAGGTGGGGTTCACCTGCGGTGTGCCATCGGGCCGGACGGTGGCCAGATGCGCGTACAAAGGCCGCTCGACCAGGTCGGCCAGCGAGCCGGGGATGACCGGTGGATCCGCGTTCGGTGACATTTTTCCTTGCTCCATTCTGGTGGGAAACCTATTTCAGCAGATGCCTTGCCATGACGACACGCTGGATCTGGATGATCGTGGACCATACGGCAGTTTCCGCAGGTAGATGGCGTGCGAGACGGCGCAGTGCCAGCACGGATTCAGCACGCGGCCGGAATGGCTTGTTCATCGTGGTGCGTTGTGCGGCCGCTGGTTGCGGCGCACGCGTTGAACGTGCCGTCGACGTGATCGACCTCGCAGCGGAGAACGTCCTCGCCCGCGTCGTCATAGGCATCTACGATGGCGTTGAAGTTGGCGGCGATGGCCTTGGAGTCCGCGATAGACCGAGCGAAGGCGACCGCGCGCCTCATCGGCGCGGTGTCATGAAATGCCTCCCGTTGAAACCAGGACGGGCAGTCCCGCCCCGTGTTACGACGGTAAAGGTTCCCCCAGCTTGCGGAGATCACTTGCACCCGGCCCGGCTAAGTGCAAGCGATCAGAGGGAAATACGGTCAGTTCCGGTACGAACAGCGAAGCCGCTGACAGGGAGCTTTTCTGACGGATGTCCGACATGATGGTCATGTAGACCGATCTTGGCTATATAGGCCTGATCCCTACAGTGCTATAGGGACCCGATATACCTGAACACTCACCTCGGTACTTGATGACATCAGCGGGCCTGGCGGTAGGCGGCCCATGACTGCGCGGCTTGTGCCATCTTGGTTGTCCAGGCGCTGGTGCTGGACTGGGCTATCTCGTCCCATAGCCGGACGTTGGCTGCGGCAAACAGGTCGATGTGCGCCGGGTCCGCAGCCTGGAATGCGGAGAGGCGGGATGCTTGCCGTTCGGCCTCGGACGCGGTGTGACCGCCGGAAGCCATGAGCCGGAGTATCCAGCAGGCCGGGTCGGTCCAGGCGGCACCGAGAGTCGGCCACGCCCAGTCGATCAGCCAGACACGGTGGGGCGACACGAGCACATTGTCCGGTGTCCAGTCCGAATGCGCCAGGACCTGGCCAGCGAAGATCATCGCGATGGCAGAATCATCAACGTAGGGCGTCCAGCGGTCCTCGGCCCGCTTGAACGGCCCGGAATCATCCGCGACCTCGATGCCACTCAGCACGCCCATGAGGCGCACCATCCGGTCGAGGTCCGGTGAGCCGGGCGTGTAGTCGGCGTGGCGGCCGTCTACATACTCGTAGCCGAGGATGTTCCAACCAGCCTCATCGAGATGCCATAGCAGGGCCGGAGAGATCTCTTTCACGAGTGGGGCGACCGCAGCCTCGCGGGCCTGGGTGATGACCCGCCGGTGCCCGGCTGGCAGCCCTTTGGCGAAGACCCTGCCGTCGCTCGTGTCGATGATCGCGGCCAGTGGGGAGTTCTGGCCTGCGGTGGCCACGCGCACGCCGGTGATCGGGCCGGTGCGGGCCTCGATCGCCTGCTTCAGTGGCCCAGGCAGGTCATCCCATGCGATGCGCTGTCCCACCATGCTCCTCATCTCAAAGGGGACCCGGCTTCCTCGCCGGGTCCCCTGGCCCGGGCTGCGCGGGATGTCCAGCCTCAGTACGGCTGGTCGCTACTCGCACTGCACGCGCACATCGTGAGCAGGGTATCGGTGTCAGCGACGAACTCGACGACATCCGGTGCGAGCGCGGTCGGCGTGCCGGCATCCGGTACGCCGACCGACCCGGGCGGTCGGGTCAGCAGTTCGACGGCAACTGCGGTCACGAGCGTTTCACCTCCCTCCGTGCTGGCAGAACACTTCGAGCGGGGCCTTGGCCTGCCGGTAGAGGCTGGCCAGCGGCATGCAGGTGCCGCACGTCTTCTGAAGGGTGCAACCGGAACAGCTTCCGTGCCGGGTGAGCAACGAGTCAGCGACGGCCGCCAACCTGCGCAGACCGTCCGCGCCCTCGACGATCAGGTCGACCTGGGGGTCGCGGCCGACCTTGCAGATGGACGCCCTGCCGTGCGGGTCGACGTGGAAATGGGTGATACCGGCGTTGCAGCCGGTGTATGGCTTGCGCTTACTGAGCATTTCCCTGGCCTGGCTGGGCAGTACCTCACCGCCGCCGTGGATGGTGGGGCTGATATTCGTGTACTCGAACGCCGGGATGCCGTAGCGGTCAGCGATCGCTCTCATCTGGGGGATCTCATGCACGTTGCGGTTCGAGACCACGACGTTGATCCGCATCGGCAGCCCGGCCTCGTACGCGGCGGCCAGTCCTCGCATGAACCGGCGGAACGACCCCCTGCGCCGGGTCATCCCGTCGTAGGACTCCTCGGTGGCCCCATACAGGCTCAGCGTCAGCCGGTACGGTCGGCGCTTCGTCAGCAGGTCAAGCATCCTGGGCTGGTCCAGCCGTGATCCGTTGGAGGAGATCTGGATCATCATGCCCATATCCCAGGCGACGGCGTGGGTCTCAGTGAACAGCGGGTCGATCAGCGGCTCGCCACCGGTGAGCTGAAGCCACAGCACCCCGGCTTCGGCCATCACCCGGAGGAGCCGTTCCCGTCCGGGCCAATCCATCCCGGCGAACATCTTTTCTCCGAGGTAGCAGTGCTCACAGTCGTAGTTGCAACCGAGGTTGAGCTCGTAGCTGGCGCGGGCATACCCATACGCGGTCTCCGGTCGGACCAGGAGCGTCCCGGCGGCCGACCAACCCGCCAGGTCGATGCCCCACCCGGCGCGGGCCGCCTCGGCGAGCCAGGCTGGAACCGGCGCGTCAGGGGACGCGTCGCGCAGTTCGCTGTATCGGGCAGCCCCAATCCGGACTGCGCCGTCATAACCTGGCCGGACGACAACATGCCCTTCGGGATAGGGGCTGGCTATGAGCTGGTGGGTCATGAGCGCCTCCAACGTCTGAGGGGTGCGCGGGTCAGGCGAGCAGCGTGTCGGTGTGGTGGTGGAGCCTGGCCGCCAGTCCACCCGGGTCGGGCAGCCGGGTGAGGTTCCTGATGATGAGCGCAGCGGCGACTAGCTGGGCGTACCTGCCGCTCGGGGTGTCCAGGACGTCCGCCAGTGCCGCGTGGACACGGTCGGCCACGTCCGGGACTTCGAGCGCCGTGAGGTAGAGATAGGCGGCACCGTAGCCGGCGACGGCCACGCACCAGTGCTCCATATCGAGGATCTGGAAGCGTGGAGCAGTGATGTTTTTCCAGTTCAGGTCGATGTGCTCGGTTCCAAAGACCGGAATGCAGTCGGCTGAGAGTGGCTGACGGTAGGTGGCGCTGAGCAGGTAGCCGTATTCCTCGGCATCGTGGACCGGGAACCGGCGATCCGTGGGATACGCGCGCAGCGCCGCCAGCGACGCGCTCAGGTCGCGGAACCAGTCAGGCGGCAGATCCGGGGCCGTCCGCAGGAACCGCTCGCGGGAGGCGAGGGGGTCTGTGACCAGGGTGAGGACTTCCGCGCCGACTGGAACCGGCTCCGGCCCGTCGGCGTGCCACTCGATCCGGTGCAGCAGCGACGGCTTGCTAATTCCACGGATAGCTGCGGCATCCGCCGTGCCCCGCCACGCTTTGCGGCTCATCTCGTGCTCAAGGAATGGGCTGACCCGCAGCCATGCACGCTGACCTCGGAACGTGACCGGCGATCCGACAAAGCCATAACGGTGGACATGACCGCCGGGATCCAGAGCAGCGTCCAGGCGCCTCGCGGATTCTTCGAGCAGGCTCGCCTGCCACTTCTCGAAGTCAGCAATCCGGGTCGGCAGCCACCGGGCTCCAGACTCGTTTCGGGTGATCATCAGCTTCCGGGTCCTTCCTCGTGCGAAGCTCTCACCAGGCACACAACAGCCCAGACGACCTTGCCGGGAGCCCCGTCGTCGGCCGGGGACCAGCCGAACCGGTCGCTCATGGACTGGACAAGGAACAGGCCCCGGCCGTTCTCGTCGTCTGCTCCGGCATTGCCGGGCTGCGGGGTGCCGGGGCAGTAGTCGCGGACGAGGATGGCCAGATCGCCGTGGTCGAGGGTGAGGATCAGCCGGATGAAGGGTCGGCCCTCCTGGCGGGAGGTGAGCGTCGCATTGGTGGTCAACTCCGACACGATGAGCTCGGCCGTGTCTGAAACTCCGGCCAGCCGCCATTCCCACAGGACCCGCTGGGTCCAGGCGCGGGCGCAGCCCGGCGCGGTCAGCACCGCTCCCAGCTCGAGGACCACGCGCGGCGGCCGACCCGGCGACGGATGCCGACGTACCCGCTGGTGCACGGTTCGGTTTCTCGCCGCGGTGCTGACGGTCATAAGTGTTCCTTCGGATGGTGCTGGGTGCCCCGGGCCGGATAACGGTGCCGCAGCGCTGCGCTCGCTATCTGCTGACGGCGAGCGGGATTCTGCACGTCACGCTAGGTAGGACGTGCCCATGGGGTACAGCAACTTGCGCGAGTGTGCGCGGATTCAGTGGAAGTCGGCCATGGCGCGGTCGATGAGTTCCCTGGCCTGGCTTCCATACACGGCCATACCCGTCAGCTCAGCGAACGTACGCAGGTAAATGGCGATCTGCCGGGGCTGGGTGATGGCAAGTTCCGCAGCCGGAGTTTCGATCAGCACCCGTGACTCATCGAAAATCCAGAAGCCTGGGCTCGACCACATGGTGCGCTCCACGCTAACCGGGATGATCCCCAGCCCCACAGTCGGCAGCGTCGATGCCTGGCACAGGTGGGCGAGCTGGCCGACCATCATCTCCCTGCTGCCGATCCGTGACCGCAGCGCCCATTCTTCCAGCACGACCGCAAACTGGTGATCGCTGCGGCGCAGGACACGCTGACGTTCCAGGCGGACGGCGACGGCCATGTCGAGATCGTCGGGGATGCCGTTGAACTCGACAATGCGTCCCATCCTGGCCTTGGCGTATTCGGCAGTCTGGAACAAGCCGGGGATGACACCAGGTTCGTAGATGCGGAACTGCCGAGTCCGCTCGTACAGCGGTAGGGGTGCTTCTTGCAGCCTGCGCATGCCCGCGCGGATCATCCGCCGCCACTCGACGTACATCGACTCGATGCTGCGGAGAGCCGCAGTCAGATCGGCTGCCTGGTCCGGAACGCCGCAGATGGCGCACCATGTCCGGATGTCTGCTGGCGAGGGTGTGCTACGGGCGTGCTCGATCCGCGAGCACTTGGACTCGTGCCATCCGGCCGCCTGCGCCACCTGTCTGGCCGTCAGTTCCGCGTCCTTGCGGATTTCCCGTAGCCGCACGGCGAGCGCGTCAAGCGCTTGCTGCGCGGTAGCTGACCGAACCGGCACTGGGGCAGTCCCTGGCTAGGCGAGCCGGTATTGCCCGTGCGGGACGGCACGCTCCCAGACTGCCTCGAACGCCACACCGCACAGCTTGACGACGTCCGGCTCGTCCCGCAGCTCGGTGCCTGCAGACGCGCCATCGCCGCTGAAGTAATTGAACAGGACAGAGGCGCCATCGAACAGCCAGAAGTCATTGCCGGGCAGTGCCAGGTCCGATGCCTTCGGCCGGGGAAGCCAGCGCACGTGTTCTCCGGCCGCTAGGTTCGCGGCCGGAGTCACCTCGTACTCGAATCTGATGTAGTCGCTGGCTGGCTCGCTGATGACCCGCGCGCGCCGCACGGTCACGCCACGCTGGATGACACTGCCGACCAGCGCATGCCAGGCCGCATCGGGTCCGCTACGGTCATACGGTCGGCGCTCACGCCATGCGGCGAATGCCGGCGAGCTGCCGCCGTAGTCGTCGCGTATCTCCAGGTGGACCGCTGAGCGTGCGACGGAACGGAACAGCCGGTCAAAGTCCGACGGCTCCGCCATCGCTGACCTCCTTGAAGAACTGCATCATCCGCTTGGGGAGCCGGAGCACCGTCTCGTGATCGGGTACCGTTCCGATCTGAGCCAGCGTGCCAGTATCGGTGATACGCCATCCCTGGATCACGTAGCAGTCACCGTCGTCCCACACCGTGGGCGAGCCGTTGTACTCCGACTCAGGGTCCTTGCCAAGGAACTGTAGCGCCATGGTTGACCTCCGTGCTGAGAGCGTGCCGCCCTGCTCCGCACCGTCGTATGCTTTGCTGATCATCGAAATAGGTCCGGATGTAATGAGCGTGCCCCGAGCTATATCGGGTGTCAATACATCCGGATGTATTACTTCGCGTGCGGGGGAGGACCTGCCGTGGCCATGTGGCAGGACATCGCTGATGTGCTGCGCGATGCGATAACCCGTGGCGACTACCCGCCCGGGACCACGATCCCGAAAGAGACCGAGCTGATGGCCACGCACGGCGCAGGGCGTGAGACTGTGCGGCGCGCCGTCATCCAGCTCACAGCCGAGGGACTGGTGGAACCTGTCCGGCGCCGCGGCACCATCGTCCGCCCCCGCCCTGCCCGCAGACCGGTCACGCGATCCCGACTGGTGTACCGCGATGAACTCGGCTATTACTTCGACCAGGAAGCCCAGGGCTGGCGTCCCCTCCAGCCACCAACCGTCTCTCGCGGGCCTGTGCCCTTCGACATCGCCACGCAGCTTGGCGTGGCTCCAGGCGATGAAGCCGTCATCCGGGACCGGATCATGGGCGACCCGGAGACAGGCCAGCCAACCCAGCTCGCCACCTCGTACATCCCGGCCAGGCTGGCCGCTGAACTACCGGTCCTTGCCGCGCGTGACACCCGGCCTGGCGGCATCTATGACCGCATGGAAGAAGCCGGGTTCGGCCCGATCCAGTGGATCGAGGCCATCACCACCCGTCCTCCATCGCCCGCAGAAGCCAGCAGGCTCAGGCTGGCCACGGGTGTGGCACTACTGCGGATCATGCGCCTGGCCAGCAGCCCGGCTGGCCGACCGCTGGAAGTCAACGACACGCGAATGAGCGGCGACGAGTTCGAGATCAGCTACCCCCTCAGCCGAGATGCGTCTGCATCTGGCAAGCGGAAGTAACGGTAACGGGGCCGCAGGCCTCTCGTATACCTCGCGCGGATCTTTCGTGGACCTGCGGTCGGCTTCCGGCGTACCTCGAGAAGCTCGAACCACGCTCTGGCGTGATCTCGCCCCGATCAGGCCAATAGGCATCGCCGAGGGTCAGCACCGATTCAGCACGCGGCCCGGAAACGACAGGAAATAACCGGTATCAATCGGACGATCCAGACACCGGGACGGGCCGCCACACTCGTCGGCCTGGCGGCCCGTTCCACGCAGAGCAGATTCGAGAAACCTTAGGTCAGCGCCCCAGAATCAGCCCTTTAGCAACTGCCTGGCCATCACGACACGCTGAATCTGGTTCGTGCCTTCGTAGATTTGCGTGATCTTGGCGTCGCGCATCATGCGTTCGACGGGGTAGTCGCTGACGTAGCCATAGCCGCCGAGAAGCTGGACCGCGTCGGTGGTGATCTCCATGGCCGCGTCCGAGGCCGCGCACTTGCAGGCGGAGGAGAAGAACGTCAGCTCGGGGTCGGTCTGGCCGGCCATGGCCCGCTCGGACTTGGCGGCGGCGGCATAGGTGAGCTGCCGGGCGGCCTCCAGCTTCATCGCCATGCCGGCGAGCATGAACTGGACGCCCTGGAAGTCGGCGACCGGCTGGCCGAACTGCTGCCGCTCCTTGACGTAGGACAGCGAGTAGTCGAGCGCGCCCTGCGCGATGCCGAGGGCCTGGGCGGCGATCGTGATCCGGGTGTGATCCAGGGTGCGCAGCGCAGTGCGGAACCCGGAGCCCTCCTCGCCGATGATCCGGTCGGCCGGGATCACGCAATTGTCGAAGTACAGCTCCCGGGTGGGTGAGCCCTTGATGCCCAGTTTGTGCTCGGACGCACCGAACGAGAAGCCGGCGTCGTCCTTCTCTACCACGAACGCCGAGATCCCGTTGGCGCCCGCGGCAGGGCCGGTCACCGCCATCACCGTGTAGTACTGCGCGACCCCGGCGTTGGTGATCCACCGCTTGACCCCGTTGAGAACGTAGGTGTCGCGGTCGCGCACGGCCCGGGTCTTCATCGACGACGCGTCCGAGCCCGCTTCCGGCTCGGACAGGGCGTAGCAGAACATCCCCTCGCCGCGCGCCACCGGGGGCAGGTAGCGCTGCTTGAGATCGTCCGATGCTGACAGCATCAGCGGCACCGTGCCGAGCTTGTTCACGGCGGGGATCAGCGACGACGCGGCGCAGGCCCGGGCCACCTCCTCGATCACGATCGCCGTGGCGATCGCGTCGGCGCCCGCGCCACCGTAGACCTCAGGAATGTGCACGGCCTGGAAGTCCGCCTTGACCAGGGCGTCGTACACGTCCCAGGGGAATTCTGCCGTCCGGTCCACCTCGGCGGCGCGCGGGGCGATCTTGTCGTCGGCCAGCGCCCGTACCGACTCGCGGAGGGCAACGTGCTCGGCCGGCAGCGCAAACGCGGGAAACTCAGAGCTCATGGCTCGATGGTAGGAGGTGGGCCGCCGCGCTACTCCCCCTGGCCAGCCAGCTTGGCGCGCAGCGCGGCTCCCTTTGCCTTGGCTTGCTGGCTGAGGTCCGCTTGGAAGCGCGCCATCTTTCCCTGAAGATTTTTATTCGAAACGGAAAGAACCCGGACGGCCAGCAGCCCGGCGTTTCGCGCACCGCCGACCGCCACCGTGGCGACCGGGATTCCAGCCGGCATCTGAACGATGGACAGCAATGAGTCCAGTCCGTCCAGGTGGGCCAGCGGCACCGGCACGCCGATGACCGGCAGCGGCGTCACCGAGGCCAGCATGCCCGGCAGGTGGGCCGCACCACCGGCGCCAGCGATGATCACCTGGAGGCCACGGCCGGCCGCCGCCGAACCGTAGTCGATCATGTCGCGGGGCATCCGGTGCGCCGACACGACGTCGGCCTCGTAGGCGACCCCGAACTCGTCGAGCACGTCGGCGGCGGCCCGCATGACCGGCCAGTCCGAGTCGCTGCCCATGACAACGCCGACCAGCGGCTGGCTGCTCATGTCCGCGTCCCTTCTCCAAGCTTCCCCGCTGGGCTGACCGCTGGCACTGGCTCGATGTCGGCGGGCTCGGCTTCGGCGGCGGCCTCCCCCCAGCGCAGGTAGGCGGCCCCGGCCTGGGCGCGGCGGCGCAGCCCGGCCAGGTCCGGGCCGAGCGCGGTGACGTGGCCGATCTTGCGGCCCGGCCGCATCGCCTTGCCGTACAGGTGCACCCGGAGCGCGGGGTCGGCGGCCAGCACGTGGTGCAGCCTGCCCAGCATGTCGCCGTCGCTGCCGCCGAGCACGTTGGCCATCACGGCATGCGGTGCGGCCATCGCGGTCACGCCGAGCGGCAGATCCAGCACGGCCCGCAGGTGCTGCTCGAACTGCGAGGTGCGGGCGCCCTCGATGGTCCAATGGCCGCAGTTGTGCGGGCGCATGGCCAGTTCGTTGACCAGCAGCCTGCCATCGGCCAGGAACAGCTCCACGGCGAGCAGGCCGGTCACGCCCAGCTCGCCGGCCATCCGCAGCGCCAGCGCCTCCGCCTCACGGGCCAGGCTGGGCGCCAGGCCCGGCGCCGGGGCGAGCACCTCCCGGCAGATGCCGTCCCGCTGCACTGTCTGCACGACCGGATACACGGCGCCCTGGCCGAACGGTGATCGCACGGCCAGCACGGCCAGCTCGGCCTCGAACGGAACGTGCTCTTCCACCATGAGGTCGATCCCGTACCCGAGCACCTCGGCGGCCTGGCCGGGGGTCTCGCACACCCAGACACCTTTGCCGTCATAGCCGCCGCGGGTCGCCTTGAGCACGACAGGCCAGCCCCGGGACATTTCTTTGAAATCAATAATTTCCGGCAGACCGGGAGCGGGCGCGAAGCGGGGGCACGGAACGCCAAGCCCGGTCAGGTGCCGGCGCATCGCCAGCTTGTCCTGCGCATGGTGCAGCGCGGCCGGGCCGGGGTGCAGCGGGACCGACGCCCGCTCCAGCGCCTGGAGATGCCCGGCGGGCACGTGCTCGTGGTCGAACGTCACCGCGTCGCAGCCCGCCGCGAAGTCCTGCAGATCGGCCAGCGAGCGGTAGTCCCCCACCGTGGTCGCGGCGCAGACCTGGGCGGCGCTGTCGGCCGGCGAGTCCGCGAGCACCCGGAACCTGACACCCAGCGGGATGGCCGCCTGGCAGGTCATCCGGGCCAGCTGGCCGCCACCTACCATGCCGACGACCGGGCCAGTTACCGGATTGCCCTGATCAGCCACGCGCGTAGCCTATGACACGCCGGTCACCGCGCCGTGCCATTCCCGCTTCCGCGCGCAGCAGCCGGAATGGGTCACACCGTGGCGGGCCCAGGGTAAAAATCACACCATAGGCCAGGCAAAGTTGGCCACGCCACCGCGACGCGCCGGGTAACCTGACGCTCCTGTGAGGATTCTTCAAACCGACCAGCGAGGGCAGGCCCTCCGGGCCTGTCCGAGTGTCGGTGCAGGTGGTAGCCACAGCACCGAAGCGAGTTGCCTGAAGAACCCGAACTTCTGAATGAAGCACCTAGCCATCGGCACATATTGACATGCCCCTTTCGGTTTGTGCCTGCGGCCGACGGCAGCCGTAGGCAGTGTCTGAGGGAGGACCGGCCCGGATGCGAAGCCTGATCACTGGCTTGTACCGCCGCTTCGAGCACCTGATCGCCGAGTTCGCCAAGTTCGGCGCGGTCGGGGCTATCGCCGCGGTCGTGGACCTGGGCGGTGCGGGATTCCTGCAGGGCGACCACCTCACCGGGCCGCTGACCGCCAAGGCCATCTCGACCGCCATCGCCACGGTGGTCTCCTACCTCGGCAACAGGTTCTGGACCTTCCGGCACCGGGAGAACCACGCGCCGCTGCGCGCATGGACCGTGTTCATCGTGCTGAACCTGATCGGCCTGGCGGTCGCCGAGGCCATGATCGGGATCACCTACTACGGACTGGGCTACCACGGGTCGCTGGCCTACAACGTGGCACAGGTCGTGGGCACCGGTCTTGCCACGGTGTTCAGGTACTGGTCGTACAAGAAGTGGGTCTTCATCGCGCCAGCACCGGCCGCCGAAGAGACGCTCGAACCCGAACTGGCCGGCGCAAGCTGACCGCGCGGCTCTGGACGGCCCGGGCTTCGCCCGGGGTCAGGCGGGGCCGCTGACGATGGGGTCGCCGCCGGTGCTGGGCTCGGCCAGTGGCAGGAAGATGGCGAAGACGGCCGGCCTCGGCCGGACCAGCACGACCCGGGCGCCGTCCACGGCCGACATGCTCCGGGCGAGCGCGAGCCCCAGCCCGGTGCCCTGCGGACGGCCACTCACGTTCCGGTCGAAGATGCGCGATACGAGGTGCTCCGGCACTCCCGTGCCCTCGTCCCGCACCTCGATCACGGCCGACTTCTGCGTCTGCGAGGTCCGGATGGTGACCGTCCCGCCGCCGTGCACCAGCGCGTTGTCCAGCAGCGTGGCGATCACCTGGGCCAGGGTGCCGGTGGTGGCGTAGCCGCGCAGCCCCTTCTCCCCGGTGACCTCCAGCTTCCTGTTCGCCCGGCGGAACGCCGGGTCCCATTCGGCCACCTGCTGGGCCAGGATGTCGTCGATGCCGATGCGGCGCGGAGCGGTCACCGCGACGCTCCTGGTCCGGCCGAGGAGCTGGCTGACGACGTTGGCGAGGCGTTCGGTCGCGGTGAGCGCGGCCTCCCCCTCGGTCCGCACCGCCTCGGGGTCGTCCGCCGCCGCGATCATCTCCTCCAGCCGCATGGACAGCGCGGTCAGCGGTGTCCGCAACTGGTGCGAGGCATCGGAGGCGAACTCACGCTCGGCGGCGAGCAGGTCGGCCACCCGCCGCGCTGAGCCGTCCAGGCCCTCGGCGACCTGGTCCAGCTCGGGCAGGCCATAGCGGCGGCCGAGCGGCCGGGCGTCGCCCGAGCCCAGCTTCGCCGCCGCGCCGGCCAGTTCCTCCAGCGGGCGGGTGAACCGGCGCGCCTGCAGCACGGCCAGCCCGACCGCGACCCCGAGCGCCAGCGCCGCCAGGCCACCCACCAGCGCCACCGCGCGCAGCACGTCGTCCTGGATCGCCGAGTCGGTGGTTTCCAGGGTGACGGTGAAGTCCTGCGTGCCGGCCGAGGCGATGCGCATCTGGTGCGTGGGCGGCTGATCGCCGTAGACGAACACCTGCCGGTGGTTCCGCTTGATGATCACGTAGTCGCCGGACAGTGTCTCGGACACTTCCCCATAGCCCTGCAACTGGTGGTGATTCAGCCGGTACTGCAGGACGGCTGCGGTCGTGCTGGCGTCCCGCTGGAACTGCCGGGTCCACTCGTTGGTCAGCAGGCGGCTGACCACCACGGCCAGCGGGATGCCGAGCAGCAGGACGGCGCTCACCGCCACGATGAGGGTGGAGATGAGCAGCCGCCTGCGCACCCGTCAGGCCTTATCTCTCGGCATCGGCTAGCTACTGCGCTCGAACCTGAAGCCGACGCCGCGCACGGTGGTGATGTACCGGGAGCTGTGCGCGTCGTCGCCGAGCTTGCGGCGCAGCCAGGAGACGTGCATGTCCAGGGTCTTCGTCGAGGCCCACCACTTCGCGCCCCAGACGTCCCGCATGAGCTGTTCCCTGGTGACGACCTTGCCCGCGTCCCTGATCAGCGCCCAGAGCAGGTCGAACTCCTTGGTGGTGAGCTCGAGCTCGATGTCGCCGGACCAGGCGCGGCGAGCCTCTGGGTCGATCCGCACGCCCTGCACCACCTGGGTCTCCGCGCTGCCCCGCCGCAGCAGAGCGCGTACCCGCGCCAGCAGCTCGGCCAGCCGGAACGGCTTGGTGACATAGTCGTCGGCCCCGGCGTCCAGGCCGATCACGGTGTCCACCTCGTCGGCCCTGGCGGTAAGCACGAGCACGGGTGTGGCCCGGCCCTCCGACCTGAGCCGGCGGCAGACTTCCAGGCCGTCAAGCTCGGGCAGCCCGAGGTCGAGCACGATCAGGTCGATGCCGCCACTCAGCGCGCGGCCAAGGGTCCCGGGACCGTCGGCCGACACATCGACGTCATAACCCTCACGGCGCAGTGCGCGTGCGAGGGGGTCCGAGATGGAGGGGTCATCTTCGGCTAGCAAAACGCTGGTCATGGGCAGATCGTACTTTCTTCTGGCAGGTGAAGTCAGACTGGCGTCACGCCGTGCCGGCGTCTGGAGAACGTCCTGTCCTTCCCCAGGGCCGCCGCGAACCTTCTGATCAGCTCGCCGCGCAGATCCTCCGGTTCGACGATGTCGTCCACGACGAGCTCGCCGGCCAGCCTGATGATGTCGATATCGGTGTCGTACTCTCGGCGCAGCCGCTCGGTCTCGGCGGCCCGCGCCGCCTCGTCCTCGATCCCGGCGAGCTTGTTGTAGTAGACGGCATTGACCGCAGCCTCGGCGCCCATCACGGCGATCTTCGCGGTCGGCAGCGCCAGCGTCGCGTCCGGCTCGAAGCCGGGCCCAGCCATGGCATACAGGCCCGCGCCGTAGGCCTTGCGGACCACTACGCAGATCTTCGGCACGGTCGCCTCAGACACCGCGCTGATCATCTTCGCCCCGTGCCGGATGATGCCCTGCCGCTCCACCACGGTGCCGACCATGAAGCCGGGCACGTCGGCCAGGAACAGCAGCGGGACGTTGAAGGCATCACACATCTGGATGAACCTGGTGCCCTTGTCCGCCGAGTCCACGAACAGCACGCCGCCCTTGAACATGGGGTTGTTCGCCACCACGCCGATGACCTGCCCGTCCAGCCGGGCGAACCCGGTGACCAGCTCCTTGGCCCACAGCGCGTGGACCTCGAACAGCGAGTCGGAGTCCACCAGGCCGCGCAGGTAGCGGCGCATGTCGAACGCCTGCCGCTCGCTCTCGGGCACCAGGGCGCGCAGCCGCTCCGCGTCGGCGGGCTTGGGCTCGGCGGCCGGGGTGGACGGCGGCCGCTGCTCCCAGTTGGACGGCAGGTAGGACAGGTAGCTGCGCACCGCGTCCAGGGCTTCGCGTTCGGAGCCGGCCAGGAAGTGGCCGCAGCCGGACACCGTGCAGTGCATCCGCCCGCCGCCCATCTCCTCCAGCGTGGTCTGCTCCTTGACCACCATCTCGACCATGCGCGGGCTGCCCAGGTACATCGAGGCGTTCCCGTCCACCATGGCCACGTAGTCGCAGAACGCCGGGATGTACGCCCCGCCCGCTGCCGACGGGCCGAACAGGGCACACACCTGGGGGATCGCCCCGGAGGCTCGCACCTGGGTGTGGAAGATCTTCCCGGCCCCCCGGCGGCCGGGGAACAGGTCGATCTGGTCGGTGATCCGCGCGCCCGCCGAGTCCACCAGATAGACCATAGGCACACCGGCCGAGTAAGCCTTCTCGATGATCCGGATGATCTTCTCGACGGTTCGCGCGCCCCAGGAGCCCGCCTTCACCGTGGAGTCGTTGGCCATCAGCGCCACCGGCCTACCGTCGATCGTGGCGGTGCCGGTGATCACCCCGTCGGCGGGCAGGCTGGGGTCGAGCGCGTTGGCATAGCGCCCGTCCTCGGTGAAGCTGCCCTCGTCGGTGAGCAGCGCGATCCGGTCCCTGGCAAATAGCTTGCCCTTGGCCGCCGCAGACTCGTGGTACCGGGCGGCGCCACCCTGCTCGATCCGGGCCCGGAGATCGGCAAGTTCTGGATGTTCGTCCACGCTCGCGAGGGTACTAGAGCGGTGTCGTCAGGCTGGGATCGTGCGGGTCCGTGGGCCTGCCCTGAGCACCTGCGAGGGCAGCGTGCGGCCGACGATCCGCTCGGCCCCGGCCGCCGCCTCGATCATCGCCGCCAGGTCGATGCCGGTGGACACGCCCATGTCCTCGACCATGTACACCAGTTCCTCGGTGGCGATGTTGCCGGTCGCGCCCGGCGCATAGGGGCAGCCGCCGAGGCCGCCCACCGATGCGTCGAAGTCGGTCACGCCCAGCTCCAGCGCGGTCAGCACGTTCGCCAGGCCGGTGCCCCGGGTGTTGTGGAAGTGCAGGTTGAGGCTCGTGCCGGGGTGCTTCATCCGGAACTCACCGACCAGCTCGCGCACCCGGGACGGGGTGGCCATCCCGGTCGTGTCGCCGAACGACACCGAGTCCGCGCCGTTGGCCACCGCGCGGCTGGCCACGCCGATGACCCGCTCCACCGGCACGTCGCCCTCGTAGGGGCAGCCCCAGGCGGTCGAGACGATCACCTGGCAGGTCGCACCGGCCTGGTGCGCGGCGTCGATGATGACCGCGATGTCGTCCAGCGACTCCTCGGTGCCCCGGTTGACGTTCTTGCGGTTATGCGTATCCGAGGCGGAGACCACGGCCTCCAGCTCGGTGAACCCGGCGCCGAGCGCGCGGGTGGCGCCGCGCGAGTTCGGCACCAGGGCGGAGTACCTGACCTGGTCGGCCCGGTGGATCTGCTGCCATACCTGGTCGGCGTCGGCCATCTGCGGGATGGCCTTGGGGTGCACGAACGACACGGCCTCGATCCGCCGCACGCCGGTCTGCGACAGCGCGTCGATCAGCTCGACCTTGGCCTGGGTGGGAACCGGGTCCTCGTTCTGCAAGCCGTCGCGCGGTCCTACCTCGCGCAGCGATATCCGGCCCGGAAGGTCGCTCATTGCCGTGCTCCCTCGTCTGCTATTCGCCGGGCCAGTTGGGGGCCCGCTTCTCGTTGAACGCCGCGATGCCCTCTTTTCTGTCCGCAGAGAACGCGGCCGTCCGCCAGGCGGCGTCCTCGATGTCAAGCCCGGCCGCGAGACCGGTGGCGGCGCCGTGGCGGATGGCTCTCTTGGCGGCCCTGACGGCGACGGGTGAGTTGCGGGCGATCTGGCCGGCCAGCCCGGCGGCCTCCTGGCGTGCCGTGCCGGGCGCGACCAGGCGGTCGGCCAGGCCGATCTGGAAGGCCTCGGCGGCGTCGACCCGGCGGCCGGTGAGGATCAGGTCGAGCGCCCGGCCCGGGCCGAGCTTGCGCAGGGCGAGCTGCGTCCCGCTGCCGCCGGGCACCAGCCCGACCGTGACCTCAGGCAGGCCGAACACGGCGGTCTCATCGGCCACGGTCAGGTCGCAGCTCAGCGCGAACTCGCAGCCGCCGCCGAGCGCGTAGCCGTGGACGGCGGCCACCGTCGGCTGCGGCAGGTTCAGGATCCCGCCAAACGCCGCGCGGAACACCGCCCGCTGCCGGGCGAAGTCGGCGTCGGTCATCCGGTTGCGTTCCTTCAGGTCGGCGCCCACACAGAACGCACGCTCGCCCGACGCCGCCAGCACGACCGCTCTGATCGCCGGGTCGGCGGCGACCTCCGCACAGACGGCGATCAGGCGCTGCGCCATGGCCGTGCTGAGCGCGTTCATCGCATCCGGGCGGTCCAGCACGATCTCGGCGACATCTGGCTCGCCGTTCTCCCGGTACAGGCTGACCATGTCCATGGGGGGCAGGGTAGCGGAAGGGGGTCAGCGGTCCTCGCCGCTCAGCCGCTCCTGCTCGTCGTTGACCAGCTGGAACAGTGCGGCCTGGACCTGCTCGACATGGGGTATCTCGGTCAGCACGAGCTGGCCGTGTTCGCCGGCCGACTCCACCACCAGCTTGCCGCAGCCCAGCAGCCGGTCGATCAGCCCGTGCGAGAACGACACGTCGCTGATCCGCAGCAGCGGGAAGTCCCGGCCGGTGCGGGACACCAGCCCCTTGCGCAGCCGGAGCCGGCGGTTGGTCAGCTCGTAGGTGGTCGCCCGCCAGTTCAGGATCGGGATCAGCACCCAGATCACCAGGACGGCGACCCCGGCCACTCCCACTGCCAGCCGCTCGTACCCGGCAGAGGAGCCCGACGGGATCACGATCAGCAGGGTCAGCGCGGCGGCGATGGTAATCACCAGGAAGAACATCGGCCGCAGGATCGTCTTCCAGTGCGGGTGCACGAGAAGCACGCTGTGCTCCTCGTCGGTCAGTCGTCCATCGGCCATGGCCCACATCGTGGCATGGAATGGCATATGGCTTGTACTAGCGCGCCAGGGTCAGTGCGTGAAGGTGAACAACGCGGACATTCGGCTGGGGTGACTCAGGCGGGCTGGGTGATGGTCAGCGGAGGTGGAGGATGTCGCCGGCGCTGACCGCCAGGGGCCCGTTGGGTGTGCGGACCAGGAGGCGGCCGTCGGGGTCGATGTCGGTGGCGGTGCCCTGGGCGGTGGTGCCGCCGGGGAACTCGACGCGGACCTGCTTGGTGAGGGTGGCGGACAGCCGGCGGTACTCGGGCCGCAGGCCGGATGGGTCGGGGTCGCCTGGGGCTGGCGGGGCGATCCAGGCCAGGTAGTGGCGCTCGACCTCGGTGAGGACGGCGCGCAGCAGCTCGCGGCGGTCCAGGCTTGCCGCGCCGGCGACGGCCAGCGACGTGGCTGTCTCGACGGGAAGCTCGGCGCGCTGGGTGGAGACGTTGATGCCGACGCCGGTGACGATCGCGCCCGCCGACTGCTCGGCGAGGATCCCGGCCAGCTTCGCCTCACCGATCAGGACGTCGTTGGGCCATTTCAGGCTTGCGTCCAGCCCGGTCACGGAGCGGACCGCCGAGGCGACCGCGATCCCGGCCAGCAGCGGGATCCAGCCGCGTTTGGCCGGTGACACGGTGACCGGGCGCAGCAGGAAGGAGAACATCAGCGCGGCGCCGGGCGGGCTCGCCCAGGTACGTCCCATCCGGCCGCGTCCAGCGCTCTGCGCGTTCGCGACGTGCACGGTGCCCTCGGGCGCGCCGGTCACGGCCCGGGCCAGCAGGTCGGCATTGGTGGAGCCGGTCAGCCCGGCCACCGTCACCGACCGCCAGAACCCGCCGGCCACCACAAGCGATCGTGTCAGCTCCGCCGCGTCCAGCGGCCCCCGGTCACCATCCACCCCACGAGTATTGGGGGTCTCCATCCTCATGAGGAGTTTTTACCCCTCCGACACCAAAAGTCTTCCTGAGCACTTCCGCGATGGCCCGCGCAGCAGTAGCACAGTCGTCGCGGCCGGCAATGCGCTCAGCAGTAGGCTCAAAGACCGCGACCTGTTCGTCCGAACGCGCCGTGCCATGCTCACGAAGGCGTCGTATCAGCCGGTGTTCTGCAGACCGGCGGCGACGCCGTTGATGGTGAGGTGGAGCAGGCGTTCCAGGCGCTCGCGGTCCGCCTCAGCGGGAGGCCCGGCGCGCAGGGCCGCCAGTGCGCGCACCTGGAGGTATGAGAGCGCGTCCACGTAGGGGTCCCGCAGCGCCACCGCGCGGGACAGCACCGGCCGGTCGGCCAGCAGCCGGTCGTGGCCGGTCACGGCCAGGACGAGCCGGCGGGTCAGGTCGTACTCGGTCAGCACCAGCGCGGTCAGGTCCGGCCGTCCGCCCAGGGCCAGGTACCGCGCGCCGATGTGCCGGTCGGTCTTGGCCAGGCTCATCTCGGCGTTGTCCAGCAAGACCGCGAGCAGCGGC
>DASXMU010000392.1:0-2892 GCA_036495485.1 Streptosporangiaceae bacterium
ACCATCACAAATCATCCCGTATTCTCCTGGCGGCTCACCAATCCCGGCGAGCTGGCCAGCACCATCGCCAACAAGATAGCCCGCGCGATGACCCAGGCCATGCCCGAACTCGCCCCCGCCTGACCGGTGGTGCTCGCACCATGCCGGCGGCCCAGAATGCCTTGACCTGACTGCGATGCGTAACTGACGATGAACGCAACGGCAGAAAGGATCGCTCGATGACGACCATGACTCAGCGTCCATGGGGCCTCACCCGGATCACCGACCGGTACCCCGAAGCACCACCGTGCTACGCCAGCGTGGCCCTCGACCCCGAATCCCAGCTTGCCGTGTATCGCGACGCCGACGGCCAGATCATCGAGATGGGAAAGCACGGCACAAACTCCAGCAGTTCGACCGCAAGCCGATCTGGCGGCGGCGATGGGGCGCGGCCACAGCCCCAAACGGATGATGACACCACTGCCGACATGGGCAATGACGACTGACGCACCGGTTCTCGTTGTCACCTCCCTAGAAGACGTCACCGCCGATCTGGTCATCGCCGTGCTCAACGAGCGGCGGGTGCCGGTTGCCCGGATCGACCCGGGCGACATCGGCACTGGCCTCACGTTCGCGGCCAGGATCGGCGGTGGCGATACCGGCTGGCAGGGCTACTTGACCACGCCGAGCCGGACCGTTGATCTGAGCCGGATCCGGTCGCTGTATTACCGCCGTCCCGGTCCGTGGCGCTTTGAGCATTTGGCGCCGCAGGAGAAAGACTTCGCGGCCCGCGAGGCTCAGTACGGACTCGGCGGCGTGCTGCGCAGTCTCACCGGCTGCCGGTATGTCAACCACCCGGTCGCCATCGCGCGATGCGATTACAAGCCCGCGCAGCTCCAGGCCGCTGCGGAGTTGGGCTTTGCCGTGCCGCCGACCCTGATCGCCAATGACGTTGAAGCGGCGCGGGTTTTTGTTGCTCAGCATGGTCCCGTGGTGTACAAGACGTTCCGTGGCGTCCCGGCTGGCCCGGACGGCCTGGCTGGGGCGGTATGGACGCAGCGGATCGACGCCGCCGATCTGGACGAGTCGGTGTCGGCCACAGCTCACCTGTACCAGCAGGAAATCGACAAAGCCGCCGATGTGCGGGTGACCGTCGTTGGCCGCCAGGTGTTCGCCAGCATCGTCCATAACCCCGGAAACTTGCTGGACTGGCGGGCCGGTGACTGGGAGAAGATCACCTACGAGCCCGTCACTATCCCACCTGATGTCGGTGACCTGCTGCACCGGTTTCTGGCCCGTTTCGGGCTGATCTTCGGCTGCTTTGACCTGGCCTTAGACCGGGCCGGGGCATACCACTGGATCGAGTGCAACAGCAACGGCCAGTGGGGATTCCTGCCCGACTCCGCGGCGATCGCTGCGGAGTTCGCTACCGTCCTTGAGCAAGGATGAGACCTCGTGACCGCCATCACCACTGACCCCCAGCTCGACGCCGCCGCCGAACCGCTGCGCCACCAGCTTGCTGAGCAGCTCGCCGCAGCCGGGAACCTGCCAGCCGGGTGGGAGCAGGCGGTGGCCACGGTGCCCCGCCACCGCTTCGTGCCCGGCTTCTACCTGCCCCGCGAGCAGCGCGCGGCGAACGGGCTGACCATCTGGGAACCGGTCACCGCCGTGACCGACCCCGGCCGCTGGCTCACGACCATCTACACCGACGAAACGCTGATCACCCAGTTCGACAACGATGAACCGGACTGGGCCAGCCCTCAGCCGCGAACCGGCGGCGCCCCCTCCTCCTCGTCTACCCTGCCATCGCTGGTGCTGCAGATGTGGCACGATGCCGGCATCGAGGAGGGCATGACCGTCCTGGAGGTCGGGACAGGTACCGGCTACTCCACCGCCCTGGCCTGCGTGCGCCTGGGATCGGACGCCATTACCACGGTCGAGGTCGATCCACACCGATTCGGGCAGGCCGCCAAGGCACTCTACGGCAGTGGCTATGAACCCACAGGCGCGACCGCTGATGGCCTGTACGGGTATTGGCCGACCGCGCCGTTCGACCGGGTCGTCGCCGCCTGCTCAGTCCGCTCGATCCCTGCCGCCTGGCTGGCGCAGACCAGGTCGGGCGGGAAGATCCTCACCACGCTTAGCGGCTGGATGTGGGGAAACGCGCGGGTATTGCTCACTGTCGAGGATTGCGGCACGGCACGCGGATCGCTGCTGCCCGGGACCATCTCCTTCATGGCCGCCCGCGGCCAGCTCCCTCCCACGGCGGGCAATCCCGGGCACTGGGACGCGATGGCCAGCGACCTGCCGGAGCGGACCACCCGGCATGACCCGGCCTGCGTCGATGGCGCCACAGTGGAGTCGTTCACCGGCAAGTTTCTGGCCCAGCTCGCCGCGCCAACTGCCCGGCTCGAGATTTGGACTGACACGGTGCGGCTGATCGACGTGACCGATGGGTCGTTCGCCTTGCTGACGCGCCGGGACGGCGCCTGGTATGTCCGTCAGGCCGGTCCGGTGTGCCTGTGGGACAAGGTCGAGGACGCGCTGGATGCGTGGGACCAGGCGAGCCGGCCAGGGCCGGAAGAGTTCGAGATGGTCATCGACGGACAGCAGCACATCCGGCATCCCGGCACCCCGGGTCTGTCGTTCACCTTGCCGGGGTAACCGGGGCCGCGTCGTGCGCTGAGCGTCGCGCGTCAGAGTTCGTACTGGACGGCTGCCCGGCGGGCCAGGATCGGCGTGATGTACCGGTCGATCATGGCGCGGTGCTGTGGATTGTCACGGTAGGTGCGGTAGGCGGCTGCGTCGTCGAAGTCGGCCACTATGCCGAAGTCGTATGTTCCCTCGTTAATCCCGGCATCCGGCCCGAACTGGTAGGCACGGATGGCCGGGATCAGCGAGGGCAGCGTGCCC
>DASXMU010000393.1:0-16710 GCA_036495485.1 Streptosporangiaceae bacterium
CGAGCCGCCTACGGTGATCGTCCGCAGCGAGTTATCGCCGCCGTTGCCGTGCACGCTGGCGTTGCCGTGCACGCTGACGGAGACGAACCCGACGCACTGATTCGCGTTCGACAGACGGGTGAACAGCTTTTCACCAGTGACCAGGAAGACCGTCCGGGATTTGGCTACGCCCGGCGGCGCGCTGCCGGCCGCCGGATGCGCACCGGTCTGCGCGTCGGCGGTCCCCACGGCGGCGCCGACGGCTATGGCGAGCCCGGCCGCGACACCGGCCGGTTTGAGCAGGTGATGACGCACGCGTGCCTCCAGAGGATTAGGCCTGGTACGGGCGGCGCACCAGGCCGGAAGGTTCGCAACTGCGGGGACGCAAAGCCAGCGCCTGGCTCCCCCGCTTTTGCTAAGTCAGAGACGATCCGTATACCTACTAAGTTGTCCGCAGGCGGGAAAATGTTTCCCACTACAGGACGCGATCTGATAGGCGTTGGCGATGGTCTCGGTGACCGGAACCACCGGCCGCGCTGGTCCGCCCTCCTCAGGACGCGATCTGGCAGGCGCTGGCGATGGTCTCGGTGACCGGAACCACCGGCCGCGTCGGCCGCGCTGGTCCGCAGCGTCACCCTGGCTCCGGCCGGTGCGCTGAACACCGCCGCGTAATTTCCGCCCCGCCCGTTGAGCCGGGCCGCATGCCAGGTCGTGCCACCGTCGAACGACACCGACACGGCCGCGTTCGTGATCTTCGCTGCCCTGGCCAGCTGCAGATGCCCCACCGACACCCACACGACCTGCAACCCCGGGCTGGCCGAGCCGCCGAGCCCTTCGCCCAGCACCCCATACCGCAGCGTCATCGGCTCCACGGCACACGCGGTATCGAGCTGCCCATTCGGCAGGCAGGTCCACCCGTCCGGCAGTCTGCCCCCGGACTCGTGCGCCGAACGCCAAGTCCACACCGTCTGGCTGCGCGTGGACAGCGCCCCGATCGCCGCCGACGCCGAGGTGCTGAGGGCAAACCTGATCACCGACGGCGACGGGCTCAGCCGGGCTGCCGCCGTGAACGCCCCGCCGAAGTCCGTCAGCGAGCCACCCGCGATCCTCTTCCCGTTCTGCTCGATCTGGTAGCTGCCACCGGTCTTCACCGGTGGGAAGATCCCCTGCCCGGTATGCCCGGGCACGCTGTCGCTGAACGCGGTCAGCGCTAGCTGCAGACCCGCAGTAGAGACGAGCCGTACACCCATCGTTTTGCCCGGTTAGCACCACCCACCAACCGGAAATTGCCTGCCTAACCCCGGGCTCATCAACCCATCCACCGGACCGGAGGACGGCAGACAGGCCGGACTCCTGGCGGGCGCTGCCGGCGTGCCTCGCCGGCCCGTGCCGCTCGCCTTCTCCGCTGGCCTGCCTGCCAGCCCTTTCCCAGCTAGACCCCTCGGCGCCCCTGCGCATGCCGAGGGAACGTTGGTCAGAAAACAACCTACGGAGTGGGTCCGACATTTCTGGCTGACCAGTGGGTGTCAGGTGTCAGCGGACCGCGCCGAGGGTGAGGCCCTCGACCACCCGGCGCTGGGCAACCATGGCCACGGCCAGGACCGGGACGACGGCGATCAGGGAGCCGGCCATGAGCAGGTTGTAGGACACCTTGCTGATCTGGCCGCTGAAGATCGTCAGTCCCTGCGACACCATCATCAGGTTCTCGGTGCTGGTCACCACCAGCGGGAACAGGAAGTTGTTCCAGTTCTGCAGGAAAGCGATGATCATGAACGCCGCGGTCATCGGCTGGGCCAGCGGGCGGTAGACCCGCAGGAAGATGCGCCACTCCGACGCGCCGTCGATCCGTGCCGCCTCGCCGAGCTCGAGCGGGACGCCGAGGAAGAACTGCCGGTACAGGAAACAGCCCAGCGCGGACGCCAGGTTCGGCACGATCAGCCCCTGGTAGGTGTTCACCCACCCAACGTCGGCGAGCAACTGGACCACCGGGACCAGCACCACGGTGAACGGGATCATCAGCCCGCTCAGCACCAGGTAGAACAGCACCCGCTTGCCGGGGAAGTCAAACATGGCGAACGCGTACCCGGCGAGCATGCCGGTGGCGATCTGGCCGGCCGTGGTGACCACGCTGAAAATCGCGGAGTTGAGAAAGAACCTGCCGAACGGTGCCGCGGTCCACGCGGCGGCCAGGTTCCCCCACTGGGGGTGGGCCGGGATCAGCGATGCCTGCGGGTCGATGATCTCGGCGTTGGTCTTCAGCGCCGCCGCCAGCATCCAGAGCAGCGGGAAGAGCACGACCAGCACCGACACGGTGACCAGGACATAGACGGCGACGCGCCCGGACAGCCTCATCCGCATCGGCGCTTCCCCCGGCTCACGCGCCCGCCATCCTGGTGGCGCGGCCGATCACGGTCAGCTGGACGATGGTGACCAGCAGCGAGATGAGGAACAGCAGCACGGCCATCGCGTCGGCCAGCCCGACCGAGCCGCCCGCACCGAGGCCAAACGCCTCCTGATACACGTAGTAGAGCGCGGTCTGCGTGGCCCCCTGCGGGCCGCCGTTGGTGAGCACGTAGATCTGGGTGAAGGTCTGCAGCCCGTTGAGCGTGGTGATGATGGCGATCAGCGCGGTCTGGTGCCGCAGCAGCGGCCAGCGAACGTACCGCAGCCGCTGCCAGGCACCGGCCCCGTCTATGCTGGCCGCTTCGAGCACGTCTCGCGGCAGCGCCTTCAGCGCGGCCAGGTAGAGCAGCACCACCTCGCCGAAGAACTGCCACGCACCGAAGGCGATCACCGCCACCAGCGCGGTGCTCGGCGTGGACAGCGTGGCCTGGGGCAGCCCGGCGGCGGACAGCACCCGGTTGAACAGGCCGGTGTCCGGCTGGAACAGGGTGAACCAGATGAAGGCGGTGGCCACCGCGGGCACCACCATCGGGATGATGAAGAACGCCCGCACCTGTTTCAGCCCGGGCAGCCTGACGTCCAGCAGCAGCGCGATGGCGAACCCGATCAGCATGCACACCGCCACGAACCCGGCCGTGAACACGGCCGTGACGATCAGCGCGTGGCCGCCGCCGGAGCTGAACACCCCCCGGTAGTTGGCCAGCCCGGCGAAGCTCAGGTTGGTGCCGAAGACATTCCCCCGGTACAAACTGCGCTGGAACACCAGCACCAGCGGCAGCACCGAGAAGATGACGGTCAGCGCGACCACCGGGAGGATGAAGGCGTACGCGGTGCCCCACCGGCGCGCCCGCCCGCCCGCGGGACCACCGCCGGCCTGGCGCCACCCGCGCCGCACTGAGGCTGGGGCGATCGAACTGCGCGGGCGCACCCAGCCACTGGGGCGCGCCAAGCTACCGGCGCGCTCCACGCCGCGAGGACGGTTCACCGATGCCTGGCCGCTGGTTCCGCGCCTACGCACCGCTCCCGCTGGAAATAGCCTGGTTGCCCTCGGCGGCGGCCTTGGCCAGCGCCTGAGCCGGGGTCACGCTGCCGTTCAGCGCGTCGTTGACCTCGGTGGCCAGGTCGAGCGAGACCGCGGTGTAAGCCGGCACCGTCGGCCTGGTGTGCCCGGTCTTGAGCTGGCTGGCGAAGAGCTGGTAGGTCGGCTGGGTGGCGGCCTCGTGCTTGACCGCCGTCTGGTTCAGTTGCGCCGGGGCGCTCGGCAGGCCGCTGCCAACCGCGGTCAGGTAGGCGCCCTGGGCGGGCTGGGCCAGCCACTTCACGAACGTGATGGCCGCGTTGTCCGCGGCCGTGCCATGGTCGAACACGGAGGCCACACCGATGCCGATGTTGGTGGCCGACTGCCCCGAGGTGCCGGCCGGGACCAGCGCCACCCCATAGTCGAGCTTGGCCGTGTTGAACTCCGCCAGCGCGTACTGACCGTCGATGACCATGGACACCGCGTCGCTGGCGAAGGCCGGGGCGCCGTCGTAGCTGCCTGCCTGCGCGAAGCTGGTGGTGGGCGCCGCGTGGTCCTTACGCACCAGGTTGACCCAGGTGGTCAGGGCCTGGACGCCCGCCGGGCTGTCGAAGGCGACCTTGGTGCCCGCCGGGTTGAGGAACTGCCCGCCGTTCGCCCACAGCAGCCCCTCCCACTCATAAGAGATCCACTCCGCCGTCCCCCACGGGATGTAGATCCCGTAGTGATGCCTGGCCGGGTCGGACAGCTTCATGGCATCGGACTCCAGCTGGGTCCAGGTGGCCGGCGGCCCGCTGATGCCAGCCTTGGCGAAGTCTTTCTTGTTGTAGAACAGCACGTAGTCGCCCACACCGCCGAGGGCCATGCCGAGTTGCTGGCCCTTGTAGAACAGGGCGGGCTTGATCCCCGGGTACAGCCCGGCGGTCGCCGCGGCCAGGGGCTGGCTCAGGTTCACCACCTTGCCGCTCTCGGCCAGCAGCGGCAGGGCCGAGGGATCCTGCCCGATCACCACGTTCGGCTCGGTGCCGGTCTTGATCGCCGACACTTCCTTGGCCGTGGTGTCATCCGCACTGGCGATGTACTGGCCAGATATCTTGACGCTGGAGTGCGTGGCGTTGAAGTGCGAGTCCAGGTAGTTGATCTCGGCCTGGCTGCTCGACGTCCAGTAGGTGATCGTGACCGTCTTGCCCGCCGTTGAACCGGGGGAACTGCACGCCGTGGCCGCCAGTGCGAGCAGCGCCGCGCCGACGATCATGGCCTGCCGCCTGGGGACCCGGGCCAGCTGGGCCGCCCATCCGTGAATCCGCACCCTGACCTCCGCTAATGCTCTCCATACCATTCATTAATAAAGTAATAAAATTACGATAACGGCAGGCACACTCGCCAGGCCACCAGCCGCGGGCGATGTGCCGATACCCGCCAGATGCGCCGCCTCCCGGGGTCAGCGCGTCACGGCCGCCCCGTCCACCGCGGCGGCGGCCAGCGCGCGGGCGGCGTCGAGCGAGGCGACCAGGGGGTGCAGTGCGAATGCCCGCAGTGCCGCGGCGGCGGAGCCGGTCAGGGCGGCGGTGATGATGGCACGCTCGCAGCTCTTCACCGTGCACATCAGGCCCAGCTCATGATCGGACGGCGGCCGGACCGGCAGCGGCACCGCCCCGTCCCTGCTCACCTGGCATACGGTCTCGATGACCGCGTCGGGGGCGAGCGCGGGGACCGTGCCGCCGTTGCGCACGTTCAGGATCAGCCGCGCCTGGCCTGCTCCGGTCAGCGCGGCGGCCAGCCCTATCGCGATGGACTCATACCCGCCTGCCGCCACGTCGGCGGCGTCCCGCTCGCCCGGCCTCAGCTCCGCGAAATAGCTGCGGTTGCGCTCGTCCCTGGCCTCCGCCCACAGCCGCGGGGCCTGGCCGGGGTCCGCCGCCGCGGCCGCGTAGAACTCAAGCTGCCTGGCCCGGACGTGCTCACCCCTGGTCTGCCTGGCCCGCGTGACCTCGCGCAGTGCCTCCCGCTCGGCGTAGTACCAGTACAGGTACTCGTTGGGGATCGCGCCGAGCGCGGCCAGCAGGTCGGGGCCGAACAGCCTGCCCTCTTCGATCCCGGCGAGCCGGGCCGGGTCGGCCAGCAGCCCGGGCAGCAGGTCGGCCCCGCCGGACACCAGCCCGCGCAGCCAGCCGAGGTGGTTGAGCCCCAGGTAGTCGACCTCGACCCGGTCGGTCACCCGGGCCAGCGATGGACCAGGATCGACACGAGCCGCGGCGCAGGCCCGGCGCACCAGCCCGATCGGCGAGTCGCAGACCCCGATCACCCGCGGTCCCAGGCTGGCGGCCATGACCTCGGTGACGATGCCGGCCGGGTTGGTCATCGAGATCACCCAGGCCGCCGGGGCCAGCTCCGCGATCCGCCGGGCGGCCGCGTCCACCACGGGCACCGCCCTGGCCGCCTGCGACAGCCCGCCCGCACCCACGGTTTCCTGCCCGAGGACCCCCAGGTCCAGCGCGCTCCGCTCGTCCCTGACCCGGCCGTCAAGGCCACCCACCCTGATGGCGGCGAAGATAAGGCCGGTCCCGCGCAGCGCGGTGTCCAGGTCGGTGGTCGTGCGCAGCGGCAGGCCGTCGCCGGCCAGCACATTGGTGATTACCTGGAGCCGGGCGGCCGAGACGTCGAACAGCACGACCTCGTCGACGGGCAGGCCGCTGGCGGCGAGTTCGCGGCAGATCAGCGGAACCCGGAATCCGCCGCCGCCGAGGATGCTGACCCGCACGTCACGACCCTATCCGGCGGCCCTGACCCGCGACGACGCGCATCACGGGGAGCCCCGTGAGGATTCTTCAAGACCGGCTAGCGGAGGGCAGGCGATTCCCGCCTGTCCGAGTGCCGGTGCAGCTGGCAGTGCAGCACCAGGAGTGGGCTTCTTGGAGAACCGAAACTTTGAGGGAGTCCGTATGACCAGCCAGTACGACATGTTTGCGCACGGCACGGTGTTCTTCGACGTCGTGTTCACCGGCCTTGACGGGCTGCCCACCCGCGGCACCGAACTGCAGGCCACGGGGATGGGGTCGTGTCCCGGCGGGATCGCCAACCTGGCCATTGCCGCCAGCCGGCTTGGCGTGCAGACCTCCCTGGCCGCCGCGTTCGGCGACGACGTGTATGGCGACTTCTGCTGGTCGACGCTCACCGAGCAGGAGGGCGTGGATCTCAGCTGCTCGCGCCGCTTCCCTGGCTGGCACTCGCCGGTGACGATCTCGATGGTCCTGGACCGGGACCGCGCCCTGCTGACCCACGCCCATCCCACCCCGGTGCCCAGCAGTGACCTGCTGACCGAGATCCCCGCGGCCCGCATCGGGTTCGCGCACCTCGACGCCGAGCCGCGGGACTGGTTCCAGACCGCCTCGTCGTCCGGGATGCTGCTGTTCGCCGACACCGGATGGGACCAGAACGAGGAATGGTCGCCGTGCCTGCTCGACCAGCTCGAGTGCTTCCACGCCTTCCTGCCCAACAGCATCGAAGCCATGGCCTACACCCGCACCGACGACCCGCACGACGCCTTGCACGCGCTGGCAGGGCGGATCCCTGTCGTGGTGGTCACCTGCGGCGGCCAGGGGGCGATCGCCATCGACGGCACCACCGGCGAGCAGGAGTGGGTTCCCTCCCTGCCGGTCAACGCGCACGACCCCACCGGCGCCGGCGACGTGTTCGGCGCGGCCTTCGTGCTCGGCACCCTGGGCGGCTGGCCGCTGCGGCAGCGGCTGGCCTTCGCCAACCTGTGCGCCGCGCTGTCCGTCCAGTACATCGGCGGGTCGCTGGCCGCGCCCGGGTGGGGGGACATCATCGACTGGCTCGCCGGCATCAGGGCCAAGGCTGCCGCGGGCTCCAGCCACGCCGCCGAACTGGCCGGCGCCTACGGGTTCATCGAGGACGTGCTGCCCGCATCCGGGCGGATCGCAGTCCGCCGCGCCCGCGCGACCCTGGCCCGCACCTCTGACGCCGAACCGCACCGCTCCGCCCCCCGCCCACCGGGGCACGGCGCCATGTGACGGCTCACGGCTAGATCACCTCTTCACCGGCGCCCGGTCGCAGCCTGGCAGTGCCAGCACCAGCGACAGTTGACGTAGCAATGGAGTGTCTCAGCGCTGGTCAGGGAGGCACTGGGAAGGCCACCCGGCCAAGGCCGGTTACGGATACGGGAGGTAGCGCAGCTCCGTCTCGCGCATCCAGCTCACCAGTTCGTCAAGGTCGGCCGACGCAAGGAGCGTGCCGCTTGGCACGCTGAACGCCGGGAACGCCCAGTAGCGTCGGCTGCCGGCGCCGTACATCACGAGCCACAGCGGATTCTCATGGTTGACAGACTCAGCCATCCGCCGCTGATTCACGTCTTACGCGCTCGTGCACGGTATGGGGCCGGGTCCGGTGCAAGGTCTGAGGCTGGCGTCGCGGGGCCCGGTGTGCAAGCACATCCTGGAGATCCCTCGCACAGCGCAGCGTGATTCCGCTGGAAGTGGTGGGCGGCTGATCCGGTTGCCTGCATGTCTAGGTAAGGGCAGACTGGCGGGCTTGTTATACCGGTGCCTGGATGGTGGGTGACAGCCTGTCCCCGGGAGAACCTGGAAGATAGCCAGTGCTGGGAGGGCCAGACGTGATCAGCATGCGCAAGGGGCACCCCCGGCCGGGCTGGCACCGCCTCGGGCGGGCAGCGGCCGCAGCGGGCCTGGCCGCCGCCGTGATAACCACCGGCACCCCCGCCTCCGCCGCTATGGCCACGGCCAGCGCGGGGGCGGCGGGGCTCACAGCGGCGGTCTCGTGCAGCGGCTACGGGTGCGATGGGCAAAACCCCTACGGCTCGGGCTGCTTCACCGGCAGCAAGGTCATCGACGACGTGCTGCTGACCTCCCCCGGTGGCACTTCGTATGGCCCCCGGGTGCGGTTGTGGTACAGCCCGGCCTGCCACACCGTCTGGGCCAGCATGTATGACGCCCCCTACGAGGGCGCCGAGGGCCCCGGAGATGCCGACATCCACCGCAACTCCGACAATTCCCGCTACGACTGCTCGGTGCCGCTGAATGACAGCTCTTGCTACACCAACATGCTTTACGACGGTGGCGTGACCTCCCACGCCCACGCCACCGACTACTCCAGCAAGTTCGGAACTATCCAGGCCACCACATCCGATTACTGATCCACCCGGCGTGCGGGTGCCAGCCCGGAATCAATCTGCCCAAGGTGCCCCGCTGAGGGTGATCAGCAGACAGGCACTGCTGGAGATCTGGGACACCGGAAGCACTGAGCATCCTGCCTGGCCAGCCGGGTCATGGCCTTGGCGCGCTGGTTGTCATGGACCAAGTCCATACGACCCGATGTTCACGCAGCACCCGCTCCCGGACCCTGCCTGGCAGTCAGGCCAAGTGCTGCCCGCCTCCAGCAGTTTCTCCGCTTCGCAGCGCGCTCTCTACCAGGCCCTCCAGCACGCTGACCTCGGTCCGGTGATAGCTGGCTGGGGCAATGCCCTGGAACCCTCTGGCCCAGGCGGGCGGCTAGCAGCCACCACCTGGCCCCCTCCAGCTAGTACTCCAGCCGTAGCCATCACATTGTGAGCCAGACGCAGCGAAACCAATCGCTGGCCCGGGACGTTTTCCTGGGCGGGGGGAACGTGGTTGCCGTTGCGGCGATCGAGATATATCTTGGTTGTGTCGAGACCAGCCCGATTGGGGCACGGAGGGGCAGATGGCCACGGAATGGAACGTCCGCGTCAGCGACACCGAGCGGGAAGCCGCTGCCGCGCAACTGCGCGAGCACTACGCGCAGGGCAGGCTCACCACAGATGAGCTGAACGAACGCCTCGACCGGGCGTTCGCATCCAAGACGCGCAGCGAACTCGCGGCCGTGACGTCGGACCTTCCGTACGCGCCGCCGTCCGGGACGCTGCCGTCCGACGGCATGCGCCGCGGGTACCAGCAGGGCGGCCAAGGCTGGACCGGCTCCAACTGGACCGGGCCCGGGCAGGGCGGCTACGGACCACGGGCGTCCCGGGGATCGGTCCTGCAGATCATCCCGCTGATGCTGGCGGTGTTCTGCTGCTTCGCGGTCGTGAGCGCCCTCGGGTTCGGGGTGGGTTCGGGGCCTTCGTTCGTGGTCATCCTGCTCGGCGCGCTGGCCGTGATCCGCTGGATCTTCGGCCGGGGGCGCCGTGGCTCGGTGCGACGGCGGGGCGGCTGCGGCCGCCGCCGCTGGTAACGACGCAACGCCGCAGCCCCGCCCCCGCCGCTGGCTGGCGAGTGATCAGCCGGCCTCCCCGGCTTCGGCCCGCAGGAGGCGGAGCAGGCCGTCCAGCTGCTCGGCCGTCCCCTCCTCCCGGTGCCTAGCCAGGGACAGACCATCCAGGAAGGCACCCTGCTCGGTGTAGGTAAACCTGGTACCGCCGTCGGCAGGCACCATTTCGATGGTCGCCACCGACACCGAGATCCGCGCACCGTTCTCGTACATCTCGTAGCAGTACACGATTCGCTGGTCAGGCACGATGTCGTAGTACAGGCCGTCGTAGCGGTACAGCGTGCCGTCAGGTGCCTTGCCGCCGAAGCGCTCCCGGCCGCCGACCCTGAAGTCAAACTCGGTCTCGCCGCCGTCGGAAGCGTAGTCCGGGTCATCCGACCAGCTCAGCTTCGCCTCGGCGGAGGAGAACGCGGCGAACACGCGGGCAGGCCTGGCCGGATAGTGACGCTCTATAGCGAACGTGCTGTGCGTTGCGCAACGTTCAGTCATCTGCTGCTCCTCAAGAAGTTGATCATTCAGGGTCATGACCGGAGTCGGCTGGCCGATCGGTACCCGCGGCCAGGTAGTCACCGAGCCGGTCGAGACGGCGTTCCCAGGCGACCCGTCGCCCGGATATCCAGTCCTCGGCCGACCGCAAGGTGGCCGGGTCGATACTGCAGGTGCGGGTCCGGCCCACCTTCTGCGACCGGACCAGGCCGCTGGCCTCGAGCACCTGGACGTGCTGGAGTACAGCGGCCAGTGACATATCCAGCGGCCTGGCCAGCTCGCTGACCGAGGCTGGACCCCGGCTGAGCCGCTCCATCATGCTGCGCCGGCCCGGATCGGCAAGCGCCTGGAACACCCGGTCCAGCGTCGCCCCTTGGTTAAGCATGTGCTTAAGTATCGAGCCAGCACCCCGGAAAGTCAAGTCGCTACTTTAGTAGCTGTCCGTAATTTCAGGGTGCAGCCGAAGCGCGGCGCTCAGCCTGGTTCGCGGGTCTCCAGCGACCAGGCCTTACGGAACTGGCTCGTCGACCGCCAGGCGAGCAGGGTGTCCACCGAGAAAGCGTTCCGCGCGGCGGCGAGCGCGTCGAATCCCCCCGGTCCGGCGGACTCGCCGCTGGCCTGAACCATGCGTTTCCGGCCCAGATGGTCGGTGAATATCTCCTGCAGGGTGGCACAGTAGTAGGCGTAGGCCGCGAGGTCGAGGCGCAAGGCCGCTATTTTGGGCGGCTCATCGCGCGGTGGCTTGCCCAGCACATCGACGAGGCCGAGTGCATCCAGTTCCCGCTTGGCGCCGTGGGCCGTGTCGTGCAGCAGTTCCTGAAAGTCAGTTGTCTTCTCCGCTGTCAGCCCGCGCAGGACGTGGCTGACCGCGCGTATCTTCCGGTGCAGTTCGTCCTGGACGAGCGCGGTCGCGATGGCAGACAGGGTGGGCAGCGAGCGGAGAACAGGGTCCAGGTACAGCCTCCAGCGCACCATGAAGTAGTCGGCGCTGTCGCCCACCTCCTCGATGTCAGAGAATCCCAGCGGCGGCGATCCGGGGGCCAGGGCGGCGGCGATCCGCACGATCTGCCGGGCGGCGCGGATGACATCCCTGGCCAGCCCTCCGGCCAGACAGTGCGACAGGGCGACGTACGGTTCGGAGAGCCCCACGACTCTGCGGTACAGCAGCCGCCGCGACTCGGCATAGGTGAGTGGTGCGACGTTGACTATCTCGTCGAATGAGCTGTCAAACGCGTCGCGCAACGGGAGCCCGCGACGTTCGAACGCGGTCAGCGCGTCATCTGACACCGACACCATGAAATACAGATGCGGGATTCCGAAGATCCCCTTTATCTCATTGAGAAACTTCTCCGCCTGCTCGGCGGAGCCGATTTTGTCGAGCTCGTCCACCCCGACGAAGACCCTGTTGCCCTGGCGGTGCACGTCACGGGCCACCCAGGCAGCGAACTTACGGAACTCGTCCACGATCTCCGGGTAACCGAGCGGTTGCTCCGACCGGGCGATCGTGCGCGTGTGTGTGGCCCCGGCGCCGCCGCTGGGCAGGCTCAGCGTGCCGGACCATCCGGAGGTGAAGGTCTGGAGGTAACGGACCCGGGCCAGGTGATCCTGGGCGGCGGCCGCGAAGGCTTCCTCGTCGCTGCTGTGCGGCTCCCATCGCAACGAGTTAGCCCGGGTGTAGACGACCCGCAGGAAATCCAGTGCGCCCGCGCCGACGATGGCAGCCGCCGCATACCGTATCCAGACCTGATGAATGCCCGCCCAGTGGGCCACGGCCCGCTGCCAGTGCCACAGGGCGACTGCGCCGCCGCCGAACAGGACAGCACGCCAGAACAAGGATGCTGCCAGGGACGGCACGGAGATCAGCCACGAGACGCTGACGGGAATGTCCGGGTCTCGTCGCCTGCGTGCATAGCGGGAGATCACGGTGCGGCAGAACATCGCAAATAAATGCAGGACGAAGTCCCTGGACACGTAGTCGACGGGCGCGGCGACCAGGCAGCGCAGATCCCCCTGCTCGCGCTCTGGCGCAAGGGGAGCCAGCAGTAGCTGGCTCCCGGGATCGTTCGCTTCGGCGGCCGCTTCCTCGCAATATCCGCGAATGAGCGTGGATTTGCCGGAGCCGCGCGGGCCGGCCACGCCGATACTTCCCCCGGCCAGCCTGCCGAGCAGTCGCTCGAATTCGGCCTCGACTCCGGTGGGGACCGTGTTGATGCTGTCGTACACCTCACTGAGCCCAGGGCTGCCGGTCACGTAATACGCATGATCGAACCGCCCCTGCCTGGCGGTATTGATGAGCGTCCTGATCTGGGCCAGCAATTCTGTCCTGCTGACGGCCGCCATGAGCCTGTCCCGTGCCTGCATCAGGACTGGGCTCATCTCCATCCCCAGTTCGTTCTCACCTACGCTCAGGTCAGGGCCGAGAGCCAGCCGCGCCCCGAGCAGCATGAGCGCGGCGAGCAGCAGCGCGCCACCGGGCCAGACGGCAGCCCAGGCCGCCGGGATGGTCGCGCCGAGCACGATCAGGATGCCACCGGCGGCAGCGGTACCTATCCACGCCAAGCGCACCAGCGACTCGAGGTCCGACTGCGAGCCGTGGGTAATCTGGCCATGGGAAATCCGGGCCGCATCAGAGTCGGCCAATGCGCGTTCATACCTGGCGAATTCTTTGGCGGCGGTACCGAGCACCTCGCGGGCGCTGCTCACCATCTTCATGCGCACGGTGGCGGCAGACAGGCCGAACTCGTCGAGCGCGCCGCGGATCTCGCTGTAGGCCAAGGCCTCGTCGAGCGCCCTCATGTACATGGCGAAGAGTTCCCGGTCCCGGTACAGCGGGTTCGCTGGAAACCTCGCCGCGAGGTCCGGGGAGTCGGTCACCTGAACACCTCACCATGTACCGGCACGCCGTGCAGACTCCGGTGGCCGCCGTGGATGTCATCAGCGCCCCGTCCTCCCTATGCTGCCACGCGGTAGGCCACCTGGCACCAGTGCCCCGACCGTGGCCCGGACCGTCGTGAGCCAACCACCAGCTTCAGGCGCTACCGGGCATGCGGAGGGGCACGACCAGGTAGCGGAAGCTGGCTGCCTCGTCGTCCGCTGGGGCGGCGGGCTGGCCGTTCGCGCTGGGCACGGGGTCGCCGCCGGGAACCCAGGTGATCACGGCAGGGCGGACGGCGCTGGTGAACTCCAGCCGGATCCGGCCAGGCTCGGTGGGAGCGTGCGTGGTCTCGGAGCTGTCGCCGCTCTCGCCCCCGTCCACAGCCTGGGCCTGGGCTGGCCGCCCGTGGCCGGTACCGGTGGGAGCCGCGGCCGCGTTGAGGCCGTCCAGCAGGTACTGCGGGTTGAAGGCGATCACCCGCTCATCGCCCTCGAAGGACGCGGGGACGCGTTCGACCGCACGGGCCTGGCCCTGGCTGCCCGCCTCGATCACGACCTCGTCGTCGCCGAATGCGAGCCGCACCGGGCTGCCGCGCTCGGCGACCAGCGACACGCGGCGGACCGCCTCGATGAGCTGGCCGGGCGCTATCTCGCCCCAGGACCCGAACTCGGCGGGGAACCTGGAGGCATACTTGATGAACTCACCGCCGAGCAGCCGCGTGGTCAGCCGCCGCCCGCCGCCCTCGAAGCCGATCATCCCGTCGGCGGCTCTCGCGTCAGGCCCAGTGCCCGCGCCAGACTCCTCGGCGTCACGCAAGGCGATGGCGACCTGACCGCCCGAGGTCATCGTGCGGGCCGCTTCGGCCAGCGACCTCGCCGGGATCAGCGCGGACGCCCGCAGGCCGGGCCGGGTGGGGGTCCAGGCCAGCTCTCTGACGGCCAGCCGGTAGCGGTCGGTCGCGACCAGCGTGATCGTCTCACCCTGGATCTCGGCAAACACCCCGGTGAGCATCGGCAGGGTATCGTCCCGGCTCGCCGAGGGGGCGACCTGGTTAACTGCCGCTGCGAGCTCGGCACCGTCCACCGTGCCAGCCGCAGGGGGCAGTGCGGGCAGCGACGGGTACTCCTCCACCGGCAGCCTGACCAGCGTAAACTCGGCGGCGCCGCAGGTCAGGCCGATCGAGTCCTGGTCGGCCACGAACTCCGCCTGGCTGCCCGCCAGGCTGCGGGTAATCTCGGCGAGCAGCCGGCCGGGTACCAGCGCGGTGCCAGGCTCCACGACCTCCGCCGCCACCTCGAACCGCGCGGACACGTCATAGTCGAAGCAGGACAGCACCAGCCCGTCACCGGCCTCGAGCAGCATGCCGGAGAGCACCGGCACCACGGGCCGGGCCGGCAGCGCACGGGCCACCCACGCGACCGCCTCAGCCAGCGCGTCCCGCTCGATCTTGAATCTCATACCTCAGATCTTGGCACGCAGGTCTGACAACGCCTGGTATGCGCGCTAATGCGAGCCTGGTCAGGCTAGGCCCGGGGGTGCCGAGGCCAAGGCTGTCTCGATGGCTTTCGCCAGGGCGCGGGCCGAGTCCGCGGTCAGTTCGACGGCGACCCGGGCCGAGGGGCCCTGGCCCGGGTTGAGAAAGTCGATGTTGAGGGTGTGCTCGGCGGCGGCGTGCACCGGGTGGTCGAAGTAGATGGTGGCCTCGCTCAGGCCAAACCAGCCCGCCGAACCCTTGCCGCTGCCGGTGACCTCGATTTTCTCAGTGAGGTAGGTGCACATGACCAGGGTCCCCTCAGCTCGCGAGGTAACGGCCGAACCAGTCCCAGATTCGCTGCCAGCCGTCGTTGGCAGCTTCGGGGCGGTAGGCGGGCCTGTCCACCGCGAAGAACGCGTGGCCGGCGCCAGCGTAGCTGTGGAACTCGTGGGTCTTGCCCAGCTCGGTCAGCTTGGCATCGAGCTCCGCAACCTGCTCCGGCGAGGGGTACTGGTCCTCGTCGCCGAACAGGCCGAGCAGCGGGCAGGACAGGTCCTTGGCCAGGTGGATGATGGGGCCGACCTTGAGTGGCATGCCTTCCGGCGGGGTTCCCACCACGAACGCGCCGTAGCAGTCCACGGCGGCGTCGAGCGGCAGGCTGCATGCGGCGAGGAAGGACTGGCGCCCGCCCGAGCAGTAGCCGATCACGCCGGCCTTGCCGTTGGAGCTGGGCAGCGAGCGCAGGTAGGCCGCGGCGCCGCTGACGTCGCCGACCAGCCGCTCGTCCGGGACACCGCCCTTGGCGCGGGCCGCGGCGGCCGCGTCGTCCGGGCTCGCGCCCGGCGCTTCGCGGGTGTAGAGGTTCGGGCAGATCGCCGCGTAGCCGTTGGCCGCGAACGTCCTGGTGATCTCCTTGGTTTGCACGTCATAGCCCGGCATGTGGTGGATCACCACAACGCTGCCGTACGGCCCGGGACCGAGTGGCCTGGCGAGATAGGCCTCGATCACGTCGCCGCCGTGCCCGGCGATGCCGACGGTCTCCGCCATCATCGCGTCATACATGTCTGGTTCCTCTCCCGCCGGCGCATTACGACCGGATTGACTGGGCAGTTGTGTGCTGGCAACCCGCCTTATCTTGCCAGGTGCCGATCTGCCGCCGTCGCGCCCCGCCACATATGACCGCCCGATGACGCGATTACGCCAGTGAGAGGATGGCACGCGTACCCCATGATCGCCACGACCGGGTTCGCAGGAAGGTGGAGTCCCGTTGACGTACACAGCCGCTGAGGACCGTTACCAGCACATCCCCTACCGGCGTTGTGGCCGCAGCGGGCTGCGGCTGCCCGAGGTGTCGCTGGGACTCTGGCACAACTTCGGCGACGAGCAGCCGGCCGCGACCCAGCGGGCCATCCTCAGGCGCGCATTCGACCTTGGCATCACGCACTTCGACCTGGCAAATAATTATGGACCGCCCTACGGCTCGGCCGAGATCAACTTCGGCCGCATCATGCGGGAGGATCTGCGCCCCTACCGGGACGAGCTGATCATCTCCACCAAGGCCGGCTATGACATGTGGCCGGGCCCGTACGGCGAGTGGGGCTCGCGTAAGTACCTGCTGGCCAGCCTGGACCAGTCACTGTCCAGAATGGGCCTGGAGTACGTCGACATCTTCTACAGCCACCGGTTCGACCCGGACACGCCGCTGGAGGAGACCATGGGCGCGCTGCACACGGCCGTCCATTCCGGGAAGGCGCTCTACGCCGGCATCTCCTCGTACTCCGGCGACCGGACGCTGGAGGCGGCCCGGATACTCCGTCAGATGGGCACGCCGGTGACCATCCACCAGCCCTCCTACTCGATGCTCAACCGCTGGATCGAGGGCGGCTTGCTGGACGTGCTCGGCCAGGAGGGGATCGGCTGCATCCCATTCTCGCCACTAGCCCAGGGCGTGCTCACCGGCAAGTACCTGGACGGCATCCCGGCGGGCTCGCGGGCCAGCAGGGACTCCTCGCTGTCCGCCGACCAGCTCACTGAGCAGACCCTGGGGCACGTGCGCAACCTGGCCGGTATCGCCCGCCAGCGGGGCCAGTCGCTGGCCCAGCTCGCGCTGTCCTGGGCGATGCGGGACCAGCGGGTCACTTCGGTGCTGATCGGCGCCAGCAGCGTCGCGCAGCTCGAGGAGAACGTGGCGGCGGCCGGTGCCCCGGCCTT
>DASXMU010000394.1:0-9298 GCA_036495485.1 Streptosporangiaceae bacterium
GATAGCCACATCCGGGCGCAACGCCGGAATCCTGGCCAGCGCCGACGCAGCAGTCCCCGCCTCCCCCACCACCTCGATGTCCGGCTCGGCCTCCAGCAGCTCCCTGACCCCCCGCCGGACAATCTCGTGATCATCGAGCAGGAACACCCCAATGCTGCCGCGCTCACCTGGTATCTCGTTCATCGGTGTGCACTCTCCTGGTTTTCGTCAACGGGTCACGTGGCCGGTATCGCGGCAACAGTGCACCCCGCTTCCATACAATGAGCACTGCGTTGCCACCTGCACGTCCGGACAAAGGACCATATAGGGACCGCTGACACTGCGCGCCGTTGCCAGCCTGCCGGATGCTGACACCAGCAATGGTTTAAACAGCCAACGGAATCCAGACATCAGGTAAAGGATATGGTACCCAGTGCGCAGAAAGACTTTCGACGCGCTGGCTGCCGGAACTGGCCTGATCATCACAGCCATCCTGCTCGTGGCTGGCGCCCCTGCTCACCTGGGGGCATTTCTTTTGTGAATAACGAGATTGCTTACGGCCGCTTCGGCCGGATGCAGGTGGACTTGCCGTAAACGGCCTGGATGCGTTTCTCGTCCGCGTTTGCGGACAGCGCGATGCTGCGGGACGAATGCGCCGTAGCGGAACTCCACTGGTGCCTCTCAGCGTTAGCGCACTCATCGATGTCACCTCCTTTCCTTTTTCTCCGTCTCACTGCCAGTCCACACCCGGCTCGCTGCCTGGAGTCGCCGGCGCCTGCTGGGACGTTAACGGTATGGCGCCGTCGTCCGCCGTCGCGCGCTTCCGCCCCGAACGAGAGCCCGACCGGAATGAGAGCGGACGATGCCATCACGACCGAAGCGCCGCCGCAGCCTGGCGGTGGCCGCCCTAGCGGTGGCGGTGTTCGCCGGATCGGCGCTGGCCACCGAGTCAGGGCTGGCCCGCCAGGGAGCCGGGCCGGCGGCTCGGACCCTGCCCGCCATCACGGTGCGGACGGCGCACGGCTGGCACCACCACCACCACGGGGAAGCCGAACTGTGCCGGGTCATCCCCCGGGCGGATCCGCGTCGTCCGCTGATCGTGGTGCTCGGCGCCTCCTACACCGCGGGCGTGGGCGCGCCCAGCCCGGCCGGGAGCTGGGCGGTACGGCTGGCCGAGCTGCTGAGGTGGCGGGCGGTGACGCTGGGGGTGCCGGGGGCGGGTTATACCGCGCCCGGCGACCAGGACCTGGGCCCACTCGCACATGAACTGCGCCGGGTGAACGTGAGATCCCTGCGCCCTTCGGTCGTGGTCATCCAGGCCGGGCACGACGACTGGCTGGTGCCGCCGGCTGTGGAGGCCAGGAGCGTGACCAGCCTGGTCCGGCGTCTGATGAGCGAGGCCCCGCATGCCCGGCTGGTGTTCCTCACCGTGTTCTCCCGCCCCGGCACCGACGGGTCCGTGCTGGCCAGGGAGCGCGGGGTGGACGCGGTGATCGGGTCCGCCGTCCGCAAGACCGACCCGCGCGCCGTCGTCATCGACCCGCTGCGCGAGCATTGGCGATTCCCCCGGTTCGCCGGCGGCCTGCACCCGGACGCCCACGGGCATCTGCTCATCGCCGAGTGGATCGCGCGCGCGCTCGTCCAGGACCGGGCCGTGACCGGCGCCGCGACGCGGCCGGGGCCGGCCAGCGTGCGCTGCACTCACCTGTAACCAGCTGCCATCTTCCAGCCGGCCGCCAGCTATCGCTAAGGATCATGCGCTATCCGTCAGGCATGGGCCGGTTGTTCCTGGTGCGCCACGGTGAGAGTGGCTGGAACCGCGCGCACCGCGTGCAGGGTCAGCCTGCGGATGCACGCTGGGCCGCGACCCGCGGCAATGGCTGACGTTAGCGGCTTCCTGTGAGATCGCTGGGAACCCATCGATAATCTGCACACTTAACTATGATTTGACCCGAAGTATAGGCTCAGCATTCCTCCAGTTGACATTCCGAAGATGTCTGGCATGCGGAATTCGGTTTCCGGCCTGTGGGCCTTCCTTCGACAGCGGCGTACAGAACTCACCAGCGGCGGAAGGCGGCCTGTGAACCCACCAGTACCGGTCTCGGTCAAAGCGCGGATCGAGACGCTGGCCAGAGTCTGCGGCGGCCGGACCGCCTACCTCGACACCGGCGGCGAGATGGTCACCTGGGCAGGCATCGCCCATCAGGCGGCGGAATGGGCCAGGTGCCTGCCGCCGGGCACGATGGTGGCCCTGCAGACCGCGCGGCCCGCCACGTTCTGCCGCGCCTATCTGGCCGGGCTGGCCGCGGGGGTGTGCCTGGCCCCGATCGACCCACGGGCGTCAGCCGGGGAGGTGGCCGGGTTGCTCGATCTCACCGAAGCCGCCGACATCGTGACCGACGCCGAGGCGCCGGACCGTCTCGACGGTCTCGGCGCCAGCGTCTGGGTCACCTCCGCGGGCGGGCTGCGCCAGGCCAGGCAGGGGCACGACGTCCGGATCGCCGCTCCTGGGATCGCCGCCGTGCTGCCCACCTCCGGCACGACCGGACGGCCCAAGCTGGTGCCGCTCACCCAGCCCCAGCTGCTGTCGGTGGCCGCCCTGGTGGCCGGCCACCACGAGCTGGCCCCGGCCGACCGCGGCTACTGCCCGCTCCCGCTGTTCCACGTGAACGCCCAGGTGGTCGGGGTGCTGTCCACCCTGATCGCAGGGGCCAGCCTGGTGCTGGACGACCGCTTCCACGCCTCGTCGTTCTGGGCCGCCGCCGACGAGTTCGAGGCGACCTGGCTCAACCTGGTGCCCGCCATCCTGGCCATCCTGGGCCAGGCCCCGCCACCCGCCGACGCCGTGTCGCGGCGGGTGCGCTTCGCCCGGTCGGCCTCCGCTCCGCTGCCCGCCGCGGTGCGGGAGCGGTTCGAGGCCAGGTCCGGCGTCGGCGTACTGGAGACCTACGGCATGACCGAGGCGGCCAGCCAGATCGCGGCCAGCCCGCTGGCCGCCGGCCAGCGGCGGCCCGGTTCGGTCGGCCCGCCCGTCGGGGCCGGGCTGCGGGTGGTGGACCCCGGCCGCCGGGAGCTGCCCGCCGGAGAGACCGGCGCTGTCGAGATCCGCGGCCGCACGGTCGTCGACGCCTACCTCGGCCGTGGGCGGACCACGATTGCCGCACGCTGCGCCGATGGGTGGCTGCGCACCGGCGACCTGGCGGCCCGCGACCGGGACGGCTTCGTCTACCTGGCTGGCCGCAGCGACGACGTGATCAACCGGGGAGGTGAGAAGTTCCACCCGCGCGAGATCGAGGAGGTGCTGCTGGCTGATCCGCGGGTGCGTGGCGCCGTCGTCGTCGGCAGGCCGCACCCGCTGCTCGGCGAGGAGCCGGTCGCCTACGTGGTCACCGACGCCGGGTCCGCGGGCCCGGACCTGCTGGCCGCCTGCGAGCAGGCGCTCAGCCCGCACAAACGCCCGGCCGACCTGATCGTCGTCGACGCCTTCCCGGCCGGCCCAACCGGCAAGCCCGACCGCCGCGCCCTGAGGGCCGACGCCATTCCGCAACCAGTCCGTTAAGCCAGGGAGGCACCATGCAATCCACCCCGCTCAGCGTGCCCGGGCGTAGCCAGAAGCCGCGCAAGTCCGGACTCACTGTCGTCATCGACAACGGCCTGCCGGTGCAGGCGTTCGAAGACGCGATCGCCAGTGCTGCCTATGCCATCGACCTGGTCAAGTTCGGCTGGGGCACCCGGGGCGGCAGCGATGTCAACCTGGGCAACGTCGGGCCAGGTGACGTGATCGCCCTGGAGACGCTCAGGCTCGGGCTGCGCTCGGACACCTTGCTGCACTTCGAGCTCGAACACGAGCAGGAGCGGAGGGTGGGGATCGGTGCCTGACGCTGGGGCGATCCTGGCCCTGGCGCTGGTTCGGGTGGGCCGGCTATGAGCTCAGCCGTTGAGTCCAAGCCACCGGCCATTCTTGTCACCACATCAGCCCAGCCGGCCGCGGCCGATCCGCAGCCGGCCCAGAGAACCGGAATGGACGCCGGCCCACGCCGGCCGCGCATCCAGGGCCTCGACCTGTTCCGGGTGCTCGTGGTGGCGTTCGTGGTGGGTGTGCACACGCTGTCGCAGGGAACCGCGACCAGCACACCGGTCGGGGCCTTCGTCACCGTCTTCCACACCAGCCGCGAACTGTTCTTCCTGCTGACGGCGTTCGTTCTCACCTACAACTACGGCCGGCGGCAGATCCGCTGGCTGTCGTTCTGGCGCAAGCGTTACGCGTTCGTCGTGCCGGCCTACCTGGCCTGGAGCGCGATCTACTTCCTGTTCGACCACCCACGGCTCGACCCGGTGTCAGGCGCGCTGCTGCACTTCGGGCGCGACCTGCTCAACGGCACCGCCCGGTACCAGCTCTACTTCCTGCTGGTCACCATGCAGGTCTACCTGGCGTTCCCGCTGCTGCGCTGGCTGCTGCGCCGGACCGCCGGGCATCACCTGGCGCTGTTCGCCGCGGCATGCGCCTGCCAGGTGGCGCTGACGCTGGCGATCCAGCACCATCTGGTGACGACCGGCCTCGCCGGGGCGTACCTGCGCAATCCGGACCGGTGGCTGCCGAGCTACCCGCTCTACGTGATCGGCGGCGGGATCGCAGCCTGGCACTTCGACCGGCTGGCCGCGTTCACCCGGCGGCATGTCAAGCTGGCTCTCCCGGCCTTCGCGGCCGGCGTCGGCGCCGGGCTGGCCAGCTACTTCGCCGAGATCGTGGTGGCCGGGCAGAGCCCGCAGACCGCGAGCGCGGTCTTCCAGCCGGCCGTGGTGGCAGAGAGCCTGTGCTTCGGCTGGGCGCTGCTGGCGGTGAGCCTGCGCTGGGCCGGCCGGGGCGCGCGTCACCGCCGGCTCGTGTCGGCCGGAGCGGACGGGTCGTTCGGGATCTTCCTGGCCCACCCGCTCGTGCTGCAGGGGCTGCTCGCGCTGGCAGGCGCGACCGGGATCCTGGCCGCGCTGCGGTCCGCGCCGGTGGGCCTCCAGCTCCTGGCGCTGCTCGGCGTCGCTCTCCCGCTCGTCTACGCCCTGTCCGGGGTGCTGGTCCTGGTGGCCCGCCGCACCCCGCTGAGCCTGCCGCTCACCGGCCGCCAACTGGGCAAGCCGCGCAGGCGGCTGCGGGGCGAACCCGTCACCACCACCGACTAGGAGTCAGCCATGCGAGACATGCGCGACGCGTTCCATATCGCGATTCCTACCTACGACCTCGACGCGGCCGTTGACTTCTACGTCGGAGGCTTGGGAGCGAAGCTGGCCCGGCGCTACCCGGACCGGGTTACGTTCGACTTCTTCGGCGACCAGCTGGTATGCCACCTGAGCGAGGAGGTGCCTGACGAGCCCGTGGCCTACCCCCGGCACTTCGGCGTGAGCTTCGCCAGGAGCGAGGACTTCAACCGGCTGCTGCGGCTGGTGGAGCTGCGCAAACTGCCCACGCTCGGCGAGGCACGGGTACGGTTCGGGGGCACGGCCGAGGAGCACCGGCAGATCTTCCTCACCGACCCGTCGAACAACGTCCTGGAGTTCAAGGTCTACGACGATCCGCGGCTACTCTACTGAGGACCTGCCGCCGCCAAGGGATTGCCGTCTACCGAGGGATTTGCCGTCTACCGAGGGGTGCGCCCTTGCCGATGCGCCGGCAACTACTGACCCTGCTCGCCCTGGCCGCAGTCGCGGTGACCGGCTGCGCCAATGTCGCCAGCCACCCGCGGCCCGTGGCGGCGGTGCCCAGGACGGCCACCACGCGGTCGATCAAGGTGGACGGCCGGACCCGGTCCTGGCTCCAGCTCACTCCGGCAGGCCCGCGGGCGGGCTCGGTTCCGGTCATCGTCGTGCTGTCCGGGATCAAAGCCACGGCTGCGCAGGAGATGGACCGCGACGGCCTGCTGGGCCTCCCGGCCGCCGGGCACGCTGAGCTGGTCTACCCCGTCTCCTACGACAAGTCCTGGAACGCCGGAGGCTGCTGCGGCCAGGCCGCCAAGCGGCACATCAACGACGTGGGCTTCCTGCAGGCGCTGGTGCCCAAGCTGGATCCCGGGCACCGGCGGCCCATCTACCTGGCCGGGTACAGCAACGGAGGCCGGCTCGCCTACCGGGTCGCCTGCACCGATCCCTCCCTGGTCGACGGCTACGCCGTGGTCAAGGCGATGCCGGAGCCCGGCTGCGTGGTCGCCAAGCCGGTGAGCATCCTGCAGATCGACAGCACCAACGACAAGGCCGTCCCCTACCAGCCGGGCGACCGTGGCAAGGAGCACCCGCCCGCCACCGTCGAGGTGGCGGACCTGCGCGGCGCAGACGGCTGCGCCTCCCCCCCGGCGGTGATGAGCCGGGGCTCGCTGCGGCTCACCACCTGGACCCGGTGCCACAGCAGCACCCAGGTCACCTTCGCCGTCTACACCGGCGGCAAGCACAGCTGGCCGCTCAACACCGCCAGCACCCCGGGGGCGCCCACCCTCATCTGGAGCTTCATCACCCCGCACCACTAGGTGGTACGCGATGTCTGGGTGATGCTTACGGATCCGTGAGGCTGCCATCCACGGTCTGGGTGAACTCCTTCCCGCTGACCGTGAGGTCGAGCACGACATCGATCTGCCACGATCCAGGCACCGGATGAAGGGTGTACAGGTCGGCCGTGGCGGCGGATTTGCCGTTGCCCTTCTTCGGTGTGGTGGCGGTGGCGGCGACAGTACCGCTCGGGTTCACGAGGATGAAGGTGAATGTGTTGTCGCGGCTGGCGTCCGCGGTGTGGAGCTTGACGTTGAGATCCCTCCGGCCGGCTGGCACGTTGATCCCGAAGGTGTTGATCTGCCCGACGTCCCGGCCCACGCTGCTCGTGATCACGGTCCGGAACGGCCCGCCATGGGAAGGGATGAAGACGCGGCGGGCTACCGGCAGCGACGTCCTCGCCCCGTTGCCGGCGGAGAACTGCACGGACTCGGGGTAGTCGCCGGGCTGGCGGGGCATCGCGATGCGCAGTGGGATCGTCACGCTGGAATGGCCCGGGATCATCACTGCCGGGGAGGCGGGCGACGTGCGGTAGCGCTGGCCTGAGACCTTGAAGTGCATGGGTCCGCGGTAGGTGCCCGGTGTGCTCGGTCCCTGAGCCGGATCCACGTCCAAGCCCGACCAGAGGATCTTTGCCGTCCACGTCCCTGGCGCCGGGCCGGCGACGGTGACGTGCTGGACGTTGGGCACGGCGTGCGTGGGTTGCCCGTAGGTATGGCCACCATTGGGGTCGTCGTAGGACTCCTGGACGAGCGCGCCCCGGGGGTTGAAGAGCTGAACCTGCAAGATGTTGGCGTTGGCCGGGTCGGGCCAGATCATGTCCGCGTTCAGCAGGTCCAGGCCGGGCGGCACCCTGAAGCTGACCGGCTTGGCCGCCGTGGCCCCTTGCGGCGGGGTCGGCCGGCCCGGGCCCGGGGCGCTGATCCGCTCCGTCACCACCCTGCCGAGCTGGTGCTCGGGGCCGATCCACCGGTAGGTCCCGGCCACCGTGGCCGGCGAGCGGCTCGTGTTGTAAACGCTGACGCTCTGGTCGCTCACCGAGCCGCCGTTCCCCGCCAGGTCAAGCTGCCAGGGCGAGACGACAAGCCCCCGGGAGCCCCCCGGGCCAGCGGTGTCGGTCGAGCCCGGCATCTGCTGGGCCGCCTTGACCGCGGCATCGGCGTCGAGCAGGCCGGTTCCCTGCTGGTCGGCGGGGTTGCCGAGGTCGGTGGCGGTGCTGGTCAAGATGTCCTGGACGACCTCAGGCGTGGGGCTGGCACCGTGGTGGGTGTCGCGGTAGGCCTGGATCACGTCGGCGGCGGCTCCGGCGATCAGAGGTGCCGCTTCGCTGGTGCCCCGCATGGCCTCGGTCGGATACTTCGGTGGGCAGCCGCCGCTGTTGTCGGCACAGGCAGCCTCTCCCCCGTACCAGCCGGGGGCGACCAGGTTCACCAGCTTGCCGGTGGGTGCCGTGCCGCCCGAGGAGAGGGCGGCCATCTGGTTGCTTGCGAAGCTATGGTAGCCGTCGTTCATGGCGACCAAGCGGAAATTGTCCACCGCCCCGGCCGCGATCACCTGGGGATCGTCGGACGCGGCGATAACGGTGCCGGAGGCGCCGCTGTCACCGGAGGACTCCACCACCGTCACCCCCGCTTCAACCGCCGCCTCGTCGGCCGCGGCGAGGAGCTTGCCGGAACTCGGCGGCACCGAGTTGAGGCCGAACGACTCTGAGATCACGTCGGCGTGCACCTTGGCAACGACACGGTCGATCCCGGCGATGACCTTCGACAGCCGCAGGAGCGGGGTGTCGATCTCCGTCAGGTCGACGAGCGAGGCGCCGGGGGCGACGCCCTTGATGTCGAAGCTGCAGCCAGGCGGCACCGGCGAGAACGGCAGCGCCTTTGAGTACTGGTAGATGACGGTGCCCTGGGCAGCGAGGGACGAGGCATCCCCGTAGGACTCGGCGTTCCCATGGTCGGCCTTGTAGTTGGGAGCGTCAATGACCACATGGGTGCCATTGGGACGGGTGAAGTTAGGGTTCCCCGCGAGCTGGTTCAGCCCATCGTTCGCGATGATCACACCCTTGCCGGTGGCGATCGAGTTGGCCATGCCGGGGGCGCGGGGGTCGCCGTTGGAGGCGTGCACGTCGGCCGCCGCCTCGGGCTCTTGCAGCGGCCGGGAGGGACCGGCCGGATTGAACGGGCAAGCCGTCGCTTTGGCAGCGGTGGGACGCCGCGGGACCACCACGGTGCTCGTGAGCGGAGTGGGCGCCGATCCGGGCGGCTGCATGTGAACAAATACATCAGGCACGATCTCGGCCACCGCGGGGTCGCGGCGCAGCCGGCCTACCTCTGCAGCCGACACGTGCGCGGCGACAGCGCTGGGGGCCACAAGCTGGGTCACGCCGGTGCCGCCGCTTGCCGTGATACCCGACACGATCGAGCGCTGGTCGGCACGGGCCGCGGCGGTGCGCTGTGCCGCCTGGGTCCTCAGGCTGAAGTTAGCGTGCTGATCCGTCAGCACCACGATGACCGCCCCGCCCGAGGCGGCCCGCCCCAGAACCGGGGCGACGGTCGTCCTGCCGCCGGGAGCGGCCGCGGCCGGTGGCAGCCAGGGACCTCCCGTCACAGCGATGCCGAGCCCGGTGGCGAGCACCGTGCCCGCCATAAACAGCCGATGCCGGTTCACTTGGACCCCAATCAGTCAACTCGACGGAAACGTAACTATTTTGCCTCTTGTTACGATCCGAAATCAACCAATTACTCTCGCGGCTCAACCCGCGGCGCTTGCCGCTGATCCGATGGACACCTCT
>DASXMU010000395.1:0-22985 GCA_036495485.1 Streptosporangiaceae bacterium
CCAGATCCTCCCCGGCTATTGCGTTCCCGCCGTTCTTTCGTTACGCATGGTTTGACATCGTTGTCAGCTCCGGGGCCCCGCAGCCCCAAGACCCGGAGGCGCCCGATGGACCGTCGTGGCTGGAGAACACGCGCCGCAGTAACCTGTGCCGCCCTGATCGGCCTCACCCTCACGCCCGCTGCCGCACAGGCCGCCCCGAACCAGGCCGCCCCGAACCAGGCCGCCCAGAACGCAAACCCGGCAAAGGTCACCGACCCGGCCGCCCTGGTCAACCCGTTCGTGGGCACTGGAAGCGGCGGTACGGTCGTCGGCCAGGTCGACACGTTCCCCGGCGCTGACCTCCCCTTCGGCATGGTGCAGTGGAGCCCCGACACGCCATCCCGTCCCGACGGCGGCGGCTACAACTACACCGATACCTCTATCACCGGCTTCAGTTTGACCCACCTGTCCGGCCCAGGCTGCGCGATCGCGGGCGACTTCCCCATTTTGCCGATCACCGGCTCGCTGACCACGAGCCCTTCGGAGCTGCACGAGCCGTTCACCCACGCCAACGAGCAGGCGCACCCGGGCTACTACGCCGCCAAGCTCGGCACCAAAACTAACGCCATCGGCTCCCAGATCACGGTCACCGCCCGGACCGGCCTGGCCAAGTTCACCTACCCGCCGACCACCAAAGCGCGGGTAGTCATGAAGGTCGCCGACTCGGCCAACGGCGGTTCGGCCGCGACCTTTGCCACGCACGGCAACACCGAGGTAACCGGCTCGGTCACCAGTGGCCACTTCTGCGGCCAGCCGGATTCCTACACCGTGTACTTCGCGGCCAGATTCAGCCGGCCGTTCGCCAGCTCAGGCACCTGGGGCGGCCAGACCGCCGCAGACGTCCAAACACATCCCGGGGCGACCAGCATCCAGGTCCACGGCCAGCAGCACCCCGCCCCCACCCCTATCTCCATCCACCCCGGCATCGCCGCTCACTCTGCAAAGACCAGGACCCAGGGCAGCGGTGTCGTCGCAGGCGGCTACCTCAACTTCAGCACCGAAGCCAACCCGATCGTGAAGATGCAGGTTGCCGTCTCCTACGTCAGCGCCAAGGGCGCGATGGCGAACCTCAGCGCCGGGGCGCGAAGCTGGAACCTCAAGCACGTCGCGGCCCAGGCCCAGGCCCAGTGGAACGCTCAGCTCGGCAAGATCAGCATCGCCGGCGGCACCCCGGCCGAGCAGCAGACCTTCTACACCGCGCTCTACCACGCCCTGCTGCACCCGAACCTGTTCAGCGATGCCAGCGGCAGGTACATGGGCTTCGACGGCAAGGTCCACCAGGTCAAGCCCGGCCACGCGCAGTATGCCAACTACTCCGGCTGGGACATCTACCGCAGCGAGATCCCGCTGATCGCGCTGCTCGACCCGGCCCAGGCCAGCGACATGGCCACCTCGCTGCTCAACGACGATCAGCAGGGCGGCTGGCTGCCCAAGTGGCCGGTCGCGGCGGGCTACACCGGCGTGATGAATGGCGACGCAGCCGACCCGATCCTGGCCGAGATCGCCGCGTTCGGCGGTCGCGGCTTCAACATCAAGCAGGCGGTCGCCGCGATGGTGCACGGCGCCGACGCCACCGGGACACCCGGCCAGGGCTGGTACGTCGAGCGCCCGCACGGCGCGGACTTCAGCAAGGATGGCTACATCCCGAACGTCGCGGCCGACTCCATCAGCCCGCTGCCGAACGGCGCCTCCGAGACCCTCGAATACGCCCTCGCCGACTTCGCCATCTCCCGGCTCGCCCAGTCCGCCGGTGAGCACACCGTCACCAGGAAGTTCCTGCAGGGCTCGCAGAACTGGGCCAACATCTTCGACAAGGCGCTGGGTTACGTCCTGCCGCGTGACGCGCATAGCGCGTTCCCGGCCAGCGCGAGCCAGGGCTATGCGGGCTTCGGCCAGAGCGGCTTCCAGGAAGGTAATGCGGCCCAGTACACCTGGATGGTCCCGCAGAACCTGCACGCGCTGTTCGCCGGCATCGGCGGCAACAGCGCGGTGATCGCCCGCCTTAACGCGCTGTTCTCCCAGCTCAACGTCGGCCCGAACGAGCCGTTCTACTGGGCGGGGAACGAGCCCGGCCTGGACACGCCATGGGCCTACGACTCGGCGGGCGCCCCCTACAAGACCCAGCAGATGGTGCGCCGCATCCTCACCAGCCTGTACTCACCCACGCCGGGCGGCGAGCCGGGCAACGACGACCTGGGCGCGATGAGCTCCTGGTACGTCTGGGCCGCGATGGGCCTGTACCCGCAGACCCCGGGTGTGCCCCTGCTGGTCGCCGGCAGCCCGCTGTTCACCCGCGTCATCGTCCACGCCGGGCGTAACAGCCTGGTCGTCCACGCTCCGCAGGCCGCCGCGAACCATCCTTACGTGCACGCGCTCACCGTGGACGGAAAGCCGGCCCAGCGGCCCTGGATCATGCTGGCCGGCCACCCGCAAACGCTCAACTTCACCCTGTCCGCCACCCAAGACAAGACCTGGGGGAGCGGCCAGGCCGACGCGCCGCCGTCGTTCGGCGCAGGCCCCGTTCACTTCCCGCCGTCCACCGCCGCGTCCGTGACCGCCACCCCCGCCCAGGTCCGGGTCGTGCCGGGCAGCAAGGTCCCTGACGCGATCACGGTCAGCAACACGGCGGGCAAGTCCCCGGCCAAGGTCACCTGGAAGGCCACCGCGACAAAAGGCCTGTCCATCACCCCGGCCACCGCGACCGTCACCGCCGCCGCTGGCAGGAGCGCGAACACCAAGGTCGCCATCACTGCGTCGGCCACCATGCCCACCGGCTACTACAAGGTCACGCTCAGCGCGACGGCGGCCAACGGCGCGGTCATCCAGCAGACCACGATCCTGGTCACGGTCGCCAAGCCGGGCCAGTCCATCAAGACCGTCTACGTCGACAACTTCGGTGATGGCACGGTGACGCCGATCGACCTGCGCGATCACATCGCGGGCCCGCCGGTCACAATCGGCAGCGGGCCGGACGGCATGGTCATCACGCCGAACGGCAAGCTGCTCTACATCGCGAACAACAACAGCAACAACGTCACGGTCATCAGCACGGCGACCAACCAGGTCGTGACCACGGTCACGGTCGGCAGCGTCGCCGCCGACCTGGCGGTCACCCCGGACGGCAAGACCGTGTGGGTGAGTAACTTCGGCGATGGCACCGTGCAGCCCATCGACGTCGCGACCAACACGGCCGGCCCCCCCATCAAGGTCGGCAACCAGGCGGAACGGGTGGCGATCAACCCGGCCTCCAGGCAGCTCTGGGTCGCCAACCAGGGCGACGGCACGGTCAGCGTGGTTGACCTGACCACGCGAAAGGTCATCGAAACCGTGACGGTCGGCTCGGCACCGTTCGGTATTTCTTTCAGCAAAAATGACACTAAGGCATATGTGACAAACGGCGGATCCGGGACAGTGTCGGTCATTAACACGTCCAGCTACGCGGTCACGTCAACGATCCCGGTTGGTTCCGACCCGCAGGGCATCCGGACCTCGCCGGACGGCAGCGTGATCTACGTGGCCGATTTCGGCTCGGCGGGCATCACACCCGTTGATCCGGCGACCGGCAAGGCCGGCCCGTTCATTCCCACCGGCCCGGGCGCGTACCAGATCGCCTTTACCCCCAATGCCGCGACGGCGTGGGTGGTGAACACCAACTCCAGCAATGTCAGCCCGGTCAACGTGGCGACCGGGCATCCGGCGGTCGCGGTCGCCGTCGGCAACGCACCCGACGGAATCACGATCTCGCCCACAACAGGTGGCTGAATGCGATAGGCCTGCTGATTCATTCGGGAATCGGCCCCAGCCCCGCCGGATAGTCTTTTCCAGATCTTTTGGCTGGCCTATGAGGTTCGTGTCCCGCCGTTACCGTTTATTTGGGGAAAGAAAAATCGCCGAACGGCCTCCAGGTACCTTTCCCCGCCAGGCGGACACTCGCGGGAAGACCCTGAACTGCGCGGACTCACCGCTGAGCCGCCAGGCCGCCCTGGCAGGCCCCGGGCCGGGTGCCTGCCAGAGCGAACCAATCGCAGTGATAGAACCGCCGGGGCGGCTCGGTCGCGTTACGAGCCGGCCCAGGCCTTGTGGTAGAGGTTGCCGTCGGTGCCGAGGCCGAACAGGTCGATCCGGTTGGCGGCCCAGGAGACGGCGGCTGGGTTGGACACGATCGCCGGTCCCAGCGACACCCATCTCTTCCAGCTCGTCCCATCCCACCAGGCGTGCCAGATGGCGTTGTCCGCGCCGCGCACGAATACGTCCAGCCGGTTGGCTGCCCAGGAGGAGACGGCCGGTCCCGAGCCGGAGGCTATTCCGGGCGAGGGGTGGCCGATCTCGTTCAGCCATGGGCCCCAGGTGCTGCCGTTCCAGGCCTTGTGGTAGAGGTTGCCGTCGGTGCCGAGGCCGAACAGGTCGATCCGGTTGGCGGCCCAGGAGACGGCGGCTGGGTTGGACACGATCGCCGGGCCGAGCGAGTCCCAGCCGCTCCACGTGCTGCCGTTCCACGAGGCGTGCCAGATGGCGTTGTCCGCGCCCCGGACGAATACATCCAGCCGGTTGGCTGCCCAGGAGGAGACCGCCGCACCCGATCCGGAGGCTATCCCCGGCGAGGGGTGGCCGATCTCGTTCAGCCAGTTCGACCAGTCCATGAACGCGAGGGTGCCGTCGGGCGTGCCCCAGCCGGTCGGCCCGTCATAGCCGACCTCGCCGGTGCACAGGTACGCCGGGCTGCACGAACCATTCGACCCCGAGGTCACGTCGAACAGATCCGAGGTGTGCGCATAGATGTAGGACGATGGGTACGTGCCGACGGCCGGCGGCCCGGCCAGCGCGAACGTGGAGGCGATGACCGGGGAGGCGACGCTGGTGCCGCCGACCTCCAGCCAGCCGCCCTCGGTGTAGGTGTCGTAGACGGCGACCCCGGTCTTGGGGTCGGCGACGGCGGAGACGTCGGCGACCGTGCGGTGCGAGCAGCCGGTGTCGTGCTGCCAGGGCGGCTTGGGCTCGAACCCCGAGCAGCCCGAGCCGCTGCCCGGCCAGGCCGTCTCACTCCAGCCACGCGCATTGGACGCGGTGGTCAGCGAGGTGCCGCCGACAGCGGTGACGTACTGCGAGGCGGCCGGGTACTCCACCCCGATGCCGCCGTCCCCGGACGAGGCGGTGACGGCTACGCCCGGGTGGTTGTAAAAGGTGTCCATGCTGGTGTCGGACGAAGAGTCGCCACCGCCGTAGCTGTTCGACACGAACAGCGCGCCCAGCCGCACCGCGCTGTTCACCGAGGTGCCCAGGTCGGAGAAGTTCGCGCTGTTGGCTTCGACCAGGATGATGTGGCAGAGCGGGCAGATGGCCGAGACCATGTCCACGTCCAGCGACTCCTCCACGTCCCAGCCGGTTCCGGCGGCCGGTGACGGCAGCGGGCTGGCCGCGCCGTTCTCGTTGACCTTGGAGAAGCAGCCGGCCCCGCAGGCGGGCAGCCCCCAGGCCGACCGGTAGGCGGCCAGGTCGGCGGCGGCGTTCGGGTCGTCGAAGGCATCCACGATGGCGACCGTCTCACCGGCGCCTGCCGTGGATGAGGGCAGCTTGTAGGCGCTCTGCAGGCTGGCCGGGCCGTACCCGACTCCGGTGGGCGCGCTGTCGGGGCGCGCGGCAGGCTGCAGGTGATGCGCCACGTCGGTGCGGACCAGCGACATGCAGGCGGCCCGGCCCCTGACGACGTCCGCGCAGGCCTGTTTGTAATCCACCCGGCCCACAGCCTTCGCTTGGCCGCTGGCCCGGGCTGTTGCGGTGCTGGCCGTTGCGGCCCGGGCGGTGAACGTGGGGATGAGGGCGAGAGCTAAGACGCCCGTGGTCAAGAGCAGCAGGGGACAGTTGAGTTTTCGCACATGAACCTCCGGTGTGACCAGTGCTAACTCGGTCACCCCGATAGTTACACGCCGGTCCACGCTCGAATAGGCCCGATCTCCTGGGAAACACCAGGTTGCGGTTGAGCCGGGCGCGCTGCCTGTGGTCCTGACCAAGGTGGCCCAGGGGGACGGGTGTCCTGCCGTGGAAACCCCCTGGGCCGGCCTGGGTTGTCAGTACAGGTAGTAGATGCAGCGCGCGGATATGCGCCGCGCGATCTCCTCCTGTCCCGAACAGTTAAGTGACGGTCAACAGATTGACTCTATAGTGACTAGATGTCAAGCTTTTCGGGAGTGTCGCGGAGCATGGATATAGCCAATGGCAGCAGGCATGCAGAAATGGCCCGGTCAGGTGCTGATAGACCTGGCTAGGCCAACCGGCGGCCCTGGCCGCGTTGACTACTGGAGGCCCGTGCCAGCGGCCGGGGGAACCCGGGCGAACGTCAGCCGGTGCTCGTTACGGCTGGCTGCCGGTTACACCGGGCAGCAACCGGGGAAGCCGCCGAGCCCGATTCCACTGGGCGACACCTGGTGCACCGCCGGGGTGGCGGCCACCGCACTGGCGGCTGGGACCGTGACCGCGACAAATGCGGGAACGGCCAGGACGACCAGGGCGCGGCGCAATGATGTCATAGGTCGCATCGTGGCAGACCTCCTCGGAACAGGGGTCGTAAAAGGGGTGATCATGATTTGACTGTCTGTCATTATCCAGGCAATACGGTAGTCGGTCGACAAGCCGAGAGACTAACTTGATCCATTAGAAGGAAGTCAATTGAGTCAAAACGGGTTTGCTGAGCGATTGCGCCAGCTGCGCAGGGCCAAAGGCCTGACGCAGCGGCAGTTGGCCGGCAGCAGCCTGTCGGTCAGTTATGTGTCGCTGCTCGAGGCGGGCAAGCGCAGTCCGGCCCCGCAGACCATCCGGATCCTGGCCAATGCGCTGTCCTGCGACGTGCACGAGCTGGTCGAGGGTGGCGACCCCGAGCAGCCGCTGACCCTGGTTCTCGCCCAGGCCGACCTGGCGCTGGCGGCGGGCCAGATCACCGGGGCGCTGGAGCGCTACGAACAGGTCCTCGCCGCCGCGCCAGGCGATGCCGCGCTGCTGCGCCGGGCCCGCCTCGGCCAGGCCCAGTCGCTGCAGCGGACCGGCCGGCTCACCGACGCGGCCAAGGTCTATGAGCGCTGCGTCCGTCTCGGCGAAGCCGATCCGGCCAACGAGTCGTCGCTGCACGTCTACACCGGCTGGTGCCGTTGCCTGTATGAGCTGGGCGAGCTGGTCCGGGCGGCCGATATCGGCCGGACCGCCCTGGCCGAGTTCGAGGCGGCCCAGGCCAGCGAGTCCGAGCTGTCCATCCGGCTGCTCGCCACCGTCGCCCTCATCTGGTACGAACTGGGCGACCTGCGCGAAGCCGAACGCCTGCTCGACGACGGGCTGCAGCGCGCCTCCCGGGTACGCTCACCCACCGCCCGGGGCGCGATCCTCTGGAACGCCAGCGTCGTCGCCTACGAACGGGGCCGCCACCAGCAGGCGCTCGAACTGGCCGAGGAGGCGCTCTGCACGTTCCGTGGCGGCACCAGCCGCCACGACATCGGCCGGCTGCTCGCCGCCCGTGGCTACCTGCTGATCCGGACCGACCCGCCACGAACCGGCGAGGCGTTCGCCAGCTTCCAGGACGCGCTCGGTGAGCTGACCGAGACGGCCGACCCGGTGGACAAGGCGTACATCCTCACCGAGCTGTGCTATGTGCACCTCGCCCGCGACGATGTGGCCCAGGCCGTGCGCGCCGCCGAGCAGGCGCGCGGGCTGCTCGGCTCCACCGCCCAGCTCGAACGCGCCCGGGCGACCACCGCGCTCGCCGTCGCCCTTACCGCGCAGGACGAGCCCATCCGGGCCCACGCCCTGTTCGCCGAGGCCGCCACCGTGCTCGACCACCTAGGCGCGACCAGGCACGCCGCCCGCTCCTGGATCGAGCTGGCCCACGCACTGGCCGACGCCGGTCACTTCACCGACGCGATCGCCGCCTACGAGAACGCCGCCAGGGCGATGAACATCGACGGCCCCCGCTGGCGCCAGCGCCGCGCGGCAACGCGGTTACCACCGCCCGGCGAGTGAGGCCCTGCTACGGGGCGGGTGGCTGCACCTTCTTGGCCGCCGGGCTGCCGCCCGGGTGGAAGACCCCGAGGACACGGAGCATGGCCTGCCCGGTGTTCTCCAGGCAGTGTGGCTGCCCCGGCCGCAGGTGCAGGGAGGCGCCCGGGGCGAGCGGGTGGTCGCCGTCGCCCGTGTGCAGTACGCCCTCGCCCTCCAGGACCAGGACCAGCTCGTCGTAGGTATGGGTATGGTCCGGCGCCCGCCCGGGCGGGATCTCACCCACGAACTGGGTCGCGGCCTCGCAGCCGTTCCCCGGCCCGAACAGCACCCGGAACTGCCGGTCCCCGGTCACCTCGACCGCGCACCCGGTCAGCTCGGACACCCGGGGCACCGGGTCCTCGCTCCCAGCCTGGCCGCTGACTCCGCCGGGCAGTGTGACGCTGTCCAGCCTGAGCCCGTCCGGCCCTTCTGCATGCAGCCGGTAATCCGTACCGGGCGGCATCCACAGCCCGGTGTCATGCCGGATCGGCGTGGCAGTCCCCTCAGGGGACTCCACCCGCCCAGAGCCCGCGATCACGAACCACAGCTCGCCGCCCGGCCCGGCCGTCCCCTCGGACCGCCAGCCCGGGAGCACCTCCACCGTTTGCCGTGACAATGCTTGCTGCCCTTGCGCACCGGTATCCAGGGTGGGCCTCCTCGCTAGCCGGATTTGTACGCTGATCGAAACACCGTGCTGCATGCTCCGGCAAGAGGAAGGAATCCGCCAATGACCGCAGTGGCTGGCAGGAGCCTCGACGTGGCCGCCATCAGGGACAGATTCTCCGCACTCCGCCACGGCTTCGCGTTCCTCGACGCGCCCGGCGGATCCCAGGTCCCCGACGAGGTCGGCGACGCGATCGCCGCCGCCCTGCGTGAGGCGAGCGCCAACATGGGCGCGGTCTATGCGACCAGCCTGCGGGTCAGGGAAATCCTCGAGACCGCCGAGGCCAGCGCGGCCCGGTTCCTGGGCTGCGACTCCCGCGAGGTCATCTTCGGCGCGAACATGACATCCCTGAACTTCACGCTCTCCCGCACCGCCGGCCGGGCCTTCGCTCCCGGCGACGAAATCCTGGTCTCCTCCCTGGACCACGACGGCGGCGTAGCCCCCTGGCTGGAGCTGGCCCACGACCGCGACCTGGTCGTCCGCCACATCGACCTGAACCCCGACACCACGCTCGACTTCGCAGACCTGGAGCGCAAGCTCAGCTCGCGCACCAAAGTGGTCGCGTTCGCCTGGGCCTCCAACGCCATCGGCACGATCGTCGACGCCCAGCGGGTCTGCCAGCTAGCCCACGAAGCCGGCGCCCTGGCCTGGATCGACGCCGTGCACTACGCCGCCCACGAGCCCATGGACGTCCGCGAGGTCGGCGCGGATGTGCTGCTGTGCTCCCCCTACAAGTTCTGCGGCCCGCACCTGGGCATGGCTTACGGCCGGACCGAGGTGCTGGAAACCTGGCGCCCCTACAAGGCCCGCCCCGCCCCTGGCCGTCCCATCGGCCGCAGCTTCGAGACCGGCACCCAGCCCTACGAGCTCCTCGCCGGGTTCAACGCAACGATCGGCTACCTGGACTCGATCGGCGGCCTGGCCGCGGTCATCCCCTACGAGCGTTCCCTGGGCCAGCGCTTCCTGGACGGCCTCCCCGGGACGGTGACCGTCTACGGCCTCCCCGGCATGGCAGGCCGGGTCCCCACCTTCCTGATCAACGTCGATGGCGTACCCGCCCCGGACGTAGCCCAGCACCTGGCCGACGCCCAGATCGGCGTCTGGGCCCACGACTCCTGGTACTCCCTGAACCTCTACAAGCGCCTCGGCTACGAGGACAAGTCGGTCCGCATCGGCTTCATCCACTACAACACCCCAGCGGAAGTAGACCGCCTGCTAGAAGCCCTCGATGCTTTGCACGCCAGATAGTCCAGCTGAGTCCACACCATCACTGGCGAGCCCCCAACGGCTACCATGCTCCCGAGCGGATCCGCGATCACTACTGTTCTCGGATCTGCTTACCTACCAGCAACGGCAGCGAGAGGGCCGCCACGTGGCCCTGGGTGGGATGACCGAAGACGCGAGCGAGACGGGCCTGCACAGCGGCCGGCCGGAAGACTATCGGCCCGCCGCATGATGTTAGCCGGCGGCGCCGGTGAGGATTTCGGCCAGCTTGATGGTGTTGAGGTTGCCGCCGGAGACTATGCAGACGATCTTGCCGGGACCGGTGCGGCCGGTCAGGGCGGCGGCGGGGGCCAGGGCGCCTGCGCCTTCGGCGATGACGCGGGCGCGTTCGGCCAGGGTGCGGATCGCGGCGGTGACGTCGCGGATGGGGATGGCGACGGCCTGGTCTGCCAGGGGGTGGACCAGGGGCCACATGGAGTCCAGGACGCTGCGGCTGCCGGCGCCGTCCACGAACGACGGGCGGAAGTCGATGGTGACCGGGTGGCCAGCCCCGAAAGCGGCGGTGACCGGGGCGCCCCCCTCCGGCTCGACCACGATGATCCGGGTCTGCGGGCGGCGGGCCTTGATCGCGCTGGCGATGCCGACCGTCAGGCCGCCGCCGCCGTAGGGGATGACGACCGCGTCCGGATCCGGCAGGTCCTCCAGGATCTCCAGGCCGATCGTGCCGTTGCCTGCCATGACCGCTGGATCCTGGAACGGATGCACGAACAGGCCCTCGATGCCGTCGGCGTGGCCGGTGATGATCGTGTTCCACCAGTCGTCATAAGGGACCTTGACGGCTTTGCCGCCCAGGCGGGCGATCGCGGACAGCTTTGCCTCGGGGGCGTTTTCGGGGACGACGATCGTGGCCGGGACGCCCTGGGCGCGGGCGGCCCAGGCGACGCCCTGGGCCATGTTCCCGGCGCTGGCGGTGACCAGGCCCGCGGAGCGGGCGGCCGGGGTGGTCTGCAGGACCGCGTTGGTCGCACCACGGATCTTGAACGAGTTGATCGGCTGGAGGTTCTCCAGCTTGAGGTAGATCTCGGCCGGGGCGTCCTCGGCGTACAGGCGCACCAGGGGGGTGCGGATCGCCGCTCCGGCGATCCGCGTCCGGGCTGCTTCGATCTCCGCCAGTTCGATCACTGTTTTCCTTCCGAGGGGGTACCCGGCATGCCAAAGGCGTTCTCCACCAGGGCCAGGTCCGCTGAATCCAGCGGGTTCGCCAGGGCCTCGCGCACGGGCGCCAGGTGCCCGGGGCGGCCGGGGCCGATGACGACCTGGGTGACCCGCTCGTCGGCGAGCAGCCAGATGAGCGCAAGAGCGGCCATTGAGATCCCCAGGACCGAGCCGACCGCCTGCAGGCGGTCCAGGGACTTGAAAGTCCGGTCGGTGCGGAAATCGCTGTATGGCTCGGGGCGCTGGGTCATCCGGGAGCCCGCCGGGAACGGCTCGCCCCGGCGGTACTTGCCGGTGAGCCAGCCGCCGGCGAGGGGGCCGAACGCCAGGTAGGCGACGCCCCGCTCGGCGCACAGCGGGAGCAGCGAGGCACGGTCCTGGCGGTCGAGGAGCGAGTAACTGTTCTGGATCGCCTGGGGGTGGCCCGCTGCCAGCGCGGCGGTTAGCTGGCCGGCGTCGAAGTTGCTGACGCCATACCCGCCGATTGTGCCGGCCGCCTCGGCCTCGTCCAGGGCGGCGAACGAGTCGGCCAGCGGGACGTCCGGGTCGAACGCGTGCGCCAGGTAGAGGTCTACCCGGTCGACCCCGAGCCGGCCGAGGCTGGTCCGCAACTGGCGGGCGATCCGCTCCGGGCGCAGGCCGTGGTCCGCGCCAGCGGTCATCGGGTTGCAGGTCTTGGTGGTCAGCGAGGGGCGGACCCCGCGATCGGCCAGCCAGTGGCCGATCCATTGTTCGCTTCGGCCGCCACCGTAGGCGTCGGCGGTGTCGAAGTGGGTAATGCCGACGTCCCACGCGGCGTCCATCAGCGCGAACGCCTGGTCCTCGGTCAGGCCCTGGCCGAAGAACTCCGGCGCCGATCCGACCCCGCCGAAGTTGCCGCAGCCCAGCGCGATCCGGGAGAACTCGCTCACCGGCCAAGCTTGGCCTGCGCGGTCAGGCTACGGCAACCCCGGCCCGGGCCCGGCGTCAGTGCGCGGCCGGCGACAGTCCCGGCCGGGGCCGTCCGGCGATTTTCTTTCTTCCTGAAAATTCTCTTTTTTGAAACGGAAATTTTCGCGGTTCAGCTTCAGCGCGACTGAACGTATCTCGGCCGGATCCGGCAAATGGACGGAGCCGAATTCGTGACGGGTCGCCAGGCGGAGTTCTTCCTGGTGAAACGGGGGATAGGCGCCCGCTAGAATACGGCTGGAGGTCGGTTTACGGCCCGCTGGGCCGTCGCGGAACCGGGGGTTCCGTATGTAAATGCTGAGGACGGTCCGGCCGGTCCAGGCGTCGACGCGGAAAAGCGCGTCCGCGAGCGGGTGTGCGCGCACGTCCAGGCCGGCCGAGCGGAGCACGGCGATGATGTAGGCCTCACGGGCGAAGGAGTAGTAGGCCAGGCCGATCCGCCAGCGGATCGCCTGGGCCGCCTGGGCCGACTCGAAGCCAAGCTGGCAAGCGCGCTCCCGTAGCCGGCGGGCCGGGTCGCCGAGCGCGGCGCGGCCGGCTGGGTCGCCGGCGCAGAAGCGGGTGAAGTCGCCGAACGTGGGCAGGCCGCCAAGCCGCTCCATGGCCAGGTGCATGACGTGCGTGAACGCGAAGTCGGGGCGCCAGTCGACGACCGGGCCGACCGCCATCGCCGCTTGCTTGCGGATCTCGCCGAGCGGGTGCTCGCTGGCGGCGCAGGTGGCTTCGACGGCGGCCGGGGTCAGCTCGTAGAGAACCTTCGTGGTGTGCCGCAGCACCACGCGGGGCACCTGCGGGCGGGCCGGATCCGACCGCCAGCGCTCCAGCAGGACGCGTGCGCGGGGAGTGACCGCGAAGGTGGCCACGACCTCATCAGCGGTCGTTTGCATAGGGATCGATTCCAGCCTATCGGAGCATTCGGCCGGCTCCGGGTGCGACCGGCCGCGCAGCCGGGACCCGCGCGGGGAGGACACCCCGCGCGGGCCTTTCCCTGAGTGGATGGTCAGATCTTGGTGAACGGCCCATTAGACCGGGCGATGTATTCCGAGGTGATGCCGGACTGGCAGTTCCCGGCGATGACATTGGGCTTGAAGCTGATGGTGAAGGTGGTGGGTGGGGTCGTCACCGGGTCGATATACGAGCCCGATGTCACTGCCCCGGTGAGCGTCCAGAACGGCGTCGTGCCGATGTCGCTGAGCGTTACGTTGGTTGCCGCGCTCGGGTCGATCATCGGGTTTGGCACGCCTGGATAGTTATAGGCGAGGTCCAGCGTGCCGGTCCCGAAAACCCCACCGAGCGGACACGTGTTTTTCGTCTGGACGCTGATGCTGCCGATCACCGTTTTGGGCACCGGGGACGTTTTCGATCCTGGTGCCGGTGTGCAATCCGTTGCCTGGAACCAGATGTTGATCACCAGCGGCGACATCCCACCGGCCTTCGACGCGGGGGAGTAGCCGACCTCACCCGTCGCCGCTGCGCAGTTGACCAGGCCGGTACCCACGATGTCACTGGTGGGCACCACGGCCGGCCCCCGGGCTGGGTGCGTCGCCGCGGTCGCCAGCGAGCCGCCCAGGGCCGTCGATGCGATGGCGGCCGCGGCCACGCCGCACAGCACAAGCTTTGCCGTGCGGCCTTTCATCCGGCCCTCGGTGAATGCGGCGACGCCGCTGAATACTTTCACTGGTCGCTCCTTTGGTTGGCAGCGGCGGGCGATTCGCCGTCGCTATCTCAACGCTGGCCAGCCGGAGCGTAAATCACCACACGAGATGTCCACGCAACAACCCACGAGATACCCACGCAATTCACGTGCGCAGCCCGGCGTGGCAACATGTGACCGGCGTCACACAGAGTTAATCTGTTGTGCACGACCTGATGTGATGTTGCTGACCATCAGGTCCCGGGGCAAGGAGGAGCAGTGGCACCGATCGTGGTAACCACCGATATCGCCAGGCCGCCCGAGGAGGTGTTCTCCTACGCCACCGACCCGTCGCGGTTCGGTGAGTGGCAGGTTGGGGTGGTGAGCGGGGGCACCGAAGGGGTGGGCCCGCCCGGCGTGGGCACCAGGTGCACCGTGACCCGCAAGCTCGGCGGCGCCGAGCGCACGCTGACCTCGGAGATCACCGAGCTGGACCCGCCCAGGACCTGGGCCATCCATGGCATTGACGGTCCGCTCAGGGCGGACGTCAAGGTCACGGTGATTCCGGCCGGCGACAGCGGCGGGTCGCGCATCACCATCGCGCTGGACTTCTTCGGCCGGGGAATCGGCAAGGCGATCCTGCCGATAGCCGTGCGGCAGGCGCGCAAGGAGGCGCCGCAGAGCTGCCAGACCCTGAAGACGCGGCTCGAGGGCGGCGAGTGACCGCGGGCCACCCTAGCCGCGGCCGGATACGCTGGCCGTGGCCGCGGGGTGCGGTGGTGGCCAGGATCCCGCCGGGGCGCTCCTGGGATGGGGCTGCGTTGGTGCCGTAGGGTGCCACAGACGCCTCATGGCCCGATGCGGCCGTGCCATGAGGCGTCTGCTGCGGCATGCCGTGGTTAGCCGGTAACGGTGATGGTGCTGAGGTCAAGGTGCCTGCTGGCCAAGCGCCCGGGCGAGCGTGACCGGCAGCGGCTGGCCCCGGCCTTCGCCCAGGGCCTCCTGCTGCTCCGGCGCGGACAGCGGCGCGATGGCCGCCCCGATGATCCGGGTGAGGATGGCCTGCTCGACCGGCGGCAGCGGGCCGCCGGTCTCGTCCCGCAGGACCTGGGCCGCGCCGAGGTAGACCAGCGCCTCCCGCCCGGCCTTCTGCAGGCCCAGGGCGGCAGCGAGCCCTTCGAGGTCGTAGGCCATCAGGCGCTTGTTTCCCAGCGCCGCGTCACGGCGCAGCGCCGCCAGGTACAGCCGCTGCGCGCGCCGCGCCTGCCCGGCGTCCCGGGCGGTCTCGCCCAGGCTGCCGAGCACCGTGGCCACCCCGTTGGGGTCACCGGCCGCCCGGAACAGCTTCATCGCCCGCCAGAACAGCGTGCTGGCCTGGTGGAAGCCGCCCCGGTGCCTGGCGACCTGACCGAGCATGTTGCAGACGTTCGCCTCGATCAGCGGATCCCCGGTGTGGATGGCCTCGGCCAGCGCGGACTCGAACTGCGGCTCGGCCGCGTCGTCGTCGCCCACCGCGATCGCCGCTTCGCCGAGGAACCGGTACGCCTGGGCCAGGCCCCGGTGATCGCCGAGCGCGCCGAACAGCTCGATGCCCTGCCGGGCCAGCTCGGCGGTCCGCACGTAGTCGCCCTTGAAGCAGGCCAGGTTGCAGGCCGTCAGCACGGCGGCGGCCCGGACCTCGGGGGCGCTCGCCCGCTGCTGGGCGTCGTCCAGGGCGAGCAGCCGGTCGAGCTGGAGCACGCCCTCGGCCAGTGAGCCGCGCCGCTGCCAGAGCAGGCTGAGCGAGGCCGCCAGGCGCAGCCCGTCATCCAGGCACGCGCCGTCGCGCTCGGCCTGGTGGCAGGCGAACTCCAGCGCGCCCCGGATGTTCGGGTAGGCCGCCTCGAGCCGGTCGAGCAGCGTGGCCTGCTCCGGCCCGTCCAGGCCGTCGCGCGTGGCCACCGCCATGGCCAGGAAGTGCGCCAGGTGCCGTCGCCGCACGTCGTCCTGCTCCCCGGTCTCGGCGAGCCGGGCCAGCGAGTACTCGCGCACGGTCTGCAACATACGGAAGCCCGGGTTCTCCCCGGCGGTGATCTCGAGCAGGCTCTGGTCGGCCAGCTCGGCCAGGCCCGCAAGGGTCCCGGCCGGCCCGCCGTCCACCGCGGCCGCCGCGGTGGCGTCGAACGGCCCCGCGAACACCCCCAGCCGGGCGAACAGGTGCTGCGCGCCTGGCGGCAGCAGTTCGTGGCTCCAGTCCAGCGCCGCCCGCAGCGTCTGCTGCCGGTACGGCAGGTCGCGCGGCCCGCCGGTGAGCAGGTCGAGCCTGGAACGCAGCAGCGGCAGCAGCGCCGCCGGCGTGTACAGCCGGATCCGGGCCGCGGCCAGCTCGATGGCCAGCGGCAGCCCGTCCAGCGCGGTGCAGATCTCGCCCACGGTGGCGAGCTGGCCGTCGTCCGGGGCGAAGTCCGGCCGGACGGCCAGCCCACGCGCGACGAACAACTGCACCGCGCTGGGCAGGTGCAGCGGCGGGACCCGCACCATGTGCTCGCCGTACAGCCGCAGCGGGATCCGGCTGGTCGCCAGCAGCCTTAAGGCCGGGGCGCTGGCCAGCATCCTGGCCAGCAGCGGCGTCTCGTCGAGCAGTTGCTCGAGGTTGTCCAGCACGATCAGCAGCTCGCGGCCGGCCAGCGCCTCGGCCAGGTGCTCCTCGGCCGCCTCGGCCGACCGCGGCGTCAGGCCGAGGGCCCGGGCCACCGTCGTGGCCAGCAGGGCGGGATCGCGGACCGCCGCCAGGTCGATGAAGCTCACCCCGTCGGCGAAGTCACCGGCCAGATCGTGGGCCACCTGCAGGGCCAGCCGGGTCTTCCCGGTGCCGCCGACCCCGGTGAGGGTGACCAGCCGCGCCGCGGCCAGCGCCGCCGCCACCTCGGCCCGCTCCCGCTCGCGGCCGATCAGCCTGGTCGCCGGGGCAGGCAGCGGCCCCGTCCGTACTCGAAGCCGCCGGACGGCTGGTTCCGGCTCCGGTTCCGGCCCGGCCGCCGCGCGCCGGTCAGCCGCCCGGCCTGCCGCGCCGCCCCCGTCGGCGCGCAGCGCGGCCAGCGGCGCCGCCGCCCAGGCCGCGGCGGTGACCGCGTGCTGCGGCACCTCCATCAGGTCGAGCAGCGCGTGCAGGTCCGCCCTGTTGACCAGCGCTCCCCAGCCGGCCAGCGTGGTGGCGATGCCGATGACGTCCGGCGTGGTCAGCACGGCGTTGTCGCGGGCGTTCAGCTTGTGGCTGAGCACGTCGGGGTGCAGCCCGATCGACCGGGCGAGTTGCTGCTGGGTGCGCCCGACCGCCCGGCGGTGCGTCCGCACCGCTTCGCGGAACCCGCGCAGATCCCGCAAAACCCGCCCCTCCACCCACGCCCGCAGCCCCGCCGCAACTTTGCCGCACCGGTGCCGCAATAAGCGTCTGGCCCACTCCCTTTCGGTCAGCTTAGATTGCCACGATCCGGCCGCACAGGGGCTGGCCGGAAAAGACCGTCAGCAACCCGGAAGGCAATGTGGGTGGAGCTTTACGCATCGTTCGCCAGCCCGGTCGAGGCCGTTTTCGGCCATCTCGCCGACCCATCCCGGCTGGGCGACTGGGTGCACGAAGTACTCGCCACGGTGGCCGGTCCGCAGTTGCTGGCCGGTATCGGAGTCCTTTTCCCGCTGACGGTGTGTGTCGATACGGCCGAGGTCGCGGCGAGTGGCGAGGTGACCGCCTTCGAGCCGCCGTGGCTGGTCGGCTACCGGCTGTTCATCGGGGAGCGGACGTTCGGCCTGCGGGTCACCTGCTCCGCGCAGCCCGGTGGGTCGCGGATTCATGTACATCAGCCGGACAGCACGGCGCCGCTCACCGTGGATCTCGCCCGGCTCAAACGCGCACTAGCGACACACAAACCAGAAGGAAGGTCACGTTAATCCGCATGACGGCGAATACCCGTTCCGGCGCGGTCCGGTCCGCGATCGGTTAGCCGCCGCGATCAGGCGGGCCTCCGTCCAGTCCAATTTTCCGTTAAAAAAGAAATTTCCGGACGGCACCCCAGCCAGACAACGGCGGTCAGCCGGCCACGGACAGACAGCAGGGAAGGCCGGGCACAGTTCGCTGTGCCCGGCCTTCGATACCCGGATCAGGCGCTTGCGGCCTGGTCGATCGCCTCCCGGCGGACGCTGCGCGCGGCGAGCAGCCAGTAGACGAGGGCACTGACCACGATGCCGATCGCCCAGCTGAAGTCACCGCCCTGCAGGCCGGGGAAGTGGTTGGAGATCGGCCCGATGTAGGACGGGACGTCGAACAGCGCGTTTATCCACATCAGCGAGGCGACCATGCCGATGACCTGAGCGATGACGGCCGGCCAGTGGATGCCGCCGTTGCGCCAGTACAGGCCGTCGCGCGAGGACCTCAGCGACAGCGAGTGGTACTGCCGTCCACGGAGCAGGTAGTCGGTCATCAGGATGCCGAACCAGGCGGACAGCCAGACCACGATGTACAGCAGGAACCCGGAGAAGTCTTTGTAGAAGTTCCCATGGAACAAGATGATGCCGGTGACCACGGCGCACACCACGGTGTCCAGGATGACCGCTCCCCAGCGCTTGATCGGCAGGCCCAGCGCCTGCAGCGTGACACCGGAGGAGTACATGTCGATCGTGTTGATCGCGAGCAGCTGGAAGATGGCGAAGATCAGGAATGGGGTCACGAACCAGCCGGGGAAGGACTGCGGCACGCCGATCTGGGCGATGCCGACGGTCTTGCCGCCGACCGTGAACGCGAGCACGCCGAGGATCTCCAGGATGACCGACGGGACGGCGCCTCCCAGCGCCGCCGACCAAAACGTCTTGGTGCCCGGCGTGTTGCGGGGCAGGTAACGCGAGTAGTCGTTGCCGTTCTCGGTCCAGCCCAGGCCACCCACCGAGATGAGGACCACCAGTGCTGTCGTCCATACCGCGAACGACGCGGGCTTCTGGTGGAACGTGGACAGGTGCAGCCGGTTGAAGGTGAAGGCCGCCAGCACGGCGAAGAACACGATGAAGATGTACGCGAGGTAGCGAAGGATCTTGGTGATCGTCGCGTGACCGAGCAGCGGCACGATCATCTGGATGAGCGCGGCGACGATGATCACGCCGATCTTCTCGGGCCCGTTGAGTGCGGTGCCGTAGCGGGAGAACAGCAGGATGACGGTCGCGACGACGAAGAAGATGCCCTCGATCTCGAATCCGACCTGCGTCCCCCAGTTGAACAGGGCCACCAGGCGGTTGCCGTTCTGGCCGAACGGTGCCCGGCTGATCATGAACGCGGTCGTCCCGGTCTTGGGGCCCTGCAGGCTGGCGAAGCCGAGCAGCGCGTAGAAGAGGTTGCCGATGACGATGGCGATGATGGCCTGCGTGACGGACAGGCCGAAGGTCATGATCAGCACGCCGTAGAACAGGAACTCAACGTTGAAGACGGCACCAGACCAGAGCCAGAACAACCCCGACGGGCGCATCTTGCGCTCTGCGTCGGGGATGAGGTCAATGCCTCTTTGCTCGATCTTGAATGCCGCGTACTCCTGTGGCGACTCCTCTACGAGCTGCCCTCTACCGTGCCGACCTGCGAAGGTCTCACTCATCACCCACTCCAAAGGCCTCGCTGTGCTGTGTCCGAGCTGGGTGTGCGGACCCCCGATCTTGCACGCCTCCGGCAAAGATACGGTTTCGGTTGCATACTTGGACCTGATTTGTGAGTAATGAGCGCATCGTTATCCATGTGGTGCGTATGCACCAGGTCAGCAGGTGGGATCTACCCAAGTGGGATCTACTATGACATAACCGTGTTTCCCGCCCGTGGGATGCTGTGGGGATCCCACTACCATGCCACCTGCACGACTCCGGGGGAAGGAAGGCCGGGACGGACCGTAGGTCCGGCCCGCCGAGGCCATCACGGGAGAGGCTGCCGACGTGGTTACGCCGCAAGCCAGAACGCCGTTGCTGTCAGGGTTGGTGCCCCCAATCGCGGACTCGTTCTTCTCGCGGTCCGAGACGGGGCCGAACCTGACTGCCCTGCGGCCTGGGCAGACGGTGGCACTCACTCCCGGCGAACCGGTCGGCCAGGGCGGCACCGGCAAGACGCAGCTCGCCATCGAGTTCGCTCACGCGCTGTGGAACGCCCGCGCGGTCGAGGTGCTCATCTGGGTGACGGCGGCCAGCCGGGAGGCGATCGTCACCGGTTTCGCCGAGGCGGCGAACGCGGTCGGCGCCGACGACCCGGAGGAAGGCGCCGAGGCGACCGCGGCCCGCTTCGTCACCTGGCTGGCGCACACCAGCCGCTCCTGGGCGCTGATCGTCGATGACCTGGTGGACCCGGACGACCTGAAGGATCTGTGGCCGTGGGGCCCGGCTGGCCAGGTCGTCATCACCACCCGGCGGCCCGGTGCCGAGCTGAGCATGGCAGCGGGTGACCTGCGGATCATCCCGGTCAACGGGTTCAGCCGCCGCGAGGGGCTGTCCTACCTCGGCTCCCGGCTCACCGAGTATTCCGACCAGCGGATGCAGGCCCTGGACCTGTGCGAGGACGTGGGCGGCCTGCCCATCTGCCTGGAGCAGGCGGCCGCCGTGATCGGTGCCCGCGGCATGGCCTGCCGGGAGTACCGCGCGCAGTTCAGTGAGCGGCACAAGCACATGGCCGAGCTGTCCATTCCCGGGCTGTCGGCGGAGGTGCTGACCACCTGGTCGCTCGCTGTCGAGTGCGCGCAGGAGCTCTCGCCACCGGGGCTGGCCTGGCCGGCCCTGACGCTGGCGGCCATGCTGGACTCGCACGCGATCCCGCTGACGGCGCTGACCAGCCCGGCCGCGTTCGGCTTCATCACCGGCCGGCCGGCCGCGGCCGACGGACCCGACAAGAACCTCGTCAGGACCGCCATCGCCAACCTCGCCCGGACGAGCCTGGTCGTCATCGACACCGATGGGCCGGGCATTCTGGTGCGGATGCACTCGAGCGTGCAGGCGGCCACCCGCGCCTACCTGCCGCGCGGCGACCTGGAGCAGGTGGCGCTCACCGCGGCCGACGCGCTCACCGAGGCCTGGCAGGAGTCCGACGGGACAGCGCAGCTCGAACAGATCCTGCGCGACTGCGCGGCTGCCGTCCGCGCCACCGACAGCGGCTCGCTGTGGAAGCCAGAAGCCCATCCGCTGCTGCTGCGCACCGGCGTGAGCATGGAGAACAGCGGGCTGGCCGGCTCCGCCATCGGATACTGGGAGTCGATGCTCGCGGCCAGCACCCGGCTGGGCGGGTCAGCTCAGGCCAGCGCCATGGCAGCCAAGGACAGGCTCGGTGCGGCCTATGAAGCGGCCGGCCGGATCGGCGACGCCATCGCGGTCTTCCAGAGTTCGCTGACCGACCGGGAGCGCGCGCTCGGGCCCGAGAACCCCGGCACGCTCACCGCGCTTGGCCGCCTCGCGCACTCCTACCAGGCAGCCGGGAAGCTCACCGATGCCGTCGCCCTGTACGAGCGCACGGTGGCCGGCCTCGACCGGCAGCTCGGCCCGGGGCATTCGGACACGCTGGCCATCCGGGCCAAGCTTGCGGCCGCTTACGAAGCGGCCGAACTGCCCAAGGACGCGCTGTCGGCCTACAAGGCGCTGGTGGCCGACTCCGAACGGCTGCTCGGCTCCACCCATCCGGACACGCTGGCCGCCCGGTCCAGCCTCGCCGAGGCCTTCCAGGTCACCGGGAAGACCAAGGACGCGATCGATCAGCACAAGCGGGTCCTGTCCGACCTGCAGGGATCGCGCGGCCGGGACCACCCGGACACGATCTCCGCGCGGGCCGGCCTCGCCTCGGCTCTGCGCCGGGCCGGGAAGACCAAGGACGCCATCGCCCAGTACGAGGCGGTGCTGGCCGACCGCCGGCGCACCGAGGGTGCCGACCACCCGGACACGATCGCTGCGCTGGCCAACCTGGCCTTCGCCTACCGCAGCGCCAGCCAGATGCGGGAAGCGATCCCGGCCTACGAGCGCACGCTCACCGACCGGGAGCGGGTGCAGGGTCCCGACCACCGCGACACCCGCACCGCCCGCGCCAACCTAGCCGCTGCGTACCAGCAGGTCGGCCGCGTCGCCGACGCCATCCCGGAGTACGAGCGCGCCCTCACCGACAGCGAGCGGATGCTGGGCCCCGGCAACATCGAGACGCTGACGGCCCGGTGCAGCCTCGCCTCCGCGCTGTACTCCGGCGGCAGGCTGATGGAGGTCGTCACGGTGCTTGAGCGCGCGCTGGCCGACTGCGAGCATTACCTGGGCCCGGGCCACCCGATGACCCAGACCGTGCGGGACAACCTGGACGCCGCCACGAAGACGTGACGACGTCACGACGTGACCCGGGTCCGCCGCGCTGGCAGCCCCGGGTCATAGAGTATGCGCAGTACGGCATGTCGGAGGGTGGCTGGAGGGTGGCGACAGTGCCCGCATCGGGAGCCCGCGTTCCGGAAGGCGTCGACGAGACGGTTCCGAGTGTCGCGCGCATCTATGACTATCTTCTCGGCGGCAAGGACAACTACGCGGTCGACCGGGCGGCCGCCGCGCAGTTCATCGAGCTGGTCCCCGAGGTACCGAGGATAGCCAGGTCCAACCGCCAGTTCCTGGTCCGTACCGTGCGCTTCCTGGCCGAGTCCGGCATCCGGCAGTTCATCGACCTCGGCGCCGGCCTGCCAACCACGCCCAACGTGCATGAGGTGGCACGATCGGTCATCCCGGACGCCCGGGTGGCCTACGTGGACCACGACCCGATAGTCCTGGCCTACGGCAATGCCCTGTTCGCCACCGACGACGGCGTGATCGTGATCGGCGCCGACGCCCGGCAGCCCGCAGCTGTCCTCGGCGATCCCGGCCTGGCCGGGCTGATCGACTTCGGCGAGCCGTTCGCCGTGCTGATCCTCGCCCTGATGCACTTCGTCAGCGACGAGGAGAACCCCGGTCGCATCGTTGCGGGCTACCGGGACCGCCTCCCGACCGGCGGCTACCTGGTAATTTCGGTCGGCTCCTCGGACGGTGGGCCGGCCGCTGGGCCTGATGGGCGGCTGGCGGAGCTGTACCGCGCCGCGGGCACACCGATCGTGGGCCGCTCCCATGAGGAGATCGCAGCCTGGTTCGACGGGTTCGAGCTGGAGGAACCCGGCCTGGTGCAGCTGTCCCAATGGCGCCCGGACAACTGGGCCGAGGCCAGGACCACCCGCATCCACATGCTCGGCGGCGTAGGCCGCAAACTCT
>DASXMU010000396.1:0-52472 GCA_036495485.1 Streptosporangiaceae bacterium
GACGCCACGAACTGGACCACGATCTTCTCCACCACTACCGGCACCGGTGGCACCCAGACGCTCAGCGTCTCGGGCACCGGCCGCTACATCCGGATGTTTGGCACGGCGCGGGCTACCCCGTACGGCTACTCTCTGTGGGAGTTCGACGTCTCCACCAGCACCAGCGGCGGCGGGTCGGGTGAGCCGCCGGCGTCGTTCTGGGGCAACACCGGCGCCATCCCCCCTGCCACGCATGTCCTGGAAGTCTCGGTAGTCAACCAGACCAACGGCCAGTATCCCGACAGCCAGGTCTACTGGAGCTTCAACGGGCAGACCGAGTCGATCGCGCAGCAACCGTACATCGACATGCCGGCGAACTCGGCCGGCCGGATGTACTTCTACCTCGGCACGCCGAACGGCCCGTACTTCGACTTCATCGAGTTCACCGTCGGTGCCTCGTCCATCAACGTCGACACGACCCGGGTGGACAGGTTCGGCCTCAAGCTGGCCTTGCTGCTGCACGGGCACGACGGATCCAGCCAGGAGGTCGGCGAGAACTACGCCACCTTCCAGGAGAGCCGCGCGGCGACCTTCCAGCGGTTCGAGAACTTCGTGCCCACCCAGTTCAGGGAACTCGCCACCGACGACGCCCCCTTCGGCATCCCGTCACCGGGCAACGACCCCGCCTTCCAGCCAGGCGGCCAGGACGCCAGCTACTTCACCAGCTACGCCGCCGCGAACGGCGACACCACCGATACCACCGCCCAGATCTTCGGCTGCGGCGGCACCCTGGCTAACAATCCGGCACTGTGCGCCGGGCTCAACCGGCACGTCGCCCAGCTGCCGTCCTCCGAGCAGTCCGATCCGGCCAATTTCTACCAGGCCGCCCCGGCCAACTACTACGCCGAGTTCTGGCATCAGAACGCCATCAACGGCAAGCAGTATGGCTTCCCCTACGACGATGACGCCGGGCAGTCCTCGGACATCTCGGTGACCAGCCCGCAGTACATGGTCGTCGCCGTCGGCTGGTAAGCGACGGCGACCCCGGCCGCAGCACCCACTGCCTGCCTGGCGCGGCGGGCAGCAGGGGTCTGGGAGAATCGGGTGATGAGCGCATGGCAGGCGGCTGGGCGGGTACCGGCTGGCGGGGGTGATGAGCCGCCGCGGCCGGGTCAGCCGGGCAGCCATCCGGTGACGGTCAGCATTGATGCCGGGCCCGCAGGGCCGGAGATCGCGGATGATTTCGCCGGGCTGAGTTTCGAGCGGTCGGTGCTTGATGAGGGTCACGCCGGCGTGCCGGGTTACCTGTTCAGCCCGGCGGACACCGCGCTGGTCGCGCTGTTCGGTAACGCGGGCCTGCGCAGCCTGCGGATCGGCGGGGGCACGGTGGATGAACTGGCGCCAGCGGGCGTGGGCAGCGACGGTTTCGCGGGCATTGACAGCCTGTTTGCCTTTGCCGCCGAGGTCGGGGTGCAGGTCATCTATACGCTGCGCTTGCTCAGCCCCGCGGCCGATCCGGTCAGTGAGCTTGAGGCGGTCAATGCCCGGGTCGCCGGGTACATCTGGGGCCGCTACCGGGAGCATGTGGCCAGCTTCGCCATCGGCAATGAGCCGGACTGGCACGCCTTTCACACCCATGCGGGCAACCTGCTCGATCCTGCGATCTTCGAAGAGGTCCCCGGGGTCCCGGGCACGGCATACGGGTCCTACCTGGCCCGCTGGCATGCCCTGGCCGATGCGGTCAGGACCGCCGCGCCCGGGGCGCCGTTGTCCGGCCCGGACACCGGGGCTTACACCACGCTGACCTACAGCCCCGATGCCGATACCGGCGTGTCGTGGACCGAGCGGTTCGCCGCTGACGCCCCGGCGGGCGGCCCGGTGGCAGACATCACCCAGCACCACTACGCCGGTGCGTACCCCGGAGCGGCAACCGCCGGCCAGGCCATCGCCAGCATGCTCTCTCCCGAGTGGGTGAACGGCACCGAGATCGGCACCCAGCCGCCGGGGATCACCTACACCCCCTATCCCTGGATCTACCGCCGCAACCTCGCTCCGGTGGCCGCTGCCGGGCTGCGGTACCGGTTCACCGAGGCCAATGACTACCTGGGCGGTGTCCCGGGCGCGAGCAACGCCCTTGCCTCAGCGCTGTGGGCGCTGGACTACCTGCACTGGTGGGCGGTCCGCGGGGCCGCGGGGGTGAATTTCCACAACAGGCAGTGGCTGGTCACCGACACGATCGTGCCCGGCCCGGCCGGATCGGGCCCCAGCTATGCGATCACGCCCAAGGGGTATGGCATCAAGGCCTTCGCTCTGGGCTCAGCGGGCCACGTCCGGCCCGTCCGTATCGACAATCCGGACGGCCTCAACCTGACCGCCTACTGCACCGGGACAGCAGCCGGAGATTACGTCACGATCATCAACAAGACACACGCAGAGCAAGCCGCGGACGCAGCCGTCACGATCCTCCCCCCTGGCCCGGGGCTGCACAGCGCCCACAGCATGACCCTGGCCGGCCAGGAGCCGGGGAACGCTGCCAGCGCCAGCGCCACGCTCGGCGGCGCGGCGATCACCGGCGACACCACCTGGGACGGCACATGGACCGTCCTGGCCGCCGATCCGCATTCCGGGATCACCCTGACCGTCCGTCCCGCCACCGCCACCATCGTCAGAATCCGCAGCCAGCCCTGACATCCCGCCGGGCAGCGGCGACCACCGCGAGTCTGGTTACTATGATCTGGTTTGTGCCCCCGCGAACCATTTTCACCTGCTGTACCTTACGAGAAGATTCCCGGTTGCGCTAGGGTGGGTTTAGGTCGGCGCTTGGCCCGCGCTTGACCTTCATGGGTCCCCGCCCTTGTCATGCCAGCCACAGGGGGGGCGGTGCGCATGTCGTACGGGGTGGTGACTCCGCCTAAGCCTAAGTCCAGGCGGCGGAAGTGGCTTTTCATCAGCCTCGGGTTCGTGGCCGGCCTGATCATCTTGCTGACCGTCGTGGGTCTCACGGTGAACACGAACTCTCCGTCACAGCCCAAGGCGCCCAGGGCCACCGGCCTGGTCCGGCTGCACTTCGGGCAGAAGGCCGTGCTCTCGCAGGACTGGATCTCGGATGGCATCGTGTCGGCCACCGTGTACGGGTTCCAGACGCCGTTCACCTCGCAGACGGACAACACCCCGGACGCCGGTGACCAGTACGCGGTCAGCCCTGTGCAGGTGTGCGCCGGGCCGCAGGGGGCCAACACCTCGAACGAGCTTCTGCCATACCCGTTCCAGCTCGTCTATCCGCACAGCCAGACGTTCGGCGCACTGGCCGGCCCGGACGCCGCCAAGGAGCCCGACCTGTCCAACGCGGCCAGCACGCTGCGGGCCAGCCAGTGTGTGCGCGGCTACGTTACCTTCCAGTACACCAAGGGCTCGCCTCCGCTCGCCGTCGGCTGGGGCAACCCGGACCAGCCCGCCTACGAATGGACCGCGGCCGGCTGATGCCGGTTCGAAATCATCGGGCACCGGCCAACTGCTCGCGTCGGGTTTCTGATCGGCAAGTACTCTGGAGCCCCCGCCCGCACCCAGCAGAATTGAAGCCCAGCACATGACAGCCGGCATAATGAACGGTATGTCCGGAGATGACCGCCCCCTGGAGCTCGATACGAGCATTCCGAACATCGCGCGCGTCTACGACTTTTTTCTCGGCGGGAAGGACAACTACGCCGCTGACCGCGAGCTCGCCGCACAGATCGCAGAACTCGCTCCTGATTGGGTGCAGGCATGCCGTGACAACCGGTGCTTTGTCGACCGGGCCGTCACCTGGGCCGCTGGGCAGGGCATCCGGCAGTTCCTCGACCTTGGGGCCGGGCTTCCCACACATCCGGCCGTCCACGAGACCGTGCGTGAAATTATCCCCGACGCGCGGGTCTGCTACGTGGACAACGATCCCGTCGTGGTAGCGCACGCGCACGCCCTGCTGGCCAAACCGGCCGGTGTCGACATCGCCGGGGCGGACCTTACCGACCCCGCCGGCGTTCTCGGGCACCCCACGGTCACTAGCGTCATCGACCGGTCCGAGCCCGTGTGCGTGCTTCTGGCCATGGTCTTGCACTTCTACGATCCGGTGAAGGCACGCGTACTCGCCGGCGAGTACGCGTCCCGGCTCGCCCCGGGCAGCGCGCTGGCCATCTCCTGCGGCCGAATCGACGACCTAGCCATGTGGCAGCGGATGCGTGCGAGTTACACCGCGGCGACGACGTACAACCATACGCGGGATGAGCTGCGATCGTTTTTCGGCACCCTGCAGCTGGTCCCGCCGGGACTGGCGCTGGCCCGTACGTGGCGAGGTGGCATGGCCAACGTGCCGGACCGGCCGCCCGAGTCGGCGTACGTGCTCGCCGCCGTCGGCGTCAAGCCCTGATCCTGGACGGCTGGCCCGGCTACCCGACCGTGCAGGGCACGTCGCTGGCCGTCGGCTGCATCCGGATGTTAGCGCTCACATCATCGGTGCCGCCGCTGCGGCTGTCAATGGCCATGGCCCAGTCAAAAGACGACGACCCGCCCGCGGGGCGACCCCATGCCCCCGGTTAGCCGCCGGTCTTCAGCTTGAAGATCTCCGCGTCCGCGACCGGGAGCGAAGCGTGCGAATGCACGATTACCCATTGCCCCTGTTCGCGGATCAGGACACACGACATCCGCACCGGGCGCTCAGCACCGCTCCGGTTACTGATGCGCCCAAGGCCCTCTGCCCAGGCAACCCCGCCCTGAAGGTGAATGTTGAAGTGGCCGGGCACCAGCCGAAGACCGTCACCGGGCACTGCTGTGACGGCATGGGCAGCCTCCCAGCTGGTCTCCCACTTAACACCGTCGGTAGCCATATGAGCTGCCTCTGGGCGGCTGGAGAACGCCGCGAGCACCCGTCCCACGTCGCCCACTTCCTGGGCACCGAGCATCTCGTGCAAAACCGCGAGAACGCGGCCCTCTTCGTCAGCTACTCCCATGAAGTCACCCTTTCAGAATGCCCCCATTATCTGTAGTACCGCACCGCCGGGTAACGCCAGGCCGACGACCTGGAGAACGCTGCCGGGACCACCCGGCGTGACCCGAAACCGCTCGCGAGCCGCCGTTGGGCTGTCAGCGGGCCGGGTTTCCTTCCGCTGCTGCCCTGATGACGGCATGGACCCTGGACTCCGGGAAGAACACCGTGAGATTCCCCGCGGCGGCCATGGCCCGGCCGCGGGCCTCAGCCCCGAGCGGGCGGGTCACCCGCAGAGCATACTTAGCCGCCCGGTGCCGGACACCGGCGCGGTACTGCCCGACATCCATGCTGATCGTGACGCCGTGAGCGTCGGCCACCTCCAGGGCCTGGGCTGTGATCTTCGTGCCCTTGGCCGAGTTGCACATCCCGTGCAGGAGCTGGAGATTCCAGCGGCCGGTTCACAGCTTGAAAGAGACCGCCTTCCAGCCCCACCCGTGGTCGTTGACGGTGTCGCGCAGCGGGTCCCTGATCTCGCTGCTCCGGAACTCGTAGTTGTAGACCTGGCCGAACTGGCCCTCTTCGGTGTAGCCATACCCCTGGCCGACCTGGATCTCGCGTATCTGGCCGCGGGACCACGACCCGCTCACCGACGGGATGCCGCCATGCCACGTCATGGTCGCCTGCTCGTCCAGGTTCCGCACCTCGTGCGCTGCCTCGTCGAACTTCATCTTGACCCGGAACACGCTTTTGAGGCCGTACGCGGAGAAGACCCCGTGCCACTGTGCGTCGACGATCCGCCATTCGGCCACGAGGTCGCACTTGTCCCCGGCGCCGTCACGGACATGCCAGGGCGCCGTGTCCCGGCTCAGGCCGAGCAACGCGGCGCGCAGGTCACCGGCCGGCACCGGCGCGATACCGGGCTTCGCCGGCCTGGTTCCCGTCAGCTTGTCCAGCAAGCCCATCTGCTCACTCCCAGAAGTCGGTTCACGTGCCGGGCGTTTTGGAGAGTACTCCCAGATAGGGCTCGATCCCCCATTTTCTTTCTAAAGAAAGGTGATGTACCGCGACGCGACCCAGCAGGTCATCCGACGGGCACAGGCAGCGCACGGAACTGCCGGTGTGAAGCTGCCGACAACGGCCAGGCAGAGGTCGCAGGCCAGCCGGTGCTACGGCGACCACCTACGCGTTGAACCGCCGGCCGGTGTGGATGCGCCAGCCCTGGCCGAGATCGTTTAGCGCACAGCAAGTCAGAAGATGCATGTGAAGATCAGACCTCTTAACTTAGCTGCATGTGAAGATCAGACTCCTTAGCGTAACGGTGCCTGCTCATCAACCAGCTTGGCCCGCCGCTTGGCCCGGTCAGCCGCTGCTGGCATACCCCATTGCCCAGCCGGGCTATCACAGCAATTCGCCACATTACCGAAAGGTCTGCAGTGTCTTACTCACAGTCATTAAAAATCTTCCTCGTCGCGGGAGCGTGGGTATTGGAGGGCGGTAAGCGGGTGGCCGCTGGGCGCGGTGGCCGGCTGGGGAGCAAGCTTTCCCCGGGGGGCATGATGTTGCGGCGGATGGCTGGGCTGTGCGCTGGGGTGGTCCTGGTGGCTGGGCCGGTGGTGACGGTGAGCGGTGCGGGTGCGGGCGGCACAGCCGTGACCAGTGCGGCCGTGAGCGGTGCGGGTACGGGCGGTGCTCCCGCGCGGGCGAGCGCGGTGGTGGGGGGCGACGCGGCGGGGCTGCCGGTACCGGTGCCGCAGTACCGGCTGGCCAGCCTGGACGGCTTCACCAAGCCGCCGACCACGGCGCAGTGCGAGCGAACCGTGGGGCTGGCTTGCTACGCGCCGTCCCAGTTCCACGCGGCCTACGGCACCGGCCCGCTGTACGCCAAGGGCATCAACGGTAAGGGCGAGACGATCGTCATCGTGGACCCGTTCGGTTACGTGGGCATCCGCAGCGAACTGGCCACCTTCGACAAAGGGTTCCACCTGCCCGCGCCGCCCAGCTTCAAGATCATCCATCCGGCCGGGCCGATACCGCCGTACAACCCCAAGAAGCGGCCGGTCATGCAGAGCTGGGGCCTGGAGACCACGATGGACGTGGAGTTCGCCCACGCGATGGCGCCGGGTGCGAACATTCTGCTGGCCGAGACCCCGGTGGCGGAAAACCTGGGCACCAGCGGGTTCCCGCAGATCGTCGAGACCGAAAACTACGTTATCGACCACCACCTGGGCACGGTCATCTCGCAGAGCCTGGACGCCTCCGAGCAGAGCTTCCCGGCCGCGCAGGCGCTGCTGCGGCTGCGCGGCGCATACCACAACGCGGCCGCGCACGGGGTGAGCGTGCTGGCCGCCACCGGTGACGACGGGGCGACCAACTTCAGCAGCCCGCCACCCCTCAACCACCTCTACCTGCACCAGGAGATCGCCTGGCCGGCCTCCGACCCGCTGGTCACCGCGGTGGGCGGCACCCAGTTGCACCTGAGCGCCGCCGGTGAGCGCACCCAGCCGGACACGGTGTGGAACGACACGAACCTGACCGGCAGCCCCGCGTCCACCGGCGGCGGCAAGTCGAAGGTGTTCGCCCGGCCGGCCTACCAGGACGGAGTGGCCGCGATCACCGGCGACCACCGCGGCGTGCCGGACATCTCGATGAACGCCGCGCTGAGCAGCGCGGCCCTGGTCTACCTCGACGCCAGGCTGGGGTTCGGCGCGGGTTACCACCTGGTCGGCGGCACCAGCGAGGCCACTCCCCTGTTCGCGGGGATCGTGGCCCTGGCCGACCAGGAGGCCGGGCACGGGCTCGGCCTGCTCAACCCGGCCCTGTACAAGATGTACGCCCAGCACGCCCCGGGACTGCTGGACCTCACCTCGGGGACCAACACGGTCACCTTCAGCCAGGGCGGCACCGAGCACTCGGTGCTCGGGTTCGACGCCAGGGCCGGGTACGACCTGTCCAGCGGGGCCGGCACGATCAACGCCGCGCTGTTCGTCCCCGAACTGGTCGCGGCGGTCAACAGCTAAGGCGAAGCGGGCGGCGGCCAGCTCCTTCGGCTTCCGCTTGAACAGGCCCACGACTGCCTCGCCCCTGACGTCTCCCAACCCGGCAAGATCGAGTATGCGTCGGCCCGGGCCAGCACGTGCTGGCCCGGGCCAGGCCACAGCAGCAGGCCAGGTTCAGGTAGAGATGCTTCAGCAAAGGCGTGCAGACGCGCCTGGGTATCCGGCGGCAGCGCTGGGGGGACCAGCGGCCAGGCGCTGAAGTGACAGCGCCGCCGCACGTATCTAATTGACGTGACTTCTTTTCATGAATTATTGACGGCCGACCCGGAATTTTCATAGTTCATTGATATCCGGGGCTTTAAGTTATATCGCAGAGAGCGTCGGTGCCCGGCGTCTTGGCAGTCGCTCGATGAGGAGGTTACCGGCCGGTGCGCTCCCTTGCGGTGCCGTGCTTATTACCCGGGACCATGACGGTGTCTGCGGTGCTGGCGCGCTTACTCGGGTCACCATGACGGAGCAAGGAGTGAGCGATGACATTCCGCTTGTCCGATCTCGGCGGGAAAGACCGGATCCTGATCCGGCGTAAACCGGCACACCGCAGGGCGTTCCCAGTGGCCATGGCGGCGATCACGCTGGCGGTCGGCGTGTCCGCTTCCGCGGCGACGGCACAGTCCGCGTCGGCAGTTGGCCGCCCGGCCTACCTCGACCCACACCTTTCGATCCAGGCGCGGGTCACCGACCTGCTGCACCGGATGACGTTGCCGGAGAAGATCGGCCAGATGGTGCAGATCGAGGCGACCCAGGTTACCGACCCCAGCAGCAACTGCACCAGCACAGGAGGGTTCAACATGCCGAACCCCGTGTGCGAGCAGAAGATCCTTGTCGATGACAACGCCGGCTCGATCCTGGCTGGCGGGACCGACGTCCCGCCCGACACCACCGGCCAGGGCGGTACCGGCAACACGGGCCTGGACTGGGCGAACGAGTACAACACCATGCAGTCCTATGCGATGTCACACTCGCGGCTGCATATACCGGTCATCTTCGGTGTCGACGCCGTGCACGGGTTCGGGCACCCATGGCAGGCGCCACTGTTCCCGCAGTCCATCGGGATGGGTGCCACCTGGGACCCGTCAGCCGCCCAGGCGGGCGGTGAGGTAACCGCCAAAGCCTTGAGTTCCACCGGGTGGGTATGGGACTTCGCCCCGGTTCAGGACGTTGCCAGGGACAACAGGTGGGGCCGCTACTACGAGACGTGGTCCGAGGAGCCCGAACTGGCCGCCGCGATGGGCGGTGCCTACGTCCGTGGCGTGCAGAGCATCAGCGGCAGCGGGCTGAACGTGACCGCCACGGTGAAGCACTTCGCCGGCTATTCCGAGTCGATCAACGGGCACGACCGGGTGCAGGCCGAGCTTCCGCTCCGCTACCTGCAAGACACGTTCCTTCCCTCCTATGCGGGCGCGATCGACGCCGGCTCGGGCACGGTCATGGTGGACTCCGGCTCGATCAACGGGATCCCTGCTACCGCGTCGCACTTCCTGCTCACCACGGAGCTGCGTCAGCGGCTCGGCTTCAAAGGCGTGGTGATCAGCGACTTCGGTGACGTGCCGGCGCTGGCCACCACCTACCACATGGCCTCCGACCTGGCCGGTGCGGCCGCGCTGGCCATCAACGCCGGCGTCGACGTGGCCATGCTGCCGTTCAACGCCGATCAGTGGCAGACCGCCGTGCAGCAGGACGTGTCGGACCACAGCATCTCGATGGCGACGATCAACGATGCCGTCCAGCGGATCCTCACGCTGAAGTTCCAGCTCGGGCTGTTCAACCACCCGCTGGTCAACGCTGGCAAGGCGGACGCCGCAGTGGAATCCGGGCGGACGGACACCTTGCGGGCGGCGCGCGAGTCGATCACGCTGCTGCGCAACGACAACAGCATCCTGCCGCTGTCGCCGGCCAGCAAGCTGGTGGTGACCGGGCCGAACGCAAACGACATGGCGTTTCAGCTCGGCGGCTGGAGCGTGAGCTGGCAGGGTGCGTTCACCAGCGGCCACGTCTGCTGTGAGGGACCGAAGGGACAGACTCCCCCCGGCACCACGGTCCTCAAGGGCCTGAAGAGCGAGGACCCGAACGTAACCTACGCTCCTGGCAAGGCGGCCGCGGTTGCCGCCGCGGCGTCGGCGGACGCCGTGGTCGTCGCCGTCGGCGAGAAGGCGTACGCCGAAGGTCTCGGCGACAACCCCGCGCCCCAGCTCACGCCTAGCCAGAAGAGCCTGGTCAGCGCGCTGGAGGCAACGGGCAAGCCGGTGATCGTGGTGGTGGTCGCGGGCCGGCCGCTCGGGCTCGGCCCGGCCGAGCAGGCAAATGCGATCCTGATGGCCTACCAGGGCAGCACCGAAGCGGGCCACGCGGTGGCCGACGTCATCTTCGGCAAGGTTGACCCCAGCGGCAAGCTGCCGGTGACCTGGCCGTCCGACGCGCCAACGGTGGGCGGGGACTTCCAGACCACGGCCCCCTCCCCGCTCGGTGACGAGCCCAAGTTCTTCGACCAGCTCTCATACACCGGCTCCGGCCAGGGCAGTGGTTACAACCCGCTCTACCCGTTCGCCTTCGGGCTGTCCTACACCACCTTCGGCGTCACCGGGCTGTCGGCCACGGGCAGCGTAGGCCGGAGCGGGACCGTCACCACCACCTTCACGGTGACCAACACCGGCAGCCGGGCAGGCACAGACGTAGTGCCGGTCTACGTCCACCAGCCAGTCAGCGCTGTCCTCGTCCCCGACCAGAGGCTGGTCGGGTTCGCCCGGGTGACGCTGAATCCCGGGCAGGTCAAGACCGTGCATGTCTCCTTCCCCGTCGCGGAACTCGCCGTAACGCCCGGCGACATCAACGGCGCCGCCCCGCCAAAGGTCGAACTCGGCCCCTACCAGGTGCAGATCGGCACGCCGGCCAGCCTTAGCGCCGACTTCACCGTTCACAGCTGACACCACATAAGAAAGGACCCTGACCAGAGCTGCCACCCGGCGGTGAGCCCTTACCGGGACGGCTCACCGCCGGGACAGCTCACAGGTGGCGGGGTACGGCTCAGCGGTGGAAGGCGGCGGTCATCGTGGTGGATGACGATGCCTGGCCGAGCTTGGGAGGCGGAGCCGGGTCGGCAGCACCGTTGCGCCGCACTTACCTGATCCCGGCGTCACCTTGAGATTCGGAAGGCAGGTCCCGGCTTGCCGGTTCAGGGGTGGTCCCGGGATCCTTACCGGTCTGCGTCCGTGGCGTCAGCCAGCCTCGCTCGGCCGCCCGCACGCCCGCCTGGAAACGGCTGCGGGCACCGAGGCGGTCGGCAAGTTCGGAGACGATCCGGCCGACCGTGCGGCTGGACACACCGAGCTTGCGGGCCACGGCCTCATCCGTGTTGCCCTGCCCTAGCAACCGGAGCAGCTCGCGCTCGGTGTCGCTGAGGGTTTGATCGTCTGACACCTGGCTGCCGCCGAGCGCCGATGCCGTCTCCCACACCTGGTCCCAGAGGGCTTGCATCGCCGATACGGCCCCTGGGCTGCGGACGACAGAGATACCCAGGCTGCTGCTCTCCGGGTCCATGGGCACGACAGCAACCTCGCGGTCGATAAGGATCATCCGCAGCGGCAGCACCGGCGCCAGCCGGACCTGCCCGCCCCGCTCATGCATCCAGCGCGCGTAGCTGACGCTCGCCGGATCGTTCCGCACGCTTTCCAGGTACAGGGATTTGATGTCTACCCCCCGGGCCAGCAGGGAGGCGTCCAGCGGTTTGCTAGCCTGCAGATTCTCCGCGGTCTGTGGCCCATCCGGCATCATCGAGAGCACTTCGAACTGGGTTCGGTACGCTAATTGCTCTATGTAATCGCGGGCCGCGTCGAGACTGGTCACCTCGATGGTCAGGTCGGGCTGGGTGCCGGGCTGCTGGCTCATGTAGGCGGCGACCAGCACTTCCAGTTCAGCCCGGCTGCCTTCCAGGTCACGCTGCCGGGCGAACAGGTCGGCCCGCTGCCGGGCGAACAGCGATTCGAGCCCGATGGCGGGGCTGACCGGCCGCAGCGTACCCGGGGTATCCAGGGATGGCCGCAGCAAGGCCAGCCGGGCCAGGCCGTCCATGGCGGCGCGTACAGCCTCCTCGGTCAGCGCGGTCTCCCGGGCCAGCGCGGCGATGCCCGCGTCCGGAATCTTGAGCATGGCCAGGTAAATCAGTTCCAGCGTGGGGTCCACGCCCAGCGATTCGAACATGTGTACCCTCGGCAGATGCTCGGTGGACGCGGTCTTCCCGGGAGCCCTGAGCCCAATGAGTCGCTTTATATGACGATGTCATAAAAATGATGCGTTGTCCGAAAGGAGAATGGCAAGATCTGGTCGGCTGGACCCTGAACTCTGGTCCGGAGGGGGCACGATCGTGGGGGGATGCACCTCGTGTTCGTCCGGGCAGTTGGCCACTGCGCTGCGCCAGACCGGGCTGAGATCTTCCGGCGCGCCACGCTCTCCTCGGCAGGGCCGGATGACGGCCTGGTGCATATCTTCGCCGAAGCTACCGAGGATGGCGTGGCGGCCGTCTTCTTCCTGCTGGCTGACTCGATCGAGGCTGCCGAACTGCACGCCTGGCTGATCTGCCAGCGGGCGGTGCCCATTGGCGCCGGTGAGTACGTCATCACCAAGTGCGAGTCCGACCTCATCACTGTTATCGAAGAGGCCAGGCTGCGCCTGCCGCCGGACGGCTGATACCGGGCTCCGCCGGAGCTGGTTGTCCGGACTCTGCCAAGTAAGTTCCGGACAGCCGACCGGTCATGACATTTCTTAACGGCCGGCGCAGGATTCAGGCAACTAGCCGTTACGGCGGACCTGGACCGCCGGTCAACGGCTCACCGGACCGAAGTTCGCACGAGAGCGTATTCCCGAATCCGACTGGGAGAGGTCTCAGCATGCTTACCTTCCCGCATTCAGTCCGCGGCGCAGCAGCGGCCATCACTGTCGCACTGGCGCTCATCCTCGGCCTGCCCGCGTCACACCACGCAGCCCATGGCGCGGTCCACACCGCAGCCGACTGCACCAACGCGATGGGCTGGCAGGGCTGTCAGTCTGGCCCGTCCGCATGAGCCCTGATGACCATGAACGGCCCGAAGTCAGACGACTAGGCCGGGCGCAAGCGGAAGGAGCCAGGGGTGCCAGATCTCATTAGCCTCGACGGCTGTGAACAGCTCACCGCCACGCAGGTACAAGATCTCTACCGAGAATATGTAAGTTCCAGCCAGGTCTCGCTGATGACGTCCTTCGGCTTCGGCCGCGAGCTGGCCGGCCGCGCCGAAGGCGTCTGGATATGGACCCGCGACGGGCGGCGGATACTCGATTTCACCGGCGGGGTTGGTGTGCTGAATCATGGCCATAACCACCCGCGCATCCTGGCGGCCCGCAAGCGATTCCAGGACGCCTGCCGGATGGAAGTGCACAAAACTTACTTCTCGCCATACATCGCCGCGCTGAGCCATAACCTCGCCCAGGTTCTGCCGGGCGATCTGAACAACTCCTTCTTCCCTAATTCCGGCGCGGAGGCGGTGGAAGGAGCGGTCAAGCTGGCCTACAAGTACCATTCTGGGCGCCGGCGGCTGATCATGCACGCGGACATCAGCTTCCACGGCAAACTGCTGGGCTCCGGCAGCCTCACCGGAGGTGCGCAGAACCACTTCCGCTTCCCGGGTATCCCGGGTGTGCTCAGCTACCCTTACGGTGATCTCGAAGCGGTGGCCTCAGCGGTCGAATCGGCACGCACCAGCAAGGGCAAGTGTGACGTCTACGCGATTCTCATCGAACCATTCAGCGCGTCGACGATGCAGTGCTGCTCCGAAGAATTCCTGCGTGGCCTGCGGGCGATCTGCGACGCTAACGACATTGTACTGATCTTCGACGAGATATACACCGGATGGGGTAAGACGGGCAGCCTGTTTTATTTCATGCGCTATCCCGGCCTCGTCCCGGACATCCTCACCACGTCCAAATCTTTCGGTGGTGGTAAGTCATCCATTTCCGCGTACATCGCGCGGAGGCCGGTGTTCGAGCGAGCCTATGACAATCTCGCTGACTCGCTGCTGCAGAGCACGAGCACCACATACTACGGATTCGGTGAGGAGACCGCGACCGCCATCGAGGCCGTGAATACTGCTATCGAGGAGGACTATCCCGCCCGGGCACGCGGAATCGAGCGGATCCTGGCACCAGGCCTCGAGCGTATCCGGAAGGAGCATTCCGGCGTCGTCGCGGACGTGCGCGGCGCGGGAGCGTTGCACGGGATATTCATCGATGCTGGCCCGAGGATTCTCGACTTGGCCGGGAAGCTCGCGCCCGGCGGGCTGAAACGGGACCCCAACTTCCGCATCAAGCTCGTTACCTGCGCGGTTGTCGACTCGCTGTACCGCGACCATGGAATCTATACCTACTACACCCTTAACGGAAAGAATCCGCTGGTCGCGGCGCCATCGCTGGTGGCCGGGCTGCAGGACATCGAGTACTTCACCGACAGCCTCGACCAGACCCTGAGCCAGGGCATGCCACGGCTGCTCACCCGGTTCCTCCGGGAGAAGGTGCGGTCGCGATGAGCGCGGTCGTGGTCACGGGCAGCTCGGGGATGCTGGGCGGCAACCTCGCCGATTACCTGGTGCGCTGCGGCTATCAGGTGACCGGAGTGGACCTGCGGCCGCCGCCCGGCCAGCCCGGCTGGCCGTTCCTGGTAGGGGATATCCGCGACCTGCCGGCGATGACCAGCGTGCTGGCAGGAGCAGATGCGGTGGTGCACTGCGCTGGCGCGCTGCCGAGCTACCCGGCCGATCAGATTCGCGATGTCATCGTCGGGGGCACGCGCAACGTCCTGGAAGCCAGCCGGCGGGCCGGTGCACAGCGAGTGGTGCACATCTCCTCCACGGCCGTATACGGGCTGCCGGCGCTCGTGCCTACCCCGGAGGAATACCCGCGGCGGCCCGTTGACACCTACGGCCGCGCCAAGGCGGCGGCCGAGGAGACGGCCGAGGAATTCCGGGCTCGCGGCCTGTGCGTACCGATCGTGCGTCCCAAGACCTTTCTCGGGGCCGGCCGTATGGGCCTGTTCGCCATGCTTTTCGAGTGGGCGGAAGAGGGACGCAACTTCCCTGTGCTCGGCCGCGGCGATGCGCGCATCCAGATGCTGGCGATAGAAGACCTGATCACTGTCGTGGAAATGGTCCTGCGGGTGCCGCCGGATGTCGCCAGCGACACCTACAACGTGGCGGCCGCCGAGTTCGGCACGATAAGGGCGGACTTTCAGGCGGTCCTCGATGCGGCCGGCCACGGTAAGCGAGTCGTGTCCGTTCCGGCCCGGCCGGCCCTGACCGTGCTCAAGCTGCTCGAGCGGATGCGGCTGTCTCCCGTGTACGGGCGTCTGCTGCACAAGCTACTCGCCGATTCCTATGTCGACACCAGCAAAGCAAGGCAGCGGCTGGGTTTCGAGCCGCGGTTGTCCAACCGGGATGCGATCGTCGGTGCCTACCGCTGGTGGCAGCAGAGCCACGCCGGGCTGTCAGCCTCCAGCAGCGGGCGGACCAGCGGCGACGCCTGGCGTCAGGGTGCGCTGACGCTGGCCAAGGCGTTCTTCTGAGCCGGGCGGGGTAAACATGAGCGTCATCGAATCCGCCGGGCCGCGTGGGGCGGGCAGAGCGTCCACCCAGCCCGAGACCGGAGAGGCGGCCCGGAAGTCATCCTTGGTCCGCGGTCTGGTCATCCTCATGCGGCCCAGGCACGCGATCAAGACCATTCTGCTAGTGCCCGTCGTTCTCATCGACCCGCGTAACTGGACGCTGACCACCCTGGGCCGGGTGAGCTATGCGGGTGTCATCTTCCTGCTCACGGCCGCGTGCGTCTACGTCGGCAATGACATCGCCGACCGGCACCGTGACCTGCACCATCCCGCTAAACGGCAGCGTCCCATCGCGTCCGGGCAGGTGCCGCTCGCGGCTGGTTACCTCTGGTGCGCCGTGCTCGCCGCCACGGTCGGCGTGGCGATCGGCGCCGTCCGGGACACCGCCCAGTACTGGCCGGTTCTGGTGTACCTGGCCCTCAACGTGGCCTACAGCAGAGGGCTGAAGCACGTTCCGCTGCTCGACGTGTACGTGGTCGCCTCGGGTTTCGTGCTGCGGGTGGTCCAGGGTTACCTGGCTGCCGGTGATCAGTTCCCCGGCTGGCTGCTGGTCGCCGTGTTCGCGGCGTCGCTCGCCCTGCTGGTCGGCAAGCGACGCCGGGAACTGCTGGAGTCGGGCACCGCGCACCGGCCGGCGCTGCGCGGCTACTCGGTCGAGGTGGCGGATCGGTTCATCCAGATTGCCTTCGTGCTCGCCGTGGTCGCCGGCCTGATCTACCTGAGCACCGAGGCTCCGCTGGGCAACTACGCGCAGACAGCGATGCTGGTGTCGGTGCCGTTCGTGCTGTTCGTACTGTTCCGCTACCTGAAGATCCTGCTCGTCGACGGGCGGGGCAGCGACCCGGTGCGGGAACTGCTAAGCGATCACGCCCTGGTCGCCACCAGCGTGGCCTGGGCGGCTGTATTCGGCGCCACACTGCTGTTCGCCCATCACAGCATGCTCGCGCACCCGGTCCTGCCATGAACGCGCCAGAACCGGGAGCGCCCGCCATGCCGCTGGTGTCGGTGATCGTCCCGTGCTACAACGCGGAGAAGACCCTGCGCGCCTGCCTGCGGTCGGCGTCCGCGCAGTCCTATCCGGCCATCGAGATAGTTGTCGTCGACGACAAGAGCAGCGACCGCTCCCGTGCCATCGCCCGCGAGTTCCGCTGCACGCTGATCGAGCGGCCGCGCAACGAAGGTGTGTCGGCGGCCAGGAATGCTGGCGCGGCAGCGAGCCGTGGCGCGGTCTTCTTCTTCCTCGACTCCGACGTCGCTCTCGACTCCGACGCCGTGCGGAACGCGGTCCGGCTGCTCAGGGAGCATCCCGGCTGCGGTTGTGTCTACGGCGTCTACGCTACCGAACCGCTCGTCGACGACGGCCCGGTGGAGACCTACCGGACACTCCATCTGCACCACGTGCTTGCCCGGGCCGCCGGCCAGACCGCGACCGCGGTGTTCGCGCTGGCCGCGGTTCCGCGCCGGGTGTTCGAAACGGCCGGGCCGTTCAACCAGAACCTTCGCAGCGCGGAGGATGATGAGTACAGTGAGCGGCTGCTCACCCATGGTTATCAGATCAGGCTGAGCCGCACGGTCACCGGCCGTCATGACGAGGCGGACCGGCTGCTGCCGTTGCTCGCTGAGCAGTTCCAGCGTGCCCAGTTGCTCAGGCTCGCGGCACGGAACCGGCTGCGCCGCGGCTCGCTGAAGGTCACCCGGGCCAGCTCACTGCTGGCCGCCGCGCTGGCCGTGGCCACCGTCCCGCTTGTTTCCGTCCAGGCGTGGCTGCTCGCCGTTCCGCTGGCCTTTCTCGCCGCTTTTGCCTGCACGGATCTGCCGCTGTCCCGGTTCGTCCTGCGGGAGAGGGGCGTCAGGTTCCTGGTTTTTTTCACGATCGTCCACTTTCTCGTCCACGTGACCCTCATCGCCGGAGCGGGCACTGGCGTGATCCGCGCGGCCGCCGGCCACTCGCCCGGCGGCGCTTCCCCGCCCGTTACCCGCGGGCCGCTGCCGACTGCCGGAAAGGCTGGTGAAGCATGACCACCACACCCCTTGTCTCCGTTGTCATCCCGAACTACAACTACGCTTCGGTGCTCGCACTGTGCCTGCGGTCAGTTCAAGCGCAGACCTACCCCGCGATCGAGATCGTCCTGGTGGACGACTGCAGCACCGATGACTCGGTGCAAGTGGCGCGGTCACTGGGGATTTCGCCGATCCAGTTGCCGGTCAACACAGGCGTGTGCGCCGCCAGGAACGCCGGTGCCGCCCGTGCCCGCGGGAATATCATCTTCTTCCTTGACTCCGACGTCGCGCTCGCCCCCGACGCGGTCGCCATTGCCGTGGACATCCTGCAATCCGATCCGCGGATCGGCGCGGTGTGCGGCAACTATGACACGGTCCCGCTGATCCGTGGCCGCCTGGTGGAGGAATACCGCAACCTCTTCCGGCGGTGGTGGATGGGGCGCGCAGACGGGGGAACCGTCAGCGGCTTCCTCAACTGTGCCATCCTGGCCGTCCCCGCGAAGGTCTGGGCGGAGGTCGGCCCGTGGAGCACGGGCCTCATCCACTCCGAGGGCACCGTCGTTATCGAGCGGCTGACCGAGCGGTATGAGGTGCGTCTGGACTCCCGTGTTCTCGGCCGTCACGATGACGACGCCACGCTGGGCATCGCGCTGCGCAAGGTCTTCATCCGCACCCATCAGCACGTGCCGTTCTTCCTGCAGCGCAAACGTGTCGCCGGGGTAGTCGGCTCATCGGAGTCGGGGGCGAGCCTGGCGGCGGTGCTGACCGTGATCAGCCTGGCCCTGCCGTTCTTGTGGGGCGCCGCGCTGATCGCGGTGCCGGCTTTGCTGCTGAGCGTCTGGGTGGCCCTGGACGCCCGGCTCTACGCATACGTTTTCCGCACCCGCGGGGTATCGTTCGGGTTCTTCTTCCTCGGTATGCATTTCCTGGTCAACCTGTGCTTCGCGGCCGGCGCCGCGGCGGGAATACTCCAGTGGCTGACCTCAGGGTCCTTCCGCCGCCTGCACGAAGAAGCGGCATGAAGCGGCTGGCTGGGCGGCGGCTCGTGGTGGCCGCCCTCAAGGTGGGCCTGTACTCGCTTGTGGTGGCGTTCCTGTGCTACAAGCTCTGGCAGGTCCGCCATGGGGTGATCACCAGCCTGCACACGGTTGGCTGGGGCAGCGTGGCGCTCGCCACGGCACTGTGCGTCGTCGGCGGGGTGCCGGGATTCATCGGCTGGCGGTTCCTGCTCGGCAGGCTGGGCACCCGGCTGCCGCTGCCCACCGCGATGAGGCTGTTCTTCCTTGCCGGGCTGACCCGCTATCTGCCCGGCGGAGTCTGGCCAACGGTGGCGCACGCCACGGCGGCACGCCCGCTGGGGGAGTCGCCGGTCCGGATGGGCGGCGCGTTCGCTGCCTGTCAAGGCCTGGGGGTGACAGGTGGGCTGGTGATAGCCGTGCTCGCGCTGCCCCGGCTGGCAGCGGTCAACGCGCTCTGGTGGCTCCTGCTGCCAGCGATGGCCATCGCGCTGGTCCCGGTCGCGGTGCCCCAGGTCCTGGAGGTCCTGCTGGGCCTCGCGCAACGGATCTTCCGCCGTGGCACCAAGCCGCTGGAGTTGCCGGGGCGGGGCACGCTGGCGACCGTGACCGCCCTGCTGGGCCTCGGCTGGCTGATCACCGGGATACAGGTATCGGTCCTGGCCATGGCGCTCGGGGCCAGTCCGGCCGCGGCCCTGACCCTCGGTGTCGGGGGCTACGCCGTATCGGTGACGATCGGCCTGTTCGCGGTGGTGACGCCATCCGGCCTCGGCGTGCGCGAGATCCTTCTCGCGCTCACGCTCGGCACCATGCTCAGCGGCCCGCGCCTGGTTACGCTGATCGCGCTGAGCCGGGTCGTGACCACCGTCGCTGACATGGGGTCCACTGCACTCGTCCTCGGGCTGCTGACGTGGGTCGGCCGTCGGCGCCATCTCCCATCCCAGGTGATCGGGTCCCACGTAATCGAGCAGCCGGAAGAACAAGGAGTTTCGTTGCCATGACGCTGGCCAGTAATGTCTCTCATCCCACCGCCCTCAACAACAGGCAGCAGCTCCGGCGGGCTTCCCAGGTGATCCGCAAGCTCCTGTTCCACCGCTCTGACCTGGACAAACTGGAAATCTTGCGGGCGCTGCCGTTCACTGAACGGCCGATCTCGTGGCTGGAACAGCGGCACCCCACGACCTACGGCGCCGTCTTGACCGCGCTCGGCCTGTATCACCCGATCTTCATCGATCACCTGCCGCATCGTCAGCGGGCCGGCCATAGCCCGGATGTGCATCCGGTGATCAGCGCGATGGTGGAGGCACAGCGGGAACGGTATATGGAGCTGCTCGGCTGCTTCCTCGCCTACCTGCCCCGGCTGAGCGCCGTCGCCATGCGCGGCAGCCGGGACGGTATCGCGCCGTACTGGGACAACGGGTGGCTGCCCCCACTCGACGCGTTCGCGCTGTACGGTTTCATGGCCCACGTCAACCCGGGCAGGTACGTGGAGATCGGCTCCGGCAGCTCGACCAAGTTCGCTCGCCAGGCGGTCACCGATCACGGCCTGCGCACCCAGATCACGTCGATCGACCCGAAGCCTCGCGCGTCTGTGGACGCGGTGTGCGACACGGTGATCCGGCAGCCGCTGGAGCTGGCTGACCTGTCGCTGTTCTCCGACCTGGAGGCGGGGGACATCGTATTCTTCGATGGCTCACACCGGGTGTTCTCCGGCTCGGACGTGACCGTCTTCTTCCTGGAAGTGCTCCCCCGGCTGCGCCCCGGCGTCTTGGTGCACGTCCATGACGTTTTCCTGCCCGCCGATTACCCGCCCGAGTGGCGCTGCCGGTACTACTCCGAGCAGCATCTGCTGGCGGCGTTCCTGCTGGCCAGTCCCGGGCGGTTCAGGGTGGAATGGCCAGCCGCGTTCATCGGCCGCGATGCGGAGCTGCACGCCCGGCTGGACCCGCTGCGGCGCGTGATCGGGCCTGCCCCCGAATACCAGCCGGGGTCGTTCTGGCTCCGCTTGTGCGATGACCCCGCTGCACCGGGAACCGGCCAGTCGTGAACGCGGAAACCGATCCGGCGCTCGGTGTCAAGGATGCTTCGCCGCCCACGACGGCGGTGCCTGCTGCTGGCCGCGGTGGGTGGCCACGTGCGACGCGGCGCTGGCTGTGGCGAGGGCTGGCCGCTGCCCTGCTGGCCTGGCTGCTGGCCACTTTCGTGCATCAGGTTGTCACCGGCAGCTACTGGCTTTGGGGCATTCCTGATCCATTGCCGCTGCTGATGTTCCTGGCCGGCCCGCCGGTGCTTCTCGCCGCGGCGGCGATGCCCGTGCTCGCGCGATCTGGGCTCCCGCGGCGTGACCGGATGCTGATCAGCCTGTCCGTGGCGGTCCTGGGGGTGATCGTCCTGCACCTGCTGCTCGCCGGGAGCTGGCTGTGGGTGCTCCCCGACCTGGTGCCGCCGCTGCTGTACGTGCTGCTGCCGCTGGCGCTGCTGGTGGTCGTGGCGGTCCTGCGCTGGCGCCAGATGCTGGAGCGGTACGCCTGGTGGACGGTGCTCGTGGCGTCGCTTGCCACCCTCGGGCTCGGCGCCGGCCAGACCGGGCTCAACCTTGCCGCGCTGACCGGCGCCGGCGCTGGGCCGGCGCCGCCCGGCGCGGTGCGGGTCGTGTCATGGGACACCCTGCACTGGGATACCGGCGGGAAACCCGCCCAGTTCTACCGCTTTCTCACCGGCCAGCAGGCCGGCATCTACCTGCTGCAGGACTACGAGCATCCGGCCGGCGGGCCGCAGCGCCCGGTCGATGAGGCCGGGCTGCTGCGGCGGGAATTCCCCGGATACCATTTCGCAAGCAGCGGGGACCTGCTCACGATCTCACGCTTTCCCATCGTTCAGTGGACAGCTTTCGAAACCAATCCAGCGCCACCGCCAGGAACCGCGAACATCCCGTTCCTTAAAGGCTGGAAATATACTATCCTGCGCACCGATATTCTCATCAGGGGGAAATTGCTATCAGTGTACAACGTTCACTTCTATGACACATTCTCCCTGGATGTGGTCCCCTTGTCGGCCACGTTCTTCCGTAACGTCCGCGCGCTAGCGCAGGCCCGCCATGACCAGTTCGCCAGGCTGCGCGCGGATATAACGGCCAACCCGCATCCGGTGCTGGTATCGGGGAATCTCAACACGCTGCCGGGCGGGACCGACCTGCGCCTGCTGGGAGCCCTGCGGGACGCGGCGCGCTCGAGCCGCTCGGTCTACCCCGCCACGTTCGCGTTCATCGGCCCGGCCCTGTGGCGGATGGACTGGACCTTCACCTCACACGATGTGGGTGCTTACCAGTACAGCACCCATGGTCCGCAGGGCCTGTCCAGCCACAGCGTCCAGGACATGCTCGTGTCCCTGCCCAGCAGCCGCCCTGATGCCACCAGCAGCCACCCGGATACCAGCGGAAGCGGAGCGAAGCCGTGAACCTTCTCAATCCCACGGTCAGCGTCATCGTCCCGAACTTCAACGGCGAAAAGGTCCTGCCGCTGTGCCTTGAAGCCATCAGCCGGCAGGACTATCCCCTCCACGAAGTGGTCGTCGTGGACGATTGCAGCACCGACCGCTCGGCCGAGATAGCCGGACTCCTCGGCGCGCACGTGGTGCGTACGCCGGTGAACAGCGGTGTCGCGGTCGCGCGTAACACGGGGGCGGCAGCGGCGGCCGGCGAGATCCTTTTCTTCGTGGATTCCGACGTCGCGCTGGCACCCGATGCGGTGACCAGCGCCGTCGCGGTGCTGGCCGCGGACCCGGGCATCGGGGCGGTGTGTGGCATCGACGACCCTGATCCGCTGTTTCGCGACAGCAACGTCACGGCCTACCGGGCCCTCCAGCACCACTACTGGACGCGCAGTACCGCGGGCCCGGTTTCCTTCCTGCTGTCCGCGATGTTCGCGATCCGCGCCCATGTGTTCGCCGAGATCGGGTGCTTCAACCCGGCGCTGCGCTACACCGAGGAGGTGGACTTCGGCCATCGCCTCGGCCAGCGCTACACGTTGCTGGCTACGCCCGCCATCCACGGGCAGCTCGATCACGACCACCTGCTGTGGCCTCTGCTGCGCAAGCTCTTCCACCGGGGCAGGCTGCGTATGCCGCTCTACCTGAGAAAACGCCAGTTCGCGCAGGGCTACGAAACGTCCGTGCGGGCCTGGGGGAGCGTGGCTGCCTTGATGGCGGTGCTGGCATTGCCGCTGCCGGTGCTGCTCGGCGCGGCCTGGCTGGCGGCACCGGCGCTGCTCCTGGCCGCCTCGCTGGCCTGCGACGCCGGGATGTACCGCTTCGTATACCGCAGACGCGGTCCCGCGTTCACCGGATTCTACGCATCCGTGCATTTCCTGGTAAATCTGGTCATCGTCGTATCAGTGACCGCCGGGTTGGCACAATGCCTGGTATCACCCCGGTTCCGTGCGCTCTACGACGTACCAGTGCCTAGGCCCGCTGACGGTACGCGCCTGGAAGGACAGCGCCGATGACAATCTCCGGGCCGGCCCGATGCCCGCGATAGCCGGCCGGGCACGGAAACGTCTCAAACCCCTGACCTGGGAAGTGGTAGATCCGTCCAGGGCTGACGACTCGCTGGGGCAGCGCATCCCGCCGCTGGGTCAGTGGCAGCAGACCATTGTCCGGCTCGTCACGCTGTGGTCGCCATTTGCCTGCTATCAGGCAGTGCTTGGTGCCTGGCCCCACGGGCCGGCCGGCATCGTGGTCTGGTTCGCCTTGCTGTGGACGCTGTTCCTGACCTGCCACCTGATCGCCAATGGACGCTGGTGGATATGGCTGACCGTATCGCTTTTCCCGCCGCTCGGCTTTGCCGTGGTGCCCGCAGTGCTGCTGGCCGCCGCATTCGTCATAGGCGGAGCCGCAGGTATAAACACATCCCTGCTGGCCATCGGCGCCCTCGTCTCGACCGGCCGCCAGACCGGTATTAACGTCAGGCTGCCGACCCGGCGGGTCCCCAGTGCTATGAACGGATCAAACGGCGTGACCACCGGCACCCGGCCGATACGGATCATGTCGTGGAATACCCAGTACTGGCACCAGGGCGGCGACCCGGATGAATTCTATTCCTACCTGCGCAGCTGGGACGCGGACATCTACCTGCTGCAAGAATACATCTACCACGTGGGGAACTGGCGGTACCGCCTGCTCGATGACGACGAGCGCCTTTTCGCCGCGTTCAGCGATTACCAGATTGCAATCAGCGACCAGCTCGTCACCATCTCCCGGCTGCCCATCGCCGGCACACCAGTTTCGCTGGCACCGCACGTGCTCCGCGTCGATGTGCAGACGGCCCGCAACGGCCCGGTCCTGTCCACCTACAACGTGCACGTCCCGGTTCAGTTCGCTCCGCTGAGCCCGCTGCACCGGGAGTTCTACCAGGTAATGCGCCAGCGTGCTGCCTCAAGGAACCTGCACTATCACTGCCTGGCGCGCGACCTCGCCGCAAACACTCACCCGGCGCTGGTAGCCGGCGACTTCAACGCCAGCCCCGCTGTCGGCGACCTGCAACGGCTGGCAGAAGTCGCAACCGACGCGATACGCGCCAGCCGCTCGCTCAATCCGGTCTCCTGGGATGCCAGGCGCCGGGCGCGGGCCCTGTGGCGGCTGGACTGGGTTTTCGTGGCCGGGCGGGTGACGGTTCACCAGTATGAATTCCGGAGCCCGGATGGCAGGTCAGATCATCGCGTTCAGTGGCTGCTCGTGACGGTGGATTGACTAGCGCGCGAGGCTGCGATGCAAGAAATTCTCCCAGCCACTCAACGTTACCCGGGCTTGAGCAGTGCGACCTTGACGGGCTAGCGGCGCGGGTGGGCGGCGGGCGGTACCTCTTCGATGAAGGAGAGCCCGCGGCCGGGCTGCGGGGTGTAGCGCTGCCACTGTTCGTCAAGCCGGATCCGGCCGTCGGCCAGCCGCCGCGGCGTGCTGCGGCAGAAGCCGGAGATGACCTCGCCGCTGTCGCGCACCATGCAGTAGGCGAACTCGAGCACCCCACCGGGGCCGCAGGTGCCGGCCAGTGAGCCGCGCCGCACGTGCCCGCCGGTGAACTCCGCCCAGACCAGGTCACCGTCCTGGTGATAGTGGGCCTGCGAGGTGTAAGCCGGGTCCTCGTCGCCTGGCCGGAACGTCCGGCCGTCGTAGTCGAAGCTCACCGGGCCACCCGCCGTCACGGCTCGCTCGCGGCCGAGAGCACCCGCTGCCCGGTCTCGTCGGCCTGATTGAGTGGTGGTTGCACCATCCTGCCCTGCCCTCCTGCCCTAGCGGTTCTGGGTGTCGCATGCCGGTCCGGTGTGGCCCGCGGTCAGGACAGCAGATCGCCGCTGGCCGTGATCGGTGAAGGGCTGCCCAGCCCGTCCCCGGTGCTGATCTGGCGACCGTCCCACAGCGCAGCCCGGTGGTCGAGGATGTCGTGCACGATCTCGCCTGCCCGGCAGGCGATCACGCTCAGCAGTGAGTCGCCGATGCCGTGGGTCGCCTCGTTCACGCCCTGCAGGTAGCAGGCGGCGTCGGCGGGCTCGTTCAGGATCAGCCGGTACTGGCGGTTGGCTTGGATATGGAAGAGGTTGAGCGCGTCGCCCAGACGGCGGATCAGCGCGGGCATCTCACGGACGAATCCGGTGCCAAGGAAGACCAGATCTGTGTGGAGTTCGCTGACCGACTCGGTCATCCGGTAGGTCAGTTCCAGCGTGATCTCGTTCTCGGTGGCGTCGGCGGCGGTGATGTCGGTCATCGTGATGATGCGCTTGCGGTCTTGCTTGGACAGCCGGTCGAGGTAGTGCTCGCAGTACAGCGACTCCACGAACGGTGGCTCGATGCCCGAGTAGTTGGTCTTGTGCATCTCCTGGAGCAGTTGCTCGCGGGCGGCTGGCTTGGCCGCGAAGAAGTCGTCCACGGTGGAGGGGAAGTACAGCTCATTGGTGAACTTGGTCTTCTCGTAGGCGCCGATGCCGATGGACCGCATCACCCAGTTGATCTGCGCGTTGGGCAGGTCGTCTTGCAGCGCGCGGTACATCTCGGCGGCGCTCTGCGCGCTGCCCACCACCGCGACCCGGTACGGGAAGTCCTTGTCCAGCCCGGCTACGACCGGTTGGTACCGGGTGCTGTGCACCAGGCGGCTGGCGGGCACGCCGGCGAACACCGTGGGCACAAAGGGATCGCGGCCGATCCCGATCACCAGGTAGCGGCTGCCCACCACGGTGCCGTCGGCCAGTTCGGCGAGCCATCCGGTCAGTGTCCCGTTGGCGGCGCGGCGCGGCTCCAGCGAGGTGCACGCGCAGTTCAGGCGGAGCTGAACTTTGGAAAGGGAGCTGGCCGCCCATTGAAAATACTCGGAGATCTCCGCCCGGTAAGGCTCGAAGCTGGCCATGTTGATGAAGTCGTCCAGCCGGCCGACCGAATACAGATAGTTGAGGAAGGAGAACTCGCTCTGCGGATTGCGCAGGGTCACCAAATCCTTGAGGAAGGCGACCTGGCTCTTCGCCCACGGCAGCAGCAGGCCGGGCTGCCATTCGATTGCGGCCTCACGTTCGATCATCAGGGAGTTCTCCGCCAGGCCCGGCGCGAGCTCTTCGAGGGCGACGGCAAGAGCGAGATTGGACGGTCCTGCGCCAACGGCCAAGAGTTCGACTTCGCGGTCGCTCATTGACTTTCACCAACGTTCCAGATATGAGGCTGGGTGGGCCGATCCCGGGGTGCTGCGTGATCCTGGGACTCCCGGCCGGATGGCCATAGATGTCCCGGAGATGAGAGCGCGAGGAGCGGGGCCGCTGATACAAAGCCCGGCGCCGATCTGCGGGTGGCGTGGTACCTGAAGGCTCAGAGATCGTTTTCTGGGTTGATCGTTACGACACGCCATCACCGCCCGGGCCGCGAACTCCCACGTGGGCGCGGAGGCTGCCGCAGGTCATCAAATGGTATAGTTGTTACATAGAGTAACAACAGGGCCAAAGGCCATCAGAAGATCTGAAAATGGCCTCAATGCCTGCATTGCAACAAACCCGTCAATCAGTGTTATATCAAAGGAAAGGTCGTCGGCGCGAGGGTCGTAAGGTGACAGGAATCGCGGAGTTCCGGTTGCTGGGTCCGCTTGAGGTCGTGTCCAGCGGCCACGTGGTGGAGATCGGCAGCGCCCGTCAGCGGATCGTCCTGTCCATGCTGTTGCTGCAGGCCAACCAGGCGGTGCCGCTGGGCCGGCTGGTCGACGCCGTCTGGGCGGATACCCCGCCGACCACTTCCAAGAGCCAGATCCAGGCCTGCATCTCGGCGCTGCGCCGCCAGTTTACTGGCGCCGCGCCCGGTTGCGAGATCGCCACCCGCTCGGTCGGCTACGCCATCCTGCTGCCCGACCAGGCCCTGGACGTGGACCGGTTCCAGCAACTGGTCAGCCGCGGCCGGGCTGCCGCCGGGGAGCGCCGCACCGAGGAGGCGGTGCAGGATCTGCGCGCCGCCCTGGACCTGTGGCGGGGCCCAGCCGCCGGCGGGGTGGAGAGCAAGCTGGTGCAGTCGGTGGCCACCCGGCTGAACGAGAACCGGATTAGCGTGCTGGAGGAGTGCATTGAACTCGAACTCGCGCTGGGCCGGCACCGCAAGCTGACCGGCGACCTCAGCGAACTGGTGCAACAGTATCCGCTGCGGGAGCGGCTGCGTGCGCAGCACATGCTCGCGCTGTACCGGTCGGGCCGCCAGGCTGAAGCGCTGGAGTCGTTCCGGGCCGCCCGCCAGCTGCTGATCGAGGAGCTGGGTCTGGATCCCGGTGAGGAGCTACGTGCGCTGGAGTGCGCCGTGCTGGCCAGCGACCCGTCCCTGGAACTGACCGCGCAGCCGGGCCGCAGGCTGGAACTGGCCGGACCCAAGCCGATCATCGTGCCCCGCCAGCTGACCGCCGCCATCCCCGACTTCGTCGGCCGGGAGGATCTGCAGCGCAGCGTGACGTCGCTACTGACTGCCGAGACGCCCACCGGGACCAGGCACCTTCCCATCGTGGCCTTCACCGGTAAGGCTGGGGTGGGCAAGTCGGCGCTGGCCCTGCAGATTGCCAGTGCAGTCCGCCATGCCTACCCCGACGGCCAGTTGCTCGCTCAGCTCAGGGAGGTAGACGGGCGGCCGATCAGCCCGATGGAGGTGCAGGCCGAGTGCCTGGCGGCGCTCGGCCTGGAGCCCGCCACGCTGCCCGCCCGGCCGTCGGAGCGGACGGCAGTTTACCGCAGCGTGCTTGGCGACCGGCGGATGCTCATCGTGCTGGACAACGCGGTCAGCGCGGACCAGGTGATCCCGCTCATCCCGGGCAGCCCGAACTGTGCAGTGATCATCACCAGCCGGCGCGCGCTTGCCGGGCTGCATGGGGGGCGCTTCGTCGAGGTCGATGACCTGGACGAGCAGGCTAGCCTGGAGCTGCTGGCCCGGGTGATCGGGATGAACCGGGTGCGGGCCGAGCCGGCCAGCGCACTGACCCTGGTCCGGCTGTGCGGGTGCCTGCCGCTGGCATTGCGGATCGTGGCGGCCAAGCTGGCCACCCGGCGGCACTGGCGGATCGACACCATGGTCCGCCGGATGGCCGACGAAAGCCGGCGCCTGGACGAACTGGTGCTCAGCGGGACTGGGGTGCGGGCCGCGCTGGCACTGTCCTACAACGACCTCAGCCCGGACGCGCGGCGGCTGTTCCTTCGGCTCGGCCTGCTCGGTGCGGACGACTTCGCCGCCTGGGTGACCGCGCCGCTGCTTGGCGCCGACCCGGAGGCAGCCGACGACGTGCTGGACTTGCTGGTGGAAAGCCGCCTGGTCGAGGTGCGGGTGGACGAGGACGGTCAGCCCCGGTTCCGGCTGCATGATCTGGTGCGCATCTTCGCGCTTGAACGGCTGGCCGTGGACGAGCCGGTTGCGGACCGGGCCCGCGCGCTGCGGCGGCTGCTGGGCTGCTGGCTGTCGCTGGCCGCCGAAGCGCACCGGCGCAGCTACGGCGGCGACTTCGCACTGCTGCACAGCGTCACCGAAGGCTGGGAGCTGCCCGCTGACACCCTGGACCAGCTGCTGGTGAAGCCGGCTAGCTGGCTGCGGGCCGAGCGGGCCGGGCTGGTGTCCGCCGTGGTCCAGGCGGCCCAGGTCGGGTTCGACGAACTGTGCTGGGACCTAGCGGTGACCTCGGTGACCCTGTTCGAATCCGAGTACCAGGTGGACGACTGGCGCAAGACCCACGAGATCGCGCTGAAGGCCACCAGGCGGGCCGGCAACCTGCGCGGCCAGGCTGCGGTGCTCTGGTCGCTCGGGAACCTTGCCGTCCGCGAGCGGCTCAGCGACGCGGCACACTACCTGGAGCACGCGCTGCGAATCTTCGAGCAGATCGGCGACGCGCACGGCCGGGCGCTGGCCCTGGCCACCCTAGGCTTCGTGGACCGGCTCAGCGGTCATCACGACCAGGCCTTCGGCCGATTCGAGGGAGCGCTGGCGGTGTTCCGCGCGGTCGGCGACCGGGTGAGCGAGGTCGACGCGCTCACCAACATCGCCCAGATCCAGCAGGACCTCGGTCACCCCGAACTGGTGGATAAGCTGCTCGGCGAGGCGCTGGCCATCTGCCGGTCGCTGCGCGCGCCGCGGCTGGTGGCCCAGACCGAGCACAGGCTCGGCGAGTTCTTCCTGCACCAGGGCGAGCTGAACCGGGCCGAGCGGACCTTCCGGTTCGTGCTGCATCTGGTCCGGGACGAGCGAGACCTGCTGGGCGAGGCCTACGCACTGCAGAGCCTCGGGGTGGTACACGCCCGGCAAGGCCAGTACGCGCTGGCGCAGAGCCGGCTGGCCGCGGCGCTCAGCCTGTCCCGTCAGCTGGGCGACAACCTGGTGCTAGGCCGGGTGCTGATCGCCTACGCCGAGTACTACCTGGCCCGGGGCGAGGCCGCGTCGGCCAGCGCCCAGATCGGCGAGGCGCTGGTGGTGTTCGGTGACATTGACGCCGGGCCGGGCTGGCGTGCCCAGTTGCTGGAGCTGAAGGGCCAGTGCCGGGACCGGGCCGACCGGATCTCGGCCGCGGCGGCAACCGGGTCCGGCCTGCGGCCGATCTCGACCTGGGGTTCACCGGGATAACGCGGCACCAGATGCGCTGACCGGCCGGCCCGGGTGGGCAGGCCGGTCGCGGCCTGGGCGCCGCGGTCGGCCGACCGGGCGTGGTGACGGCGTGCTAGCGACCGGCGGGCGCTAGCGGGCCTGGGCCGGGTGGCCCTGACGGCCCCACGGGGGGCCCGGTGGCGTCACCCGGCGCTGTGAGGACTGTGCGGTGTGCATAATTTCGGCCCTCCCCGGCCTGCTCACGGGCCCCGGCCATTCTGCCGCGGCACGTATGCAGAAATTAATCCCTGATGCGACCCTAGGTGCCCAGGCATCCGAATCACTATGAAACCGCTATCGACTCACCTAGTCGCCTTCCCACCTCCCACCGCACCGCATAGCCGGTCGGTGCTGCCGTGATAGCTGAACCCACCAGCATGGTGACAGGCCGTACGGTGCTGATCCACTTCCACGACGGTTCATGCCAACCGGTGCCCGGGATTGAGGACCAGTGAGTATTTAACCTTGTGGCAGTTGCCCGAAGGGTACAGCCACCTCGTTTCAAAACATATCCGTGATGTTTGGGCCGCCGGTCATGGCCAGTGTGAAATTGATTTCCCCATGACGGCGCGAATAGCAGACCACGGCGTTAACCGGCCATTTCGAGGGCCTTCGCCGTGCCCTGAGACCGATGGAGTGAGGCGAAAGGACGGACATTGTGGGCACCCAAGTGCTGCCCGGCAACGGCATCGTGGCCGACCGTCAGCAGAACCGGCGCCGAGGATGTGACCTGGATGAACTTCTGCACCGTGCAGCCAGGAGAGACTGGGCGGCATGGGACGAACTGGTGAAGCGCTTCGGTCGTATGGTGTTGTACACCGCGGGTGCCGTCGGCCTCAATGCGAGTGATTCTTCCGACGCCGCCCAGCTCACCTGGCTCCGGCTCCATGAACATATTCATGAGATTCGCGAGCCCGAGCATCTCCCGGCCTGGCTCGCGGTAACCGCGCGACGTGAGGCGCTGCGTATCGCGTTCGGCGCGAAACGCTACGTATTGTGCGCCGAGCCGGACACCGTCCACAACACTCGATACCGCTGGTCGACCACTGACGTCTATCCGGTGGAAGGCGATTACAGCCCGGCTGTCGAAGCGGCTCTGTCCAATCTGCCGACCCGGTACGAGCAGTTGCTTCGGCTTTTGATGTGTGACGACTGCCCGAGCTATACGGAGGTCGCGGAGAAAATGAGCATCCCCATTGGAAGCATCGGGCCGATGCGCATGCGGGCGCTGCAGATATTGCGCCAGGCACTCGAATTGTCTGCGCCGGGCCTGCAGCGGGGCAAGTCCGCGGCGAGCGTCGCCTAGCCTTCCGCGCCGGGCCGGCCCCGGCGCCTCAAAAGGTACCGTCAGCCCGGCTGGCGGGACGGCCGCAGCAGGTCATCGGCTGCGCCCACACATCCTCGGCGGCCAGCGCGCTGAGGTCGTATTTGCCCAGCGCGCTGATCAGCATCTGCACTTCGAGGGACAGGCATTCGACCAGGTTGACCAGGCCGTTGTCGGCGTCGGTGTCCACGGCGATGAGCGCGGCCCGGCCGATGCCGACCGCGTCCGCGCCGAGCGCCAGGCACTTGACCACCCGGGCGCCCTCCCACATCCGGCCGGACACCAGCAGGCAGGACGGGTGGTCGCCGATCCGTCGCAGGCACTCTCCCAGTGGCAGCCCGACGTGCTGCAGGAACGCCACGGGCGCCCAGCCGGTGCCGCTCTCGGCGCCGTCCACGGTCACCGCGTCGGCCCCGGCGCCCCAGGCCACACGCGCGGCTTCGCGAACGTCCCTGGCGGGCGGCAGCTTCACCCAGATCCGGGCCCGCGGGTAGTTGTTGCGCATCAGCCGGATCTGCTGGCGCAGGATCTCCTCGGTAAACGTGCCTGGGCTGCTGCTGCGCAGCACCGCGTCGCTGCCCACGCCGAACACCGGGTCGATGGTGTAGGCGTCGGCCAGCCTGGCCGCGGCGGAGGTGTCCAGCACGGTCATCCCGCCCAGCCCCGGCTTGGCCCCCTGGCCCACCTTGAGTTCGAAGGCCAGCCGTCCCGACTCCAGCAGCGGCTGCACGTTGGGGTCGCTGTAGGCCAGGTTCCACACCTCGGCGCCGGCGTCCTCGGTGCTCTGCTGCACGACCACGCCGCCGTAGCCGTCCAGTGCGTGCTCGGCGTAGGCGGTGATGCGGCCGAGCAGAGAGCGCTGCGCGTCCTCCCCCAGCCGGCCGTAGCCGTTGACCGGCGCGACGTTCTCGCCGATCACCACGGGGATGCCCAGCCGCCCGGCCTGCCTGCTGGCGGCCACGCCGAGGTCCACGCTGGCCGCGCGGGTGGAGCCGAACGCGGACAGGTAAAGCGGCAGCGTGCTGGGCAGGCCACCCACCATCGTGTCCAGCGCCACGTCCCGGTACACCGGCTCCCTGCTCAGCTCGATCAGCTTGGCCAGCCGTTGCGGCACGAACACCGGTGGCACCAGCCTGAGCTCGTCCAGTGGGTCACCCGGGATAGCCAGCGCGTCCTCCCGCGCACCGCCGTAAAGGGCCAGCCCGTAGTCGCCGCGATCCGGGAACACGGCGGCGGTGCCGGCGGCGGCCCGGGCTCGCACGGCCGCTTCAGGGAAGGCGCCCGCCCGCAGCAGGCTCATGGCGAGGCCACTCCGGGGATCTTGGGGTAGGCGCTGGCCTGCCAGACCGAGTCGAGCCCGGCCAGGTACCGGGTGAGCCGCTCCACTCCGATGCCGAACCCCGCGCTCCCCGGGATGCCCTCCCGCAGCATCTGCAGGTACCAGCCGTACTTGGCCGGGTTCTCCCCGGTCTCCCGGATCCGGGCGATGATCGTGCCGTAGTCGTGCTCACGTTCGCTGCCGCTGCACAGTTCGCCGCACCCCTCGTTGGCGATCAGGTCGAAGTTGCGCAAGAACCCGGGCTGGTCACGGCTTTCCTTGTCGTAGAAGCCGCGGGAGCCCTTGGGGTAGTCGGTGATGAAGAACGGCCGGGTCGCCTCCCGGGACAAGATTTCCTCGCCGACCCAGTCGATCTCGGCGTCCGGGCTCTGGCTGTGTCCCATGCTGTGCAGGTCCGCGACCGCGTCCGCATGGCTGCGGCGGCCGAACGGCGCGGACGCCAGGCTGGCCAGCAGGCTGGTGTCCCGGCCGAGCCGGTCAAGCTCGCCGGGCACGTCGGCGACCATGCGCCGGATCGCGTGCCCGACCAGGCTCTCGGCCAGCTGCATGATCTCTTCCCTGGTGTAGTCGGCCGCTTCGACGTCGATCTGATGAAATTCAGCCAGGTGACGGCTGGTCGAGGCGGTCTCGAGTGGTTCCAGGCGAACGTTCGGTGCTATACAAAAGATCTTGTCGAACATCGTCAGTGAGGCCTGTTTGTACAAGATGGCGCTGGTCATCAGTTTGTACCGATGGCCGTAGTAATCCACATCGACCTGCTTGGCGCCGCGGGCACCCGGGTCGGTCACCGGCCCGATGATCGGCGGCAGCATCTCGGTGAATCCCTTCTCCTGCAGGAACTCCCTGGCTGCGGCCAGCATCCGGTTCTGGATGATCAGCACCGCCCGGGTGACCGGCGAGGCCAGGTGCTCGCGCAGGCTGCCCAGCGGTGGGCCCTGGCCGGTGACGGGCAGGTGGGTCCGGGTCATCTACTTGATTCCCTTCAGCTCTGGCGGCACGTGGCCGGCCGCCTCCGCCGCCTGGATCTCCGCGGCGAGATCCTCTTCGAGGCTGGCGTAGTCGAACCTGCGCTCCACGAACGACAGCGAAGCGAGCAGCCCCGACGCGGTGAGTTCCGCCGATCCGGCCGGATCGGCCAGGCCGTGCAGCGGCATAGCGCCGATCCGGGACCACTGCAGCCGCCCGGCGCCGTCGATGTAGCTGCGGGTCTGGCCGGCGTTGTCCGGGTGCAGGCAGTAGGGGATGTCGAGATAGCCGAGCCGGAACGCGTCGATGAGCGCCTGGCCGAGGTCGCGGTGCAGGTCCACAACCTCCTCGATGAGCTTGCTGGCCTCAGCGTAGATACCGGTGCCGCCAGCTGCCACGGTGGTGGGCGCGCGCTGCTCGGCCGCCGCGGCCGCGGCCGCGGTCTCCAGTGCCTCCACGTTGTCGGCGATGGAGGGGATCCAGTATGCCTCAGTGATCGTTTTCACGACGAGCCGGACGGCGCCCGTCTGCACCGCGAGCCGGGCCGACTCGGCCAGCAGCGCGCTGGCGCCGCTCGGCGTGCGCGGGTACACGCCCATGTACGTGTAGATAACCACGTGCGTATCTACCCCGGGCAGCCACTGCGCAGCCAGCTGGCGCAGCGCGTACACCGCCTCGACGTCCTGCTCGTGGTTGGTCTGCTGGGCGTAGCTGAGCGAGATGCTGCGCAGCCCGTGCTGGCGGAAGAACAGCGCTTCGAGCACGCTCATCGCGATCAGCAGGCTGGGCGGGCACAGCTGGCCGAGCATGCAGCCACCGAAGGTCTCCAGGTGCGGCTCGGCCCCGGTCTCGCGCAGCGCGGCCAGCAGCTCACAGGAACGGGCCCAGTTGCGCACCGAAGCCTCCAGCGACATCCGGCTGTAGGGCAGGCAGTAGGACACCGGGCCGCCCTCGGTCGCATCCAGGCCAGCGTCGATCAGCGCGCTGAAGATCAGCTCGGGGCACGGTGAACCGTGCCGGACCTGCACCGGGAAGCCAGGCCCGGTCACGCCGTCAAGCACGCCGCGGGTGGTGGCAACGTCGTAGGTGGTGATCGGGTAGCCGTTGAGGTCCACATCGGCCGCGACCGCGGCCCGTGCCCTGGCTTCGTCGCCGACCCGGGTGTAGCTGTCCAGGGTGATGGTGCCGACGGTGAGCGCGGCGGCACGCTTGGTGGCCAGCAGCCCGGCCCGCATGGCCCGTGGATTGCTCATCCCCATCCGCGGCTGGACTACGAGCTGGCCGTCCTGGCGCGCACGGGCGATGAACGCGCCGAAGGATGCCGGCCAGCGTTCGGCCGGCGTCAGGTCCGCACCGGTCACGTCCGCACGCTCGCCGTCAGCTGTCCGGCCAGCGAGGCCAGTGCGGTCATCCCGGTGCCTTCCTCGAAGACCGCGTCGAAGCCGGCCGCGCGCAACTGGCCGCGGCCCGCGTGCCCGGCCGGGCCGGTGATGCCGAGTTTGCCGCCGATGACCACCGGGGTCGCGGCCAGCTCTGGGCACGCCCGGACCCGGCCGATCAGCCGCATCCCGTCGTGGAAGCCGTGCCCGTTGACCGTGCTGATCACGACCAGGCCGGGCCGCAGCCGCTGACACTCGCTGATCAGCAGTTCGTCCGGTACGCAGGCGCCGAGGTTGATCACCCGGTGGCCGAGCTCGGTGAGAGCCAGCTGCAGGTAGATCAGGTTCCAGGTGTGCGAGTCCGAGGCCACGCTGGTCACAACGACGGTCAGCCCGCTGTCTTCGGGCGGCACCGGGCCGGCGGCACCGTCCAGCAGCGCCGAGCCGGCCGTGGGTGCCACTCCGATACTGGCGACCGTGCGCTCGGCCACGGCCAGGTCTCCGGCGGGGGTGGTCCCGGCGGTGACCGGCCCCAGCTCGAGCGTGCAGCACCGGACCCCGCCGCCGGCCCGCAGCAGTTCGGGCACCTCGACGTCGACCGTCTGGTAGCCGCGCTCGCGCAATTGGGCGGTCAGCCCGATGGCCCCGGCCGGCAGCAGCACATGCCGGCCGTCGCTGACCGCGTTCAGCCCCAGGGCGGCGGCGTCGTCGGCGGTGGCCAGGATGGCGTCAGGGAACAGTTGCCGCAGCAGGATCTGGCTGCCCGGGCTGAAGGCATCCGGGTAGTACATGATGGTCTGCTCGTCCAGCACGGACAGCGCCGTATCGAGGTGGCAGTAGCTGTCGCTGACCAGGGTCAGGCTGATCACCGGGCAGCCGAAGAACTCCTCGGCCTCGGCGTGCGAGCGGCGGTCGGTGCGGAAGCCGCTGCCGGCCAGCAGCCAGCCGCCCGCCGCCAGGAAATCGCCCTGGCCTTCGTTGGCCCAGGCGGCCTGGCGGGTCTCGAAGCCGTGCCGGGGGAACCAGCTGAGGTAGGCCGGGGTCTCCGCGGCCCGTTCGTCATCGCTGAACCTGGCGACCAGCACCCGGTGGCCGTGCACGGTGGCGCCGTTGGCTGCGAAGACCATGCTGGGCAGCCCGGGCAGTGGGTCCAGCACCTCCACCGTGTGCCCCAGTTCGACGTGCAAGTCATGGATCCGCTGCCACTGCAGCACGGCCAGCTGCGGATCAACGGGCTTGCTGGGGTCCATCCACGGGTTGACCGGGTAGCTCAGGTCGAAGTAGGTCGGCGGGCACATCAGGTACCGCCGCGGCCCGGCGGCAGTGCGCACTCGCCCGGCGCCCGCGGTCGAAGGCTTCATGACACAAAAGAGCACGCAGAGCGGGCGAATAGATACACCGCGAGGTGTATCAGCGGCGTTCCGCCAGGGGCCCAGCGAGGCAGTCATCAGCCGGGGGTGGTGTAGTACCAGTTCTCGGGGTTGATGGTGCCGTAGGGGTTGACGGGTTCGACGCCACGGAGGTTGTGGGCTACGGCCAGGACGCGGAGCGGGAAGCCGGGGGTCCAGACGACGGGGATCTGGCCGGCCAGGTAGTCCTGGTAGTCGTGGACGGCTGACAGGTCGTCGCTGACCACGATCCGTTCGATGAGTTCGTCGGCGTGGGGGTTGCTGTAGCGGCCGAAGTTGCTGCCGCCCTTGGTCTTGAACACGGCCTCGCCGGTCGGCTTGCCGTAGAAGGACCAGCCGCCGTTCCAGCATTGCAGTTCCCAGGTGTGCGGGTGTTCGGGGCTGCTCTCGCCGTGGTCCTCAGCCACCAGCACCGAGCCAAACACCTCCTGCAGGTGCAGCTCGATGCCCGCCAGGGCCGCGTCGGCCTGGAACTGCTTCATGAGCTGGAGCAGTGCGCTGCGGCCCGCCACGTAGCGCACCGTAAAGGAGAGCTTGTCGCCCGCCTCGATGCCCTCCCCCGCGCAGCCCGGGCCGGCACCGGGACGCACGCATACGGCCGGTGCACGGGTGACGTCCCAGCCGTTCCCGGTGAGCAGCCGGCGGGCCCGTTCGGGGTCGAAGGTCACCGGGGTCTCGCGCTGGGTGGGTGAGACGTACTCGCTGTCCGGCCGCATCGGCACTGGGCCGCTGGTGACGAACGCGTAGCCGTGGAAGATGTCGCGGATGGCGGTGTCCTGGTCCATCACGCACTGCAGGGCCTGGCGGAAGTAGGCGTGCCGGACCACCCGGCCGAACAGGCTTGGGTTCTCGAAGTTCAGCGGCATGTAGTGAACCGTATAGACGTGCTGCGGCACCAGCCGGAAGTCCTTGGTCAGCGGGTCCGGCTCCCCGGCAGGCGCGCCCATGCCGTGCGGCAGGTAGCCGACCTGGATGGTGTCCGGGCCGGCCAGCAGTGCCCGGTACTGCTCCTCGTCGGATGCGATCGGCACCTGGCGGAACTCGTCCAGATGCGGCGGGTTCGGGCCGGAGTAAAGGTCGTTGGGCACGAACGTCACGGTGCCGTCAAGGTCGAAGCTCTTCAGCCGCCACGGCCCGTTGACCACGCTCCAGATGGGGCTGGCCGGCCACAGTGCCCGGTCTTCGTTGTTCTCCGCGGCCCAGGATCCGTGCTCGGCTAGCAGGTAGTCGTACACCGCCGGGATGTCGGCCACGTCCATGGAGGCGCTGGCCGGGCCGTCGGCCGTGCGGTCCCAGGCCCGGGGCATCGGGATGATCAGCGTGAGCTGGTTCATCAGCACCCAGTCCCTGGAGTAGGCCCGGTCGAAGGTGAACCGGACCTGGTCCTCGGCCACCTTCTCGTAGGAGGTGAGATTGTCTGGGAAGTAGCCGGGTGAGTAGGTGCCCAGCCGGGAAGACTTCACCATCATCATGTTGACCCAGAACATCACGTTGTCGGCACAGATCGTCTCGCCGTTGGACCACTGCCACGGTTTGAGGGTCACGGTGACGGTGCGCCCGTCCTCGCTCCACTGCGGCGGCAGGGCCAGGCTAAGGTCGTAGTCCACTCCAGGCTGGCCGTCTTTGCCCAGCCAGTAGAGCGGCCGGAACATCAGCGCCTGGAACTCCAGCAGGTTCCTGATGCCGATCCGTTCCGGCGGGGTGAAGGGGAAGATCGTCGAGGGCGGGAAGCCGACGTGGCAGGCCCAGGAGACAACCCCGCCCTTGACCGGCCGGCCGGTGCCGGCCGCAGTGCCGCCTGAGCTCACCAGCGTCATGGATATCTGCCTCTCGTATCTGGTGGCGGCTGCGCAGGTGCGTGGCCGCTGGGTGGTGGAGCGGGAGCGCGGTTGACCCGCGGCGCTACTGGCCGTCGGAGGAGGTGCCGGGGACCGAGGACAGCAGCACGTGCCCGCGGGTGGCACCCGCCGGTGCCGCACCCTCCGCCGGGGCACCGGCGGGCGCCAGCTTGACCTCGATCTGGGCGGCCAGGTCGCTGGCGACCTGCATAGCGTCCCCGAACGAGGTGCCGGTGGTGCACAGGAAGCCCAGGACGGTGTTGCCGAGCGGTGGCCGCTTGATGACATCACCCGGCTTGGCCGTGATCTTGAGGAAGAACACCCGGTCCGACTCGGCCACCTCGGCCGGCACGTTGATCTCCTCGACCCGGCCGGGCCCGCTGATCAGGCAGGTGCCCGCGGTGTGCACGCCGGTCGGCCGGTAGTGGTGCACGTCGGGGCGGCGGCCACAGGCGACATCCATCATGGCCTGAATGGGCGAGTAGCCCGCGCTGATCCGGGCGAAGTAGTCCAGCCCGCCGCCGCCGAGCCGGACCGCGATCTCCAGCAGATGCGGCTGGCCCTGGTGGTAGCGGACCTCGGCGTGCATCACGCTGCGCTTGATGCCCTGCGCCAGGGCCGCGGCGGTGATAACCCGGTGCACCGCGGCCACCTGCTCGGCATCCAGCGAGGTGGGCGCGTGGTGCACGTCGTCGTCGAAGGTGGCGCCCTCGACCGTGACCCGGTCCACGATCGACCCGAGGTAGACCTCGCCGTCCCAGGCCAGCGACTCGGTGAGGTACTCCGGCCCGTCCAGGAATGACTCGATGAGCAGCCCCTCCGGGCCGTGGTCCACCCCGTCGGGCTCCATGGTGAACCAGCTCATCTGCCGGAAGCCGTCTTCCGCCTGCTGAAAGCGCAATCGCATCTCCTCGGGGCTGTCCACCCGGAAGACGAAGTTGCTGCCCGCGCCCAGAGTCGGCTTGAGGATCACCGGGTAGCCGAACTCGGCTGCGGTGTCCAGCGCTGCGGCCAGGTCGGGCACCATGCGAAACCGCGGCCGGGGCACTCCGGCGCGCTCGTGCGCCTGGCGCATCAGCAGCTTGTTGCGGCTGGTCCGGGCGGCTTCCACGCCGACGCCCGGCAGCCCCAGCGCGTCGGCAACCACAGCCACCGCGATCACGCCGGACTCGGAGAAGGTCATCACGCCGTCGAAGTGCTCGGTGGTGTGCCAGTCCCTGGCGGCGGCCACGATGTCGCCGATCTTCTTGGAGCCGGCGATCCGGTACCGGCCCGAAGGCCAGAAGTCCGGGGTGCCCAGGCCGTTCAGCACGAACAGGTCCGCGCCGAAGCCCTCGACCTGCTGGTACCTGGACTGGTAATAGGTCAGATACTGGACGGTTTCAAGTGCGAGCAGCTTCATCGTGTCTTCCTTCTCGAGCGCGGCCGTCCAGCTGCCACGGCCGGTCAATCGAATCCAGCCCGGTTGGGCGCGGCGGCCGCCCCAGCACCCGGTCGGCCAGTGCGCCAGCCACCAGCGGGGCGATCTTGAACGACATGCCGCCGCAGGCCGGGTAGGCCCACACCGCCCCGTCGCCCAGCCGGGCCAGCCGGGGGCCCAGGCCGGACTGGTCGGACAGGTAGTAGCTGTCCGCGGCACCGGTCACCCGGGCCGGGTCGAAGTCGGCCAGCAGCACGCTGAACCGGCTGACCAGGTGGTCGCGCCAGTGCGCCGGGGTGGCCCGGCCCGCCAGGGTGGACACCGGCCGGCAGGCGCTGGCCGCGCTGAGCCGGGCCGAGGGCCCCGCCGCGGGCGGCATCAGCCAGGCGTCCGAGCCATGGCCCATGCCCAGCACGGCGGGCAGGCCGGTCCAGGCCCGCGAGGAAGGGGCCGGGGTGTAGCTGAGCATGGTCTGGCGCAGCAGGGTGAGCCGCCCGGCGGCATCGGCTGGGAGCAGGTCGCGCGACCACGGCCCGGGCGCGGCTGCCACTGCGTCGGCGGCCAGCACCGAGCCGTCGGCCATGTGCACTCCGCCGTCCTCATCCAGGGCGGTGACCCGGTGGCCGGGGCGCAGGGTGGCGGCTGGCTGCCCGGCCAGCCAGCCGGCCAGCGCGGCCAGCGCGCCGGCGGCCAGCACCGCGCCCGCGCCCGGCTCGTAGACCGCGCTGCGGCCACCCACCAGGCGCAGCTGCGGGTACTTCTCAGCTAGCGTCGCGGCGGGCACCGCCTGGGCGGCCACCCCGGCTGCAGCCAGCAGATCCAGGCTGGCTGGCACGTCACCGGCCGGCATGATGGTGAGTGCGCCGGTACGCCGCCAGAACTGGCCGCCCAGCAGCCGCTCCACCTCGGCCCAGCCCTGGCGGCCGCGGGCGCCCGCCAGGGTCAGCACCGGGTCGCCCCGATGCAGCGCCCGGACCACCCGGTACCGGTCGTTCGACGTGGCCAGCGGCGCCGGGATGGCGGCCCGGTCCACCAGGTCGACCCGCGCCCCGGCCCGGACGCACTCGACCGCGGTGAGCAGGCCGATCACCCCGCCGCCGACCACGACGATGCGCATCGGGTCACTCGCCTCCGGCGGCCGTCCCGCCACCGGGCTGCCCAGCGGAAAGCACCGGCGGGGTGAACGGCTTGATCTCGGCCACGTCGAACACCCCGGCGGCCAGCTCGCCGTCGAAGCCGAGGCCTTCGCTGACCGCCGCGGCCAGGTCGATGAGCACCGGGGCGGCCGCCGCCAGCAGCGCCTTCACCTGGAGGAACAGGTCACCCCATGTGGCGGGCTGCTCATCGATGCCGCGGGAGATCTCCCCGGCGATCCTGGAGAGCCGGCCGACGTGCACCAGGATGGTCTCGGCGCACCGGTTGAGGCAGTAGTCCGGCATCTCGTAGCAGTGGCCGAACCGCTCCAGGATGGTCGCGGCCCGCTCCCTGCCGGTGGCCGATACCGGCAGTGGGCCGCCGCTGCTGGCGTTGGCGATGGCCTTGCCCAAGATGGCCACCAGCCGGTTCCACGGCTCGACCAGCTGGCCCCGGGTGATCTTGTCCAGGGCGGCGCGGCTGAACGTGCTGCGCTGGTAGGACGGCGCGGTCAGCGCCAGGTACAGCCGGACCAGGTCCCTGGGCACCTCGGTCAGCAGTTCCTCCGGGGACAGCACGTGCCCCTTGCTGGTGGAGAACTTCTCGCTTTCCAGCTCGTAGAACTCGTTGGTGAGCACCCACTCCGGCCGGATGTACTTCTCGCCGTGCGCCATCAGCAGCGCCATGTGCGCCAGACAGAAGAAGTAGGCGTTGTCGAAGCCGAGGAAGTGCACCAGGCGGCGGTTCTCCCCGGGCAGCCACAGCTGACCGGGCGGCATCGGGCGGCCACGCTGCCCGGCGCAGTAGGAGGTGGTGTACATGCCGGCCGGGATCAGCTCCAGCCATGCGTTCAGCACCTGGCCGGGGGTCTCTGCGAACGGCGCCTTGATGCCCCAGTCCAGCGGGTAGGTGATAGGCAGGTCGAGCAGCGGCCGGGACAGCACGTCGCGGACCATCTCGGTCATGTGCGGCCGCCAGTAGGGGGCCCACGCCTCGTGGTAGGCGGTGAGCTGCTCCCGGTAGTCCTCCATCGGCAGCACCAGGATCGGCACTTCCATGGCGATCGGCGCGTCCACCGCGCCATCGTTGATGGTGTAATGCGGCTCGATCAGCTGGTCGAAGTTGTTGGGGTGGCAGCAGGTCTCGCATAGGCCGCCGCGGCAGGTGGCCAGGCAGACCGGGCAGCTTCCCTCGACCAGGCCCTCGACGATGAACTCCCCGGTGCGCTCCAGGTAGGGCAGCTTGACCGTGCGCAGCTTGAACTTGCCCGCCGCGTGCAGCTTGGTGAAGTAGTCCAGCACGGTGGCCCGGTAGCCGTCGTCGAACGGGCCGAAGCCGTCCACCGAGATGCCCATGACGTCGAGCGCCCGCTTGATCCGCACGGTGGAGGTGGCACACAGCTCCTGCGGGCTGATGCCCTGCCGGCCAGCGGTGGCGACCACGAACGTCTGGCTGTCGTCGGTTCCGGTGGAAAAGATCACGTCCCGGCCGCGGGCCCGCTGATAGCGGCTGTAGACGTCACCGGCCAGGTAGGGCCCGGCGATGTGGCCGAGGTGCATGCCCCCGTTGGGGGTCGGATTGGGCCCGAGCACCAGCACCGGCCGGTCGTCCTGGGACGGCCGCGGCGGGGTCATGCCTGCGCCCTGGCGCGGTTGCGGGCGACGAACCCCTCGGCCATGTCCTCGTCCCACCACACGCTGTAGAACATGAACTCGCCGTCGCCGTCGTTGAGCAGCCGGTGCTGCAGGCCGGGCCGGAAGAACGCCACGTCACCGGCCTTGAAGGGGGCCTGCTCGCCGTCGCACTCGATCACCGCCGAGCCGCGCACGGCGATGAAGATCTCGTGCTCATGGTGGGAGTGCAGGGTGGACCGGGTGTGCGGCTTGGCCAGCGCCCAGGACCCTTCGAACGGCGCGTTCAGCACCTCCCAGGGCATCAGCCGCTGGGTGTGCAGCCCGTACTCGTGCAGGAGGTTGTCGCTGGCGAGATGGACGACTTCGGCTGCCATAGCTACCTTCCAGAGATCTGCTCAAGAGTGTCGGGACCGTCCGGGGCGTGCCGGGTATGGATGACGGCCTTGTGCGGGTCGCCGGCCAGCACCGCGTCGATGACTTCGGTGCCGCCACGGCCGTCGAGCTGGCGCATCGGGCTGCGGTAGAGCACCCGCAACTGCTTCAGCTCCAGCCCGCTGATCCGCTCCAGGCCGGCGGCCAGCGCGGGCGGCCCGCCGAGCGGGCCCGGGCCGCCGACGGACCCCGGGTCGCCGGCCAGCACCGCGTGCACCTCGGCGACCCGGGCCGCCAATGAGGGGTGCTCGCGGGCGAGGAAGCCCTCCAGCCCGGCGCCCTCGTCCGCGAACGGGGAGTAGACCATGCAGATGAGCTGCTCCTCGGTCAGGCCAAAGGTCTCTAGCGCGTACCGGCCCGCCACCTGGCGCATCTGGTCAGCGGCATCCGGACCCGCGTAGCGTCGGCGCATCTGCTCGATTAGCTCGGGCGGGAAGTCCTTCTTGCGCATCAGGCCCAGGGCAAACTTGACGTACTCCGCCAGCCCCTCGGCGTAGGACCGCTGGAACACCCGCTCGCACTTGAGCCCGCGCAGGTGCGCCATCAGCGTGGGGTTGCCGCAGTCCGACTCGGTGAAGCTAAAGGCCACGTCGTCGAACTTGAAGCCGAGGAGCCCGGTCAGCAGGTCCAGGTGATCGCGGGCGGTGTAGGCGGTGTCGGAGTAGATGGAGAAGAACCGCAGCCGCTCCGGCACCTGGCTGGTGACCCGGCGCTCGGCGATGGTCTCCACCGCGTCCTCGCCGTAGATGTCGGTGAAGTAGGACTGCGAGATCTGGTCCACGTGGGACAGCAACCCGCCCAGCCCGTTTCCTTTGGAACCGCGGCTGCCCGGGGCCAGCCGCCGGGCCAGCCTGCTCACCCAGACCGCGTACTCGCGCTGTTCCTGCTGGGAGTCGCCGGTGATGATCAGGTCGGCGCCGTCACCGTAGGCGGCGCCCAGCCCGAACGAGTTCACCACGCTCAGGTTGCAGGCGTTGCAGAAGGTGGGCCGGCCGTCGGCGAAGGTGCGGTGGCCGGTCATCAGGGTGTCCAGCCGGTTGCGCCGGATCACATGTTCGCGCTGCGGAGTGTTCACGTCGAACACGCTCACCTCGGACCCGTCGATCAGCAGCAGTTCGCAGTCGGGGTCGGCGGTGAGCCGCAGTGCCTGGTACTCCCGGTCTACGTTCTCCAGCACCGCCCGCGGCATCCCGGCGTGCCGGTTTGTAGCCACCCGCAGCCGGAACGTGCTGCCGTAGACCCGGAACAAGATGAGCTGCATGGCCCGGACGAAGGCCAGCGTGTAGGAGCTGTCCTTGCCGCCGCCGTAGGCCACCATGACCAGGTTGCGGTCGAGCTGGCCCTGGTGCGGCAGCGTGTCCTGCAGCTTGACGCTGCAGCGCAGCGCCGCCTGCATGTTGGCCGGCGGCATGGCCGCCCGCAGTGCCTGGTACGCCTGGTCGCGCTCGGTGGCGACGTCGGCCGCTGGTCCGCCCGCGGTCATCGGCCCTCCTCCGGGCTGCCGGCGTAGGCCGGGCCGGAGCGGTGGCTGCCCTGGTGAGCGAGGATGTCCAGGGTGATGTCCTGGGACCGGTGGGCCAGCACGCTGAACAGCGAGTCGCCGATGCCGTGCGTGCTCTCGTTGACGCCCTGGAGGTAGCAGGCGGCGGTGGCGAGCTGGTTGATGACCAGCTGGTACTGCCGGGTCACCACCACCTGGTCCAGGCCGATGGCGTCGGCCAGGCCACGCACCAGCCGGGGCGGCTGCCAGCTGAACCCGGTGCCGAGGAAGATGAGGTCGCGGCGCAGTTCGGTGGTGCGGCCGGTGTTCAGGTCGGTGAGCTCGAGTTCTACCTCGTCGCCGGACTCGCGGGCGGCGGTGACGTCCACCATGGTGATCAGCCGCCGGGTCTCGTGGTGGCCGAGCCGGTCCAGGTACAGGTCGGTGTACAGGTGCTCGAGCATGGCCGGGGTGATGCACGAGTAGTTGGTCTTGTACATCTCCTTGAGGATCCGCTCCCGGGCGGATCGCGCGGTGTCGAAGAACTCATCCACGTATGAGGGGTAGTAGAACTCGTTGGTGAACTTGCTGGACTGGTCGGCGGTTAGGCTGACCGAGCGCATCAGCCAGGTGATCTCGCTGTCCGGCAGGTCGGTGCCCAGCGCCCGGAACAACTCGGCGGCGCTCTGCGAGCTGCCGACCAGGGCCACCCGGTAGGGCATCTCCTTGGACAGCCCGGCCACCCGGGGGCGGTACTGCGAGCTGTGGATGACCCGGGATGGCGGCAGGCCGGCCAGCACCGGCGGGATGAACGGGTCCCGGCCGGTGCCGATGACCAGGTAGCGACTGGAGATGACGGTGCCGTCCGCCAGCGTGGTGAGCCAGCGGGCCAGCGTGCCGTCGGCGTCGCGCTCACCGGTGATCGAAATGCAGTCGCGGCCCAGTTCCACGGTCACCCGGGACAGCGAGCGGGCCACCCAGTTCAGGTACTCGGAGATCTCGACGCGGTAGGGCAGGAAGCTGCCCATGTTGATGAACTCGTCGAGCCGGCCGGTGGAGTGCAGGTGGCACATGAAGGAGAACTTGCTGCGCGGATTGCGCAGCGTCACCAGGTCCTTGAGGAACGACACCTGGCTCTTGGCCCAGGGCAGCAGCATGCCCTGCTGCCACTCTATGGTCTGGCTGCGGTCGATGATCAACGAATTCTCGGCCAGTTCCGGCGCGAGTTCCTCTAGGGCCACCGCGAGCGCGAGGTTCGAGGGCCCGGCCCCGACCGCGAGCAACTCGACGTCACGCCTTGCCATAAACACTCCCGATGTCCGCATCTACGGGCGGCTACCCGTGACCTGTTGACAAGGGAGAGCAGTGGGCTGGCCGTATTAATACCGATCCGCTGACCGGCTCGGCGCCGGGGCCCGGCCGCCAGCGCACCGGTTGCCCCGGCGTATCAGCCCCGCCGTCTGGCGCCCTCTCCTGGAGAGCCGGCGGCATCCAGCCGGGCACACATGAGCAAACGGCGCAGTGGGGCGAGACGCAGTGGAGCGAGACGCAGTGGAGCGAGACAATGGCGACGGCGTCGTCCTGCTGATCGGCAGCGGGCGGCGCGCCTACCGCGAGTACCTGATCAGGGGTCTGGCCGAACGGGCCCCGCTGTGGCTGATCGATGAGGAGCCGGCCAGCTGGCAGGCGCCGTACCTGGCCGGCAGCAGCGTGGTCGGCATGCTCGACCCCGCCAGGGCGGTGCCGGACGAGCCGGCCCTGGTCGATGCGGCGGCTGAGGTCGGCAAGCAGCGGCACGTGGCCGGGGTGTGCACCTACGACGAGGGCTCGGTGATCGCCACCGCGGTGGTGGCCGAACGGCTGGGCCTGCCCGGGCTGACCGTGGCCGGCGCCGGGCACTGCCGGGACAAGCACCTGACCCGCACCGCGCTGACTGCGGCGGGCCTGCGGCAGCCGCGGTTCGCCCTGGTGAACACACCCGGGGAGGCGGCTGCGGCGGCGGAGCGGATCGGTTTCCCCGTGGTGCTCAAGCCGCGCGGGATGGGCGCCAGCGCCGGGGTGGTGCGGGTCAGCGGTCCAGATGAGGTGGCCGGCGCGTTCCAGATCGCCGCCAGGGCCGGGCACGCGGGCCCGCCCGACTTCGAGCAGGGCCTGCTGGTCGAGGAAATGGTAGACGGCCCGGAGATCAGCGTGGACGGGGTGGTGACCAGCGGCGAGTACCAGCCGTTCTGCCTGGCCCGCAAGCACCTCGGCCCGCCGCCGTGCTTCGAGGAGGTCGGTCACATCGTGGACGGCCGGGATCTGCTCGGCGATGACCCCGGGCTGCGGCTGATGCTGGCCCAGGCGCACCGGGTGCTCGGCCTGGCCGACGGGATCACCCACACCGAGATCCGGCTGACCGCAGGCGGCCCGGTGATCATCGAGGTGAACGGCCGGCTGGGCGGGGACCTCATCCCATACCTGGGCAAGCTGGCCACCGGGGTGGACCCCGGCCAGGTCGCCGCCGACGTGGCCCAGGCCACGCCGCCGTGCTTGATCCCCTCGCACCGGGACGTGGCCGGGGTGCGGTTCCTGTATCCGCCGCAGGACTGCCGGATCGGCGGCATGTCGCTGCCGGGGCGGGGCATGGTCCCCGGCCTGCTAAGCGCCGAGCCGCTGGCCGCGACGGGCGCCGCGGTGTACCTGCCGCCCCGGGCGCACCTGGGCCGGTATGCCGCGCTCATCGCGCTGAGCAGCGACGCCGCGTCCTGCCAGGCCGCGCTCGACCAGGCGGCCGCGCTGGCCAGCGTTACGCCCGAGCCGCTGAGCCCGTCGGAGCTTGAGCCGGAGCATCTGTTCTGACCTGGCGCACGCGCTGCTTGGCAGCCATCATCCAGCCCCGGACCCGCCGCCAGGCCTGCATCCCGAAGCCCGCCATCATCAGCCACGCAATCACAAAGCCCCAGATCACGGTCCTTGCTGAAGTCGCTGCTGCCCTATTTCTTGGTGTTAACGCTGAAATGCCGGGTAGCGGACCGTGTGAGTGCCGCTAGGCCGGTCGTAGCACCACGCCTGGCGGCACCGCCGCATCTGGGGCCGGCCGCTGCGGGCCCAGCGCGACCGGAAGAGCGAGCAGGCCGCGGAGCAGGGAGCTGTTGTCCCACCGGAGTTCGTCCGGGTCACCTGCGAGCCGCGCGTCAGGGAACCGGGTGATCAGCCGGCTGAGCGCGATTTCGATCTGCATCTTCGCGAGCGGCACGCCGATGCAGTAGTGCAGGCCATGGCCGAAGGCCATGCTGCCCAGCGGGTGGCGGTCCAGGTCGAGCTGGTCGGCGTCGGGGAAGTGCGAGCTGTCCCGGTTGGCCGCGTGCCAGGACAGGGCCAGGAGGTTTCCGGCCGGGATGACCGTGTCGCCGATCGGGATGTCCTCGTTAGTGAACCGGAAGGTTCCCACGCCGGCCGCACCGTCGAAGCGGAGCAGCTCGTCCACCGCCTCGGGCATAAGCGACGGGTCCGCCTTCAGCTTGGCCAGCTGGTCCGGATGAGTCAGCAGGCTGTGAATCGAACTTGCTATCGAATAGATTGTGGTGATGTGGCCGGCCACCACCAGCACGAAGATCATCGCCACCAGCTCGCCCTGAGTGAGCCGGTCGCCGCCGTCGGTGACGCGCACCAGTTCGCTGACCATGTCGTCACCTGGGTCAGCCCGTTTGGAGTTGATCAGGGAATTGGCGTACCCGGTCACATTCCTGGAGGCGTCGGCGACTTCCTCCGGGTCCTGACCCGCGCCGACCAGCTTGAGGGCCCAGAGCCGGAATTGCTCACGGTCTTCCTCGGGCATGCCGAATAGCTCGCAGATAATCGTTATGGGGATGCGGATCGCGTAGCTGTCGACTAGATCTGCCACCGGTTGCCCGGCGAGCTTGTCCAGCAGCCGGTCGGCCAGCTCCTCGATGTGCGGGCGCAGCCGCTCGATCCGCTGCGGCGTGAAGGCCTTGCTGACGAGGGCTCGCAGCCGGGTGTGCCGGGGCGGGTCGCTGTTGAGCATGTGCGCGGCGAGCTCGTCGTCGAAGCCTGCGGTCTCGCTGCCGTCGTCGTGACCTTCATCGTGGCCGTGATCGTCCGCGTGCTCCGCCTCGGCGCCACTGTGCCGGACGAACAGCTCGTTCATCCGCCGCCCGTCCTTGCTTACCCGTGGGTCGGAGACAAGCGCGCGGACCTCGTCATACCCGGTGACCAGATAGACCTTCGCGCCGTGTGCGAAGACGACTTCGTGAACGGGCCGATTCTCCCTGAACTGCGCAAGAATCTCGTAGGGATCTTGCATGAAGTCCGCGGGCACCCGGTCGAGGTGCTCCGAAGAACTGGCTTCCATAATCGGAACTCCCCAGTCTCAGACAGGCAGTGGCTCCCAATAATCTGGGAGAGTGGCATCCCGCCTCCGTCTGATACGCCGGGCCGGGATGCCCTGTGGCCGTCAGCTCTCGTCGCCGTTGCCGAGCGCATGGATGACGTGGCGCAGATCGTCGGTGCAGTCGACGACCTTGCGGCGTACCGGGATCGAGAGTTCGCCGGCGTCCAGGAGAGCCTCGGCCTGGCTGACAGTCGCCGGGTGGGCGGCGTACCGCGGGAATAGATGCTGCGTCAGCAAGGATGTGACCTGGTCTCCCCGCAGCCTGTCGATGCCGGGCAGATCGGCGAAGAACTGCTCGACGTACGGTGCGGTCAGGTCCGTTTGGCCGGGCTGCCAGAAGCCCTCGGCCAGGGCCCAGCCCCGGAAATACGACAGTTCGGCCTCGGTCGTGATGGCCTGCCACGCACTGCGCTTGGCCGCCTGATCTGGGCGCGCGGCCAGGCACTTGGCGAGGAACTGCTCGCCTTGCGGGCTGCTGTCAGCCTGGTACGCCGCGCGGATGTCCTCCTCGGAAAGCTCGCCCAGCTGGGCGAGGCGATATCGGATCAGCCAGGCCAGCTCGCTGTCGAGCGTGATGCCGCCGGGCAGGTTCCGGTCCGCGATCCAGCTCAGCAGCTCGGCGCCTTCGGCCGTGCAGTCGATCAGGGCGCGGAAGGCGATGAGACGGCGCGGATCCGATGGCGGCACCGCTGTCAGGATCTCCCGGCACAGCTCAGCCAGCCGGGCCAGCCCGGCCTCGCGGTGGGCCGGAGCGAGGAAAAGGTCGATGACCTCCGTGTTAGCCGCCCGGAGCACCTCGGTCACGATCTGCGGCCCCGTCTCGGCGGGTAGCACGCGGCTGGCCAGCGCCAGGTACTCCGCAGCAGGCAGCACCGCGTCACGGACCTCCAGCAGCAGGGCGCTCCAGATCATGGCCCGGTTCACCAGGGAGAGCGCGGGCATTTCGGCGGGCAAGGCAGCGAATGACGGCGCGTCAAGGCGGATCTTGGCGTAGGTCAGGTCGTCGTCGTTGAGCAGCAGGAAGCGGGGCGCCGGCCGGCCGACGAGTTCGGGCAGCTCAGTGCGAGCGCCATCGATGCTGACCCGCACCGTGGCGGGCTGCTGGCCGTACAGGCCGACGTTGAGCACGTGCGGGCGCAGGACGGGATGGCTGTCGGGAGCGCTCTGCACGATCGCCGCCGCGACGATACGGCCGTCGATCACCGAGATCTCCGGCTCCAAGGTGTTGACGTTGCTCTCCCGCAGCCACCGCTCTGCCCAGGATGAGAGGTCAATCTGGCTGCTGGCCGTCAAGGCGGCCAGGAAATCGTCGTAGTCGGCGTTGCCGTACGCGTGCCGCTGGATGTAGCCGCGCAGCCCCTTTCGCAGCGCCTCGTCACCGACGACGGCGCTGAGCTGCCCGACGACCGCCGAGCCCTTGAAGTATGAGATGTGGTCGAAATGCGACAGGCCGGTTGCCACGTCGGGCGCGTCGGCCGACAGCGGGTGCGTGGAGGGCCGCTGGTCAGCCGTATAGGCCTTGGGCTTGCGGTTTGCGGAGTAGGTGCCCTTCGTTCCGGTCAAAGAGGTCACCTCCGCCGGCAGCCGGTGGCCCATGTAGTCGCCGAAGGCCTCGTTCAGCCACAAGTCGTCCCACCAGCGCATCGTGACGAGGTTGCCGAACCACATGTGTGACATCTCGTGGGCGATGGTGATGGCGCGGTCCTCCCGGTCGCCGACGGTGGCCGTGCCGCGGTAAAGCTGCTCCTCGCGGATGAGCACGCAAGCCGGGTTCTCCATCGCCCAGACGTTGAACTCGGGCACGAAGACCTGGTCGTACTTCTCGAATGGGTACGCCACACCGAACAGGCGCAGGTACTCGTCCAGGCACTGGCGGGTGATGTCGAATATCTCCTCCGAGTTCGCCTTGAGCTCGCTCGCCAGCGATGCGCGGGTGTGCAGTCCGAGGGGGATGCCGTCATGCACCCTCGTGAGCGACTCATACGGCCCGGCGACCACCCCAGCCAGATAGGTGGCCAGCGGCGGGGTGGTGGCCAGCTCCCACCGGCCCGGCCCGGTCTGACGGCTCCGGCCGGTGCCGAGGACCTGCCAGTCGGCCGGCGCCGTCACGGTGAAGCTCAGCGGCGCCTTGAGGTCGGGCTGGTCGAAGCAGGGGAATATCTGCGGCGCCGAACTGGGCGACGACATCGCGTAAAGGTAGACGTTGCCGTCGGCTGGATCGACGTACCGGTGCAGGCCTTCGCACTCGTGCGAGTAAGTGAACTCCCCGCTCACGACCAGTTCGTTATCGGCCGCGAGGCCGGTCAGCGGCAGCCGGCCGTCGTGCACGGAAGCGGGGTCGACGGACGCGCCGTTGAGCGACACCCGGTGCAGCGTGCGGGCCCGCACCTCGATGAAGGTGGACGACCCGGCCGGTGCCGCGAAGCGGACGATGGTAGTGCTGCGGAAGGAGTCCGGCCCCGTCGTCAGGTCCAGGTCGATCGCGTAGGAGTGAACCGTGACCTGACGAGCCCGTGCGGTCGCCTCGGCGCGTGTCAAGCTTGGCATCTGTACTTCCTTCCGCTGCTGGGGGTCTACTACGTAGCTGGGTCGGCCGCCGTGTTCTGCGGCTGGTCCCGCACCGGCGCCCAGGCCTTGTTCGCCAACAGGAATACGGCGATCAGCCAGGTTGGCACTGCGCAGATCACCCCGAGCGCGAGGAAGCCGGGCACCACACCGTGGTGGTCGACGATGGTGGCCACCACCACGGTGGCCGCCACGCTGGCGGCCAGCCCGGACGCGTTGATCATGCCGAAGGTCCGCCCTACCCGGCTGGGATCCACCCCGCGCATCAGCTCGGTGCGAGTCGGAACCCGGACCAGGCCGAATCCCGTGGCGGCGACCAGGATGCACGGCACCATGACCCATACGGCGATCGGCTCGATCGTCGTCAGCGGGATACAGATCAACCAGCCGACCAGGATGAGGAACCGGTAGTCGAACCGGTCCTTGATTCGCCGGTAGAGCGCCGCCGCGCACAGTATGCCGATGCCCGCCAGAGCGTCAACCACGCCGAGCAGGCCCGCCCCCTGATGGAACCGGAACACGATGCATACCAGCAGCAGCGTGTTCACGACGGTGATGAGTACCGTGCCGGACGCGTAGAACACGGCAAGGCGCAGGATCGGCCGCCTGACACCGGGGGTGACTGGTGCCGGCTGCCCAGTGTCGGCAGCATCTGTCGTGGCCGCCGCGGTAGCGGTGGCCGTGTCCGGTACTGGCGCGACCTGACGGCGGCCCACGGCCAGGATGCAGAGGGCCGAACCGGCGAACGTCACCGCGTTGAAGTAGAACAGTGGCGTGAGGCCGATGAGCTGCGCGACGAGACCGCCTACTACCCCTGACAGCAGCGAGCCGCCCTGAAAGGAGATCTCATAGTTCGCGCTGAAATGGGCCAGCCGCTCACTGGGCAAGCGCTCCTTGAACAGCGCATTGCTGGCTGGCATGAAGATAGACGCGAACAAGGCCAGCACGAAGCTGACGACATAGCCGGCGTCACTGGCGTTGGCTCCCAGCAAGATGGCGACCGGGAGCGCCACTGCCGTCAGCGCGCTTCCGGTATCCGCCGCGAGGCAGAGCTTGCGCCTGTCGACACGATCCGCGATGCGCCCGAACACAGCGGAGAACAAGACTTGCGGGATCGCAGTCAGGATGAAGACCCAGCCGACCGCCAAGGCGGTTCCAGCCGTCTTGTAGACCAGCAGCGAAGTGGCGATCAGCTGGATGTTGTTGCCCAGCATCGTGATGAACGTGGCGCCGACGAACAGGCGCTCCGGTCGGCTGGCGGCAGTTGCACTAGTTCGGTTGAGGAGCGGAATCTGGGTGGGCATTACGCCTCTCTGCCTTTCGGGGTCCGCTGTTGAGCAGGAGCACAACGCCATCTGGTTCCTCGGTCATGGCCAGGTGTCCTTCCGGCGTACGGCGCAGCGCTCGG